>NZ_JAWRXS010000019.1:0-66326 GCF_046534915.1 Burkholderia sp. SIMBA_051 | reverse complement strand
CACCCACGCCACCCACGCCACCCACGCCACCCACGCCACCCACGCCACCCACGCCACCCACGCCACCCACGCCACCCGCATCAGCCATCCGGCCGATGCCCGGGCGGCCGCCGCCGCGGGTAACATCGATGCGCAGGCGGCGTACCCCGAAGCTTGCCCGTGCTGCGCGCCTTCGCCATCCTTGCCGCCCAGTCCTTCCGACCGCAGGAGTCACCGTGAACATCGATCCCGCCCTTGCCCTGCACCTGCTGCACCGCTGCGCGCTGGGCACGCTCGCGACCCACGCGCGCGACCCGCAAGGTTTTCCGTATCCGACGGTCGTGCCGTTCGCACCCGACGCGAATCATCGGCCCGTGATCCTCGTGAGCGGCCTCGCCGAGCACACGCGCAACCTCGCCGCCGATCCGCGCGCGGGCTTTCTCGTCGTCGACGCGCCGGGCGGCGACGTGCTGAACGCCGAGCGCGCGACGCTGCTCGGCCGCTTCGTGCCGCTCGGCGACGATCCGCATGTCGCCGCGCGCTATACGCGCTACGAGCCCGACGCCGCGCGCTATCTCGCGCTCGGCGATTTCGCGTTCTGGGCGCTCGACATCGAGCGGCTGCGCTATATCGGCGGGTTCGGCCGGATGGGCTGGGTGGACGGCACGAGCCTCGACGCACTGCCGCCGCTCGGATTCGACGACGAGCGGGCGTTGTGGGACGCGTACGAATCGAGCGGCGCGCGCCGCGACGGGCTCGACCTGCTCGGCGTCGACCGCCACGGCGCCGACTGGCGCTGCGACGGCCGCCGCGTCCGCACGCCGTTCGATCCGCTGCCGGGCGACGCCGGCGCGCTGCGCGAGCGGTTAATCGCATGCGCGGCGGATGTGACGTGACGCCGCGCATGCCGATTTGTCTGTACGGCGAACCACGCCATACGATTTAACCAAACCTGTCGCGGGATGAAAGGTTTGATTTTCCAGAATGCAGGGTAATTGCGTATGTTGATAGCCCTATTACCGGAATCGGTAATGTCCTAATCTCTATGCAAGCGCATGAAAATTTGAGAAAAGGCCGTTGCCGGTCAAAATGACATGCGTGAATTACAATTGGTCTCGGGATTTCCATGAATCCCGCTTCTATCAAATCTTTTTTGTGCTAATCTCTGCCTTCGAAAATCCGAGGCACAAATATTCCATGAATGGTGAGCTGGCTGAGACCGGCGCCATTGATCATATAGAAAGGGAAACTATGTCTTCTTACAAGGACCTGCTGGCCCAGCGGGAAAAGCTGGAGAAGCAAATCGAAGAAGCGAAGTCGCGCGAATACGCCGAAGTGCTGAATGACGTGAAGCAGAAAATTGCCGACTACGGCTTTTCGCTCGCCGAACTCGGCCTCAACCGCGCGAAGGCAGGCAAGGTGGGTCGCCCGCGCGCAGGCGTGGCCGCCAAGTACCGCGATCCTGAAACGGGCGCGACGTGGTCGGGCCGCGGCAAGCCGCCGCGCTGGATCGCCGGCAAGAACCGCGAACAGTTCACGATTTAAACATCTGTTTAAGTCGTCGCCTCAAAAAGAGCCGCGTGTCCGTCGAGGAGCGCGGCTTTTTGCATTGTGGCATCCGAGTGGTTGCGCGATTGTCATGAAAATGTCAGAAAGCGTGCGTGAATGAAAATGCGACCCGTTCGCATAAGCGGTTGATTTAAATGGAAAATTTCGTGTTACTCGAATGCCTCGCGGCCGCCGTTTGATAGAATTCCATATCCCAACCGATATCTCGTATTTCATGTCCACGTTTTCTGGCGACGCGCAAAGCGCGGATAAGCACACGGTGGCGCGCAAGAGCACCCTCGTCAGTATCGTGCTGAATGTGGTGCTTGCGACGTTTCAGATCGCCGTGGGTGTGGTTGCGCATTCGCAGGCATTGATTGCCGATGGCGTCCATTCGATTTCCGATTTGATCTCGGATTTTGTCGTACTGGTTGCGAATCGCCATAGTGGTGCATCGCCGGATGCCGATCACAATTACGGACACAGCCGCTACGAGACGGTCGCATCGCTGTTCCTCGGCGCGATCCTGATCGCGGTCGGTATCGGCATGCTCTGGCGCGCAGGCAACCGTCTCGTGAACCTCGAGAACATCCCGGCCGTCCATTTCTCCGCACTGATCGTCGCGCTGACCGTGCTCGTGTCGAAAGAGGCGCTGTTCCGCTACATGCTGCGCGAGGCGCGGCGCGTGCGGTCGGCGATGCTCGTCGCGAACGCGTGGCATGCGCGCTCGGACGCCGCATCGTCGCTCGTCGTCGCGATCGGCATCGTCGGCAGCCTCGCCGGCGTACGCCTGCTCGACCCGATCGCTGCCGCGATCGTCGGCTTCATGGTCGCGCGCATGGGCTGGACGTTCGGCTATGACGCGTTGCAGGACCTGTCGGATCGCGCGCTCGACACGTCCGCGTCGGCCGAGATCCGCGCGCTGCTCGTGGCCACGCCGGGCGTGCGCGACGTGCACGAGCTGCGCACGCGCAAGATGGGCGATGCGGCGCTCGTCGACGCGCACATCCTCGTCGATCCGATGATCTCCGTATCCGAAGGGCACTACATCGCGGAAACCGCGCGTGCGCGCGTGCTGCGCGACCCGCGCGTGCTCGACGCGCTGATCCACGTCGACCCCGAGAACGACGTGGCGCGCCGTCCGGCGCTCGCGTTGCCGCCGCGCGCCGAGATCGCGGCACGGCTCGAGGCCGCGCTCGCGCAGCGCGGGCTGCATCCGGCCGCGATCAACCTGCACTACCTGAGTACGGGGCTCGAGATCGACGTGACGCTGGACGCCGGCGCGGGCGACACCGACGCGGCGCTGGCCGGCCGGCTCGATGTCGACACGCTCAAGCGCCAGTTCGGCGCGCGCCGGATCGGATTCACGCGCGGGCTGCCCGCGCAGCCGTGAGCGGCGCAGGCGGCCGCGGGCCGCGCGTTACAGCGGCAACTGCGTGTCGAACTTGATTTCGCGCAGCACGACGCTCGTGCGCACCTGCGACACGGCCGGAATCTTGAAGATCCGTTCGTGCAGGAAGACGTCGTAGGCCTTGATGTCGGGCGCGACGATCTTGAGGATGTAATCGGCTTCGCCCGTCGTGCTGTAGCACTCGGTGACTTCAGGGCAGGTCGCGATTTCGCGCTCGAACTGCTCGACGCCGCCTTCGTTGTGGCGGGTCAGGTGCACGTGCGCGAGCGCGCACACGTGCAGGCCGAGCTTCTCGCGATCGAGCAGCGCGGTGTAGCGCTGGATCACGCCGGACTGTTCCATGTCCTTGATGCGGCGCCAGCACGGTGTGCTCGACAGGCCGACCTGGTCGGAGATTTCCTGTACGGAACGGCGCGCGTCGAGCTGCAACAGGCGAAGGATTTTTTGCGAAAAGGAATCGAGCGTCACCTGCGCCTCCATGCGGCAGCTACAACATGCTCAATGTTAGAGGGCCGGGAAAGGAAAGGCAATCTGGCGGCGTGCCGGTGAGCGGGATTCTCTAATTTGCGCGCGGATCCGTGGGATTTTGTCCCGCCCCCGCCTGTTCCGACCGGTCGGTATCGGACACCGCGAGGCCTGCGAGCGCTGCCTGCTGACGGCGCAGGTCGGCGAGCATGTTGCAGAACAGCGTGCCTTGCTCGATCGCGTCGTCGAGCGCGACGTGCGTGTGCGGATGATCGTCGAACCAGTGCTTCGGAAAGCGCGGCTTGATCGCCTTGCGGTACGGCAGGCCCGTCATCGCGAACGCGAGCGTCTTGATGTCGAGCGCCGACCACGAGAACGGGCAGCGTCCGGTGAAGCGCATCATGTACCAGAACATGAACGTGAAATCGAAGCCGGCCGGCATCGCGACGAACACCGGCTTGCCCGGCAGCGCCTCGACCCACTCGACGTACGCGACGAGCGCGGCCTCGGGCGCCTGCAGGTCGCGCCGGCACGCGGCCCACGCTTGCGGTTCGGTCTTCCACCACGCTTCCTGCACCGGATGGGCGTGAGCGCCGGGCAGCGTCTCGAGGTTCGCGGAGAACGTCGCGATCAGCTGCTTGTCCTCGGTATAGGCGGCCGATGCGAAGCTCAGCATCGAGTGCGGGCCGGGAATCGGGCCGTCGGCCTCGACGTCGGTGCTGACGTAGATTTCGGGAATGGCGGTCTGGTTCATCCGAACACCTTGTCGGACACGAACGGATTCGTGCGGCGCTCGTCGCCGAAGGTCGACACCGGGCCGTGGCCTGGGACGAACGTGACGTCGTCGCCGAGCGGCCACAGCTTCTCCTTGATCGAGCGCACGAGATCCGCATGGTTGCCGCGCGGGAAATCGGTGCGGCCGATCGAGCCGGCGAACAGCACGTCGCCGACGATCGCGACGCGATGCGCGCGGCTGAAGAACACGACGTGGCCGGGCGTGTGGCCCGGGCAGTGATAGACCTCGAGCGTCTCGTCGCCGACCTGCACGGTGTCGCCGTCGTTCAGCCAGTGGTCCGGCTCGAACGTTTCGGCGGCCGGGAAGCCGAAGCGCTGGCTCTGCGTCGGCAGCTGCTCGATCCAGAAGCGCTCGTCTTCCTGCGGCCCGACGATCGGCACGCCGTAGTGCGTCGCGAGCGCCTTCGCGCCGCCGCAGTGATCGATGTGGCCGTGCGTGAGCAGCACCTTCTCGAGCTGCACGTTCTGCCGCGCGATCTCCTCTTCGATCCGTTCGAGATCGCCGCCCGGATCGATGACGGCGGCGCGGCCGGTCTTTTCGCAGACGACCAGCGAGCAGTTCTGCTGGAACGGCGTGACCGGAATGAGCGTGACTTTCATGGAGGCACCGGCGGCTAAAAGGAGCGATTGTACCGGTCGCGCGCGCGGCCCGCCGCTCGTGCGGTGCAGCGTCGGACGCACGCGTGCGGGCAATCCCGGAGCATCCCGATTGTTGCCGCCATAGAGAGAATCAATGGTCCGGGCGGGCGCCTTTTCGAGATGACGTTTTGATTTATGTATAATGCCGCCCATTGCGCGTGAATTTCACGCAATTCGCTGGTGTTTCGACCCCGTTAAATGAGGGCATCGAATTCACCGTCAAGCATCGACCGCCGGGGAGTCCGGCGGTGTATCCAGCACCGGGCATTCGGTGCTCACGTCTTGTCCGGCCGGGTGCTGCGCGCCCGTCTGCGGCCCTGCTGCCGCGCCGCCGGATGAGGCCTGTGCCGCCGTTCCTGTGCGTTGGCTGTACGCGACGCGCGCGAACGTGAAAGCCATGTTCGATGGCGGCATGTGGGGTCTGGTCAGGCTGCCGGGGACAGGTTGCGCCAGACGTGAAAACTAATCAGGACGGTTGCGGCACAGACGAAAGCCGCGCCCATGCTAGCCGCCTGCTCGCATCCGAGCGGGGCGTGCCCGCATTTGCCGTCCGGGCCGTGTATCCGCGTTGTTGAGCAGCGTTGTATCGGTGCGGCCCGAACCACAAGGCGACACGTCGATGAATTTACGTTTTCCGAC
Source organism: Burkholderia sp. SIMBA_051 (assembly GCF_046534915.1). NCBI lineage: Bacteria > Pseudomonadati > Pseudomonadota > Betaproteobacteria > Burkholderiales > Burkholderiaceae > Burkholderia > Burkholderia sp. SIMBA_051. The sequence goes on along the minus strand of NZ_JAWRXS010000019.1, from coordinate 60,850 downwards.
TCGATTCGGGACCATTGCATTATTTTTCGCGCTGACGGGCTGTGCGGTGCCATCCAGCCAGACGACCAGCAGCATCAACCAGAAGAGCGCGGTCAGCAAGACGGCCGCGGCCGCCAAGGCGGACGACGACAAGCAGCAACTGAGTTTCGATTCCGCGCTGGCGTCGATGCCGGCTGCCGACAGCAAGGACGCGAAGAAGTCGTCGCTGGCGGACGCCGAGCCGATCGACGGCAAGGACGTGTCCGACTTCCGCCAGACGGGCCGGGCATCGTGGTATGGCCGGGATTTCCACGGCCGGCGCACCGCGAACGGCGAGCGCTTCAACATGAACGCGCTGACCGCCGCGCACCGCACGCTGCCGCTGTCCTCGTACATCAAGGTGACGAATTCGTCGACCGGCAAGTGGGTCGTCGTGAAGGTCAACGATCGCGGGCCGTACAAGCGCGGCCGCGTGCTCGACCTGTCGTATGCCGCTGCCAGGATGATCGGTCTCGTGCACTCCGGCACGGGTCGCGTGAAGATCGAAGGGCTGTCGCCGCAGGAAGCACGTGAAGCACGCGACGAAATGCTCGCGTCGCTATCGACGAAGTAACGCGGCGGTTCGTCCGCTGATGCAAAAAGGGCTGCCTTCGGGCAGCCCTTTTGCGTTTTCGCGGGTCGGGCGGCGCGTGCCGCCCGCGCTCGCCCGTCAGTCTTCGTTCGAGCCTTCCTTCAGCACGAGCGCGCGCGCATACAGCGTGTTGCGCGACGCGCCCGTCAGCGCGGCCGCGAGCTTCGCCGCGCTCTTCACCGGCACTTCTTCCAGCAGCAGCTTGAGCAGCGCGTCGTGCGCGGTGTCGTCGGCTTCGCCGCTGTCGGCCGGCGCGCCTTCGACGACCAGCACGAACTCGCCGCGCTGCCGGTTCGCATCGCCGTCGAGCCAGCTCTGTCCTTCGGCCAGGGTGCCCTGGAACAGTTGCTCGTGTAGCTTGGTGAGCTCGCGTGCGATCAGCAGCCGGCGCGCGGGGCCGAACGCGTCGGCGAGGGCGGCGACGGTGTCGGCGATCCGGTGCGGCGCTTCATAGAACACCAGCGCGTACGGGTGCCGCGCGAGCGCCTGCAGCGCGTTCGCACGCTGCTTCGCCTTCGGCGGCAGGAAGCCCGCGAACGTGAACGCGCCGGCCCAGTCGCCCGCGACGCTCAGCGCGGTCACGGCCGCGCTCGCGCCCGGCAGCGGAATCACCGGGAAGCCGGCCGCGCGCACGGCGTCGACGAGCCGCGCGCCCGGGTCCGAAATGCCGGGCGTGCCGGCGTCCGACACGTACGCGACGCGTTCGCCGGCGCGCAGCAGTTCGATCACGCGCAGCGCCGCTTCGCGTTCGTTGTGCTCGTGCACGGCGACGAGCGGTTTCGAGATGCCGTAGCGGGCCAGCAGCTGGCCCGTGTTGCGGGTGTCTTCGGCCGCGATGCGGTCGGCGAGGCCGAGCACGTGCAGCGCGCGCAGCGTGATGTCGGCGGTGTTGCCGATCGGCGTCGCGACCACGTAGAGCGCGGCGTCCGGGTAGTGCTGCGTTTGCGCGAGTTCGAGGAGGGCAGTCATGGCAGGCAATGCGCGCAATCGCGGCGCAAGCGGAACAAGGACGGCATTGTGCCACGCGGCGCCGGCCGCGCCGGGTAGCGGGCACGGTTTGTCGCCCGGCGGCGGCAACTTTTCCGGCGCGGCGGGATCCAGATCGGTGGGCGCGACGTTCGAGCAGCGTGCGCGGCAGTTCCTCGAACGCCGCGGTCTCGCGTTCGTCGCGGCCAACGTGACGATGCGCGGCGGCGAGCTCGATCTCGTGATGCGCACGCCCGACGGCACGCTCGTGTTCGTCGAGGTGCGCGCGCGGCGCAGCACTCGGCACGGCGGCGCGGCCGCGAGCGTCGGCTGGCGCAAGCGGCGTCGTCTGGTCAAGGCCGCGCTTCATTTCTGGGTGCGGCACGGCAAGGGCGCCGCGTGCCGGTTCGACGTCGTCGCGTTCGAGGCCGGCCGGCTCGAGTGGCTGCATGACGCATTTCGTGCCGACGATGTGTAGCCGCGAGCTGTGACGAGATGTAAAGAGTTCTTGCCATACCGCTGGAGACGGTGCCGGAGTGCGGTAAACTCGCCGCACCCATGACGTTGCGTGCTGCGTGCCACGCGCCCAGTTCACCAGGAATCGATGTCAGTCGAACGTATTCAGCAACATTTTCGCGACAGCGCCGCGCTTCACGCCGAAGCGGCCGATGCGCTGTCGCTGCCGATCGCAGCCGCGGTCGACGCGATGTTCGCCGCGCTGGCGAACGGCAACAAGATCGTTGCATGCGGTGACGGCCTGTCGGCCGCCGCCGCGCACTACCTCGCCGTGTCGCTCGTCGGCGGCTTCGAGCGCGAGCGTCCGGGCCTGCCGGCGATCGCGCTGGCCACCGATGCGTCGCAGGGCGGCCTCACCGGCGCAGCCGCTGCCGATCAGCTGTTCGCGCAGCAGGTGCGCGTGCTCGGGCAGACCGGCGACATCCTGCTGGTGCTCGACGCGAGCGGCGCGTCGCCGCGCGTGCTTGCCGCGATCGACGAGGCGCACGAGCGCGAGATGACCGTCGTCGCGCTGACGGGCGGTGACGGCCACGCTGTCGCGGCCGCGCTGTCCGATACCGATATTCCAATCAGCGTGCCCGCCTCGCGTGCGGCGCACGTCCACGAAGTCCATCTGCTGACCATCCACTGCCTGTGCGACGGCATCGACGCGATGCTGCTGGGTGAGGATTGAACGAAGGAGAGCCGTCGATGAATCAAAGCCGCGTCAAACAGACGCTCGTCAGAACCACGTTGCTCGCCGCGCTGACGGCGGGCCTCGCGATGTCGCTGCAGGGCTGCGTGCTCGGCGTGCTGGGTGCGGCGGCCGGCGGCGGCGCGCTGATCGCGACCGATCGCCGTACGCTCGGCGCGCAGACCGAGGATCGCGAGATCCAGGTCAAGTCGCTCACGCAGATCAACAACGGGCTGCCGGACCAGTCGCACGTGAACGTCACGGTGTTCAACCGCCGCGTGCTGCTGACGGGTGAAGTGCCGAACGACGCATCGAAGCAGCGCGCCGAGGAAATCGTGCGCGGCATCAACAACGTGAGCGCGATCGTCAACGAGCTGTCGGTCGAGCCGGCATCGTCGCTGTCGTCGCGCGCGAACGACTCGTACCTCGAAGGGCGCGTGAAGTCCGAGTTGATCGCGACGAAGGGGCTGTCGGCGAACTACTACAAGGTCGTCAGCGAGCGCGGCAACATCTACCTGCTGGGTCTCGTGACGGTCGACGAAGGCAACCGCGGCGCGGCTGCGGCGAGCCAGGTGCCGGGCGTCGAGAAGGTCGTGAAGGTGTTCCAGTACATCAAGCCGCAGGACGCGCAGGCGTTGCAGGCTGCGTCGCCGAGCACTGCGTCCGACGCGCAGGCCGCCGCGGCGCCCGCGGATGCCGCGACGGTCGGTGCGGTGCCCGATGCATCGGTGCAGTCCGCCCCGCTGCAACCGCCCGCGCCGATCTCGAATTCGTCGAGCGTGCATCCGGGCAACCCGAAGGCAACGCCGCAATGAAGTCGATGCAAATCAGAATCAGGCAGTGGTTCGTGCAGGGCGCCGCGGCCGCGGCGCTCGCAACTGGTGCGCTCGGCACCGCGCACGCGGACGTCGGCGACGGCCTGAAGGTCGCGCGCAGCAATGCGTGCATGGGCTGCCACGCGGTGGACCGCAAGCTCGTCGGCCCGTCGTTCAAGGACATCGCCGCCCGCTACAAGTCCGATCCGCAGGCCGTTGCGAAGCTGTCGAAGAAGGTGAAGGACGGCGGCTCCGGCGTCTGGGGCGCGATTCCGATGCCGGCGCACCCGCGCCTGAGCGACGCGGATCTGCGTTCCGTGGTCGAATGGGTGCTGGCCGGCGCGCCGTCGAAGTGACGCGCCGGGGGTGACGCAAGCCCTGTTGCCAAGCGCGGAAATGCATGTGTATGATGGTTGTCTGTTGGGGCGGTAGCTCAGCTGGGAGAGCGTCGCGTTCGCAATGCGAAGGTCGGGAGTTCGATCCTCCTCCGCTCCACCAATAACATTTTTCGCGGTCATCCGACTGTATCCTGAAACCCCGCAGCCAGTAAGGCTCGCGGGGTTTTTTGTCGCCTATACTATCCTTTGTCATCCGTTTAAATCCTGGTGTAGACGGGGGCAACATTAGGGATAACTCACCTGCCCCCGCCAGCACTTGCCCCCAGGAGGTGCTGTATGGCCCTCACCGACGTCAAAATCAAGAGCGCAAGGCCGGGCGAAAAACCGATTCGTCTGTTCGATGGCGGTGGTCTCTATCTTGAGATCGCCACGGCCGGAGGCAAGTGGTGGCGTTGAAGTACCGATTCGGCGGGAAGGAAAAGCGTATCTCCCTAGGCGTTTACCCCGAAGTCGGTTTGAAAGATGCCCGGGAGCGTCGGGACGCTGCCAGGAAACAGTTGGCGAACGGTGTAGATCCGGGCGACGCCAAGAAGGCCCAGAAATCAGCAACCCTGGAGCGGACGGCCAATTCGTTCGAAGTGATTGCCCGCGAGTGGTTTGCCCGATACGCGCCCGGCTGGGCCACGAGCCATGCCGACAAGATCATTCAACGACTTGAACGGGACGTCTTCCCCTGGCTCGGTAAGCACCCTGTTGCCGAAGTCACCGCCCCTCAACTGTTGACGGTGCTGCGCCGGATCGAGGAGCGCGGCGCACACGATACGGCTCATAGGGCGCTGCAGAACTGCGGACAGATATTCCGGTACGCCGTTATCCAAGCAAGCCGTGGCGATTCTGCGCGAGCTGCGCGAGCTTACAGGGCAGCGCCAACATGTCTTTCCAGGACGAGATCTCCGGAAGCCCATGAGCGAGGCCGCGATCAATGCTGCGTTGCGACGAATGGGGTTCGACACGAAGACGGAGATTACGGGGCACGGTTTCCGGGCAATGGCGCGCACCATCCTCCACGAGGAGTTGCACGTCAAGCCCGAAGTGATCGAGCACCAGTTGGCCCACCGCGTACCCGACAACCTTGGCACCGCCTACAATCGAACGAAGTTCCTCAGCGAGCGCCGGATGATGATGCAAGAATGGGCGGACTATCTGGACCGCGCAAAACAAGGGGCGCAAGTAATCCCTCTTCCCTTGCAAGGTTGAGCTCTGAGAGCACGATCGGCCCCGAATCGCGATGGGTTCATGATCGTCGAGTGCAATGGAGCGGGAGGCCGCGCGCGGTTGCAATCAATTGCAGCCTTGCCGACGTCGGGCAATGTTCGGCCATGAACGGTTGTTGGCTTCGAGCTATCGCATAGACGTTCCTGTCATTTTCCACCTTCGAACCGGCCGGTCAGGGGCCACATCCGTGCACTATGGTAAACTTGATAATAGAAATCATCACCTAGTTGACGGTTTCGTGGCCCTTTTGATCTCATTGCTACTGGTGCGTAAGTGATTCGAATTCATCTGTCGCGCCTGATGGGCGAGAACAAGGAAAAGATCGTCGACTTGCTTCGTGCAACGGGCTTGTCGCGTAATACGGTCACAGGTCTCTATCGCGAGACCTCGGCGCGCATTGATCTTGAGACTCTCAATGCCATCTGTCGGCACTACCAGTGCAACGTCGCCGATCTTCTGGAATACGCACCGGATGAGGACACCACCGCGGCAAGTGATTGATCGAGGCATTTTTTAGGCAAGGGGAGTCAGCGGCAGAACGAGGGGAGAACCGGGTGGATAAGCACGAACTAAGCGAACGAGATATCTGCACCAAGTTCATTACCCCTGCCATTCGGGCGGCCGGGTGGCAACAGGACCAGTTCCGTGAGGAGGTGAAACTCACGGATGGCCGCGTGATGGTGCGCGGCAAGCTTGCTGCACGCGTCAAAAACCCTGACGCCAAAGGCGGCCCCAAGCGCGCTGATTTCGTTCTCTACGCCCGACCCAATGTCCCCATTGCGATTGTTGAAGCCAAGCAGGCCAAATTTTCTTTGGGGCATGGCATGCAACAAGCCTTGGCCTATGCCGAGATGTTGGATGCACCCTTTGCCATTAGCAGCAATGGCGATGGCTTCCTTCTACATGACCGCACAGGCCTGACGCAACCCGCCGAGCGCGAACTCTCGCTCGCCGAATTTCCGTCGCTGGATGACTTGTGGCCGCTTTACCAGCAGTGGAAAGGCCTTGCCGAAGCCGCCGCCGTCAAGCTGGTCGAACAGCCTTTCTACACCGATGGCAGCGGCAAGGAGCCACGCTACTACCAGCGTGTCGCCATCAACCGCGCCATCGAAGCCATTGCCAAAGGCCAGCAACGGGTGCTGCTGGTCATGGCCACCGGCACGGGCAAAACTTACACCGCCTTCCAGATTATCTGGCGGCTGTGGAAGGCCAAGGCTAAGAAGCGCATCCTGTTCTTGGCTGATCGCAACATCCTTGTCGACCAGACCATGCAGCAGGACTTCGCCCCGTTTGGCGAGGTGATGCACAAGGTCACCAATCGCGAGGTCAAGAAGAACTACGAGATCTATCTGGCGCTCTACCAAGCCGTGACGGGCAGTGAGGACTGGAAGCAGATCTACCGCCAATTCCCGGCGGACTTTTTCGAGCTAGTGGTGATCGATGAATGCCACCGCGGCAGTGCCGCCGATGATTCCGCCTGGCGCGACGTGCTCGACTATTTCAGCAGCGCCACTCACCTCGGCTTGACCGCTACGCCCAAGGAAACCAAGGAGGCCAGCAACAGCACCTACTTTGGTGACCCAGTCTATACATACTCGCTCAAGCAGGGTATTGAGGATGGCTTTCTTGCACCCTACAAGGTCATCCGCATTGCCACCGATGTCGATGCAGTGGGCTACACGCCTGAAAAGGGTAAGGTTGATAAGCTCGGCCAGACAGTCGAACAACGCCTCTACAACACCAAGGACTTCGACCGCAATCTGGTACTGGTAAAGCGCACCCGCTTGGTGGCCAGCAAGGTCTGGGAATACCTAAGAGCTACAGATCCGATGGCAAAGACCATCGTCTTTTGCGGTGACCAGGACCACGCCGAGCGCATGCGTCAGGAGCTGGTGAAGGTCATTCCAGCTGCGACCAGCAACCGACGCTACGTGATGCGCATCACCGGTGACGACAACGAAGGCAAGGCCCAGCTCTCCTACTTCATCGACAACGACGAGCCTTATCCGGTCATTGCCACTACGTCCAAGCTGCTCACTACTGGGGTGGATGCCAAGACCTGCAAGCTCATCGTGCTGGACCAAAATATCAACTCGATGACTGAGTTCAAGCAGATCATCGGACGCGGCACACGCCTGCGCGAGGATTATCAGAAACTCTACTTCACCATCATGGATTTCAAGGGCGCCACGCGCTTGTTCGCCGACCCAGACTTTGACGGCGAACCGGTGGTGATTTATGAACCCAAGCCCGATGACCCTGTGGTGCCGCCGGAAGCCATTGACGCGTCCGGCACAGGCGAACGTGAGCCGCCGCCCTTTAGCTCCGATACGACGGACGGCGATGACACACTATTCGGTGGCACTACCGGTGGTGGCGGAGAAGGTCGGGTTAAGTACGTGCTCGACGACGTGAACGTACGTGTCGCCGTCGAGCGTTCGCAGTATCTCGGTGCCGACGGTAAGCTCATCACCGAGGATTACCGCGTCCTGTTAAAGGACGGTATCAAGAAGGCCTTGCAAGCCGAGTTTGGCAGCCTCACCGATTTCCTGCGCCGCTGGAACAGCGCCGAGCGCAAGCAGGTCGTGCTGGAAGAATTGGCCGACCACGGCGTGCCGCTGGACGTCCTGCAACAGGCCGTGCCCAACGGCCCCGAGCTCGACTTCTTCGATCTAGTCGCCCACGTCGCCTTCGACCAGAAGCCGCTGACCCGTCGCGAGCGCGCCAACAACGTCAAGAAGCGCGATGTGTTTGGCCAGTATGGCGAACAAGCCCGCGCCGTGCTCGAAGCCCTGCTCGACAAATTTGCCGACCACGGCGTACAGGACATCGAAGACGCCAAGGTGCTGGAATTACCGCCTTTCGATCAGTTCGGCAGCAAGACGCAGATCCGGCGAGGCATTTTCGGCAGCGTCGAACAATACACCCAGGCCGTACAGACTCTCGAACAAGCGCTGTACGACCAGAGCGAACGGAAACAGGCCTGACCTATTTCAGGCCTCGTGATACGAGAACAACGAGATGAACCTCAGCAGCACAATTAAGTCCATCCAAGACATCATGCGCAAGGACGACGGTGTCGACGGCGACGCCCAGCGCCTCGGCCAGCTCACCTGGATGCTTTTCCTCAAGGTCTTCGACCAGCGCGAAGAGGAATGGGAGGACGACAACCCCAAGTACAAATCCCCGCTGCCCGAGTGCATGCGCTGGCGCAAATGGGCCGCCTATGTGGCTGGTAAAGACGGCAAGAAGGCCCCGCAGAAGGCGGCGAGCGAGATCATCAGTTTCGTTAACAACGAGCTGTTCCCCACGCTCAAGGAGCTGGACGCCAATGCCAGCGCCCAGCACAAGGTGATCCGCAGCGTCTTTGAGGACGCCAACAATTACATGAAGTCCGGCACCCAGCTGCTGGCCGTGGTCGAGAAGCTGGAAGAAGCCATTAACTTTCACGACTTCAAGACGCGCGCCAATCTGGGGGATGTCTACGAACAGCTGCTCAATGACCTGCGCGGCGCCGGCAACGCGGGCGAGTTCTACACACCGCGCGCCATTACGCAGTTCATGGTGGATCGCGTCGATCCGCGGTTGAAAGACAAGGAGATTGTTCTTGATCCGGCGTGTGGAACCGGTGGCTTTCTCACGTCCACCATCGACCACTTGCGAAATCAACGAACCACCAAGTCGGGCACGAAAGAGCAAAAGGCCATCGAAGAAGCTATTCGTGGCATCGAGAAAAAGCAACTGCCGCACTTGCTGTGTACCACCAACATGTTGCTGCATGGCATCGATGTGCCTAGCCAGATCGAGCACAGAAACACCCTGGCTATCGGGTGGAACGAGTGGGGCGCGAACGACAAGGTGGACTGCGTCATCACCAACCCGCCATTCGGTGGCTATGAGGATGACGGCGTGGGCAGCGACTATCCCGCCGACCTGCGTACTCGCGAGACGGCCGACATGTTCATGGCCCTTATCGTCAAGAAGCTCTTGAAGGAAAACGGCCGCGCCGCCGTGGTGCTGCCCGATGGATTCTTGTTTGGTGACGGCATCAAGGCCACGCTCAAAAAGCTGCTGCTGCGCGACTGCAAGCTGCACACCATCGTGCGCCTGCCTAAGGGCGTGTTCGCCCCCTACACCACCATCAAGACCAACCTGCTGTTCTTCACCAAGGGCACGGTAGTGGACGATGGCACCGAGCACTTCCACACCGACACCATTTGGTACTACGAGCACCCGTACCCGGCGGGCTACAAGAGCTACAGCAAGACCAAACCCATCCGGTTCGAAGAGTTTAAGCCCGAGCAGGACTGGTGGGGGAGTGAGGCCAACGACTTTGCCGACCGCGTGGAAAATGAATTCGCCTGGAAGGTGGATTTCAAGACCAAGCGCGAGCAGGCCGAGGCCGCGGCGCAGCCACATTGGGACCGCGCCGAGCACTTGGGCAATGAAGCTAGCGCCCTGGAAAACCACATCCGCGGTGAGCGCGACTCCATCAAGGGTGTGAACGACGCCAAACAGCGTCGGTCTGTGGAGGACAAGATTGAGATGCTGCGTCAGCAAGCCGAAGGCTTGCGCCTGCAAGCCCGCGACGCCCAAGCCACTGGTGACCGCCTCTATTGGCCCATCTACAACCTGGACCTGAAGAATCCCAATGCGCCGGAAGAAGAAAGCCACGATCCCGACGTGTTGCTGGAGAAGTACAAGACCCTGCTCGGTCAGATCGACGAAACCGAAAACCGACTAAAGAACGAGCTCGCCGCCGCACTGGCGCACCACTTCGTCAGCGAGGACATTTGATGGATGCTCAACAGTTCTTGGCGGAGTTTGGGCATATCGCCGATGCGCCGGGGGGCGTGGCGCGGTTGCGAGAGTTGGTGCTTCAGCTCGCTATCTCTGGTCGACTTTCGGAACGCGTGCCGGGTGACGCCTCGGCAGGTGCCTTGATCGAACTGAACAGAGAGCGTCGGAACGCGTTAGTTGCCCAAAAAGCAATCAAGCGACAACTAGATCCAAGGCAAGTTGCCAAGGGCGAACAGCCGTGGGTTCTGCCAGACGGCTGGGCGTGGACTCGCCTTGGCTACGTTACAAACTACGGTGATTCGCCCAAGATTGAGTTCGAGGATGTTAACGAGGAAACGTGGGTACTTGAGCTGGAAGACATCGAGAAAGGCACCTCAAAACTTTTGTCCAAGGTGCTGGCACGCGAGCGCAAGTTCAAGAGCACTAAAAATGGCTTTCCTGCTGGGGCTGTGCTGTACGGAAAGTTGCGTCCTTACCTCGACAAGGTGCTGATAGCCGACTCTGCTGGCGTCTGTACAACGGAGATCAGTCCGATTTCGTTTTTCGAAAACATTGAGGCCGGGTATTTGCGTTGGTATCTGAAGTCGCCTTACTTCATCTCCTATGCCAACGGTTCGACTTATGGATTGAACCTCCCTCGGCTTGGCACTGATTCAGCACGTGAGGCCCTGTTCCCATTCCCGCCTCAAAGGGAACAATCCCGCATCGTAGCCAAAGTCGATGAGTTGATGACCTTGTGCGATCAGTTTGAGGCGCAACAGAAAGAACGCCGCAAGCTGCAGAACGCCCTGCGCCAGTCCACCGTGAAAGCCTTGGTTAGCGCCCAAAGTCCGCACGAGCTGCAAGACAGCTGGCAACGGCTACATGCTAACTTCGGACGCTTGTTCAGGGAGCCAGAGGATATTGATGCACTGCGCGCAACCGTTCTCGATTTGGCTGTAGCCGGCTATCTAAGCGAAGAATCACCGGATGACGAGTCTGTTGACCAGTTTGTCTTGCGTAGCCGAGAAGCAAAAGCACGTCGTTTGGCATCCGGGGAGATGAAGCGAAAAACTGCGGGAGCCACTGATGTTATTCAGCTTGATCTCGTAGTCCCGGAACATTGGACAAGAATTTCTCTCGACGAGCTATTTCAGTTCATCGACTATCGAGGAAAAACACCGACTAAGACAGAAAGTGGTGTTGTTCTCGTTACGGCTAAGAACGTTCGACCTGGGCGCCTCAATCGAGAGCCAATCGAATACATATCAGAGAAGTCGTATTCGGAGTGGATGACGCGCGGTTTTCCAAGAATTGGCGATCTCCTCTTCACAACGGAAGCGCCGCTCGGAAATGTTGCGTTGATCGAAGACCAGCCGAACTTTGCACTTGCGCAACGTATTATTGATCTGCAACCATTTGCAGACCTGAATACGCGATGTGCAATGTATTTCGTATTGTCGCCAACATTCCAGGATTTGCTGGAGAGAAACTCTACTGGAATGACGGCAAAAGGCATCAAGGCTGCAAAGCTAAAACAGCTTGAAATTCCTGTTCCACCTGTGCCGGAGCAAGCACGCATCGTTGTTCGTGTGAAGCAACTTATGCGGCTCTGCGATGAGCTTGAAAAGCAACTTCGTGATGCGGGAAAGACCGCTGAGCGTCTTACTACTGCAGCCATCGCAGCCCTCACCGGCATCACCCTCGAACAAGAGGAAGAGACCCCCGTGAAAGCCCCGCAAACCGAACTCATCGCCCCGTTGTGCCTAGGTGTGCCTCCCGATGTGAAGGTCCAGGCTCCGTTGGCTACCATCCTGGCCCGCCACAATGGTGCGATGTCGGCCCGCGATCTGTGGCAGCGATTCGGCGGCGAGATCGATGCTTTCTATGCTCAACTGAACACTGAGGTGGCGCACGGCTGGATTGACGACCCGAGCTACGTGCTGGATGCGCGGGCTCCGGACAGCCCGAAAAAGTATCCGGATGGTGCTCAAGTCGCCAAGATGAAAATAAAAGAGGGCGCTTGAGCATGCAGCTTAAGCATCTAGCCATCCCGCACTTCCGCAACTTACGCGAGTTGGTGATCGACTTTGCGACGCATCTTTCCCCAATTCCTGGCGCGGACGCAGACGTAACCACCAAATCCATTCGCAGCCATTCCCTGATCGGCCAGAACGGCATCGGCAAGTCCAATCTGATCGAGGCGTTGATCACCATCTTCCGCGACATCGATCTGGACCGGGATGCCGCGCTGGACTACACGCTGGAATACGATATCCGTGGAAATTCGGTGCGTATCCAGGCCGACACGGCCAAACAGAAGCGCCCCTTCGTCTGGCTGAATGGCAAGAGCGAGTCGCAAGGTTATCTACTGAAAAACCGTGAGCTGCTGCCCTCGCACATTTTTGCCTACTACTCCGGCCGCAACGAGCGCATCGAGGCCTTGTTTCAGGAGCATCAGCGCCGCTTCAACCAGCGGCAGGAAATCACCACCGACGAGGTGCTGCCCGAGCAGTTGCTGGAGAACTTCACTGCCAGCGACGCCGACATCCGCGCGGTAGAAGAAGTCAAGCGTCGCCGCGAGGCACGGCTAAAGCAGGCGGGCGATGACCGCCTGCGCCGGCTGTTCTATTGCCGCGGCGGCCATAGCCAGTTGGTGCTGCTGGCTTGCCTGCTGTCAGACGACCCTGTCTTTCAGAAGGTCCTGAAGAACCTGCACATCGAATCGCTGGAGTCCGCACTGTTCGTGCTGAAGGAGCCGCACCGCCTGCGCACCAAGCGCCGCGAGGGCAAATTCGAGGAGAACGAGCTTAACGAAGGCGACCCCCGCTTCTGGTATGCGCGCGGCAATGTGGTTAGCGAGTTTCTCGACAAGCTTTGGCAAGTGGCTTGGGCGCCCATTGAACAGGAAACCACGCGGCAGGTCGATTTCCGGGGCCGCACCGAGAAGCAGAAACAGCTTTACCTCTTCGTGCCCAGCCACGCCAAGCTCAAGCAGTTGGGCGAGCTGGTTGGGGGCACCGACAGCTTCTTCCGCTATGCCGAAGGGGCTTATATCGGCGACCTGATCGACGAGGTGCGTATCACTGTAAAGAAGCGCGACGATCACGGCGGTAAGGTGAGCTTCACCCAGCTCTCCGAAGGCGAATTGCAGATGCTCACAGTGCTGGGCTTGATGCGAATCACCCGGGAAGACCATTGCCTGTTCCTGCTCGACGAGCCGGATACGCATCTGAACCCGATCTGGAAGCTGCGCTACTTCGATGACATCGAGGGTGTGCTGAGCGCAGACGTCGGCCAACTGACGCAAGGCGAATCGCAGATCATCATCACCACCCATGATCCGATGATGGTGGGCAGCTTGAAGCGTGAGCAAGTGCACATTCTGCGTCGGAACGGACAGCGCTCTGTAGTGGAGACACCAGACGAGCACCCGCAGGGCATGGGGGTGACCGGGCTACTCAAGAGCGAGATGTTCGGCCTATCGTCCACGCTGGACATCGAGACGGAGCGGCGCCTTTTCCGCCGCAACGAGCTGTTTGTGATGTCACCACGCACGCGTGAGGAGGATGCGGAACTATCACGTCTATCTACTGAGCTTGCTGATCTCGGCTTTTCAACTGCCGATTTTCGCGATCCCGACTACGCTTTATTCGTGCGCAAGATGGCGCAGCATCGAAAGTTCCGCAAGCCAACACTCACGCCGGAAGAGCAGGCCGAGCAAGATCGTATCGCAGACGACATCATTGATGAGATCTTGCGTGAGGAGGGCGGCAAGTGATTTTCATTGATTTGGAACATAAGAAGCCGACTGACGTAGACATCCCGGGATGGATGCCTTGGACGCAGGCGCAATGGGACGCCTGGCTGGCGAAGTCGAGGCAGCTTGTTGCCGACATGGCTGCATTGGAAGCTGCGGGTAAGCGTGGTGAGCGCAACGCGCTGATCGCCGCCAATGGCGCACATTGGGGTGCGCTGAAGGAGTGGATGTTGGCGCTGTCCGGTGGAAAGTGCTGGTTCTCTGAAGTGAGGGAGCTGTATTCACACTACGATGTGGAACACTTTCGACCCAAGAAAGAAGCCAGGGCGCTTGATGGTACGGAGCGCGACGGTTACTGGTGGTTGGCCTTCGACTATATGAATTTCCGGGTGTGCGGAAATGTGGGCAACCGGAAGAAGGGGGGATGGTTTCCGCTAAAGGATGGCTCACTGTGCTCGAGCTACGCTGCGCCTTGCGAGGAATCGGAAGCCCGGTACCTGCTAGACCCCATCGACGATGACGATGTATCGCTGATCGCCTTCGATGAAGAAGGTAAGGTCATTCCGGCTCCTGACACCTCAGACTGGGAGCAGGAACGTGTGAATGTGACAGTTAAGCGCCTGAAGTTGAACGAACATGCTCCCCTAGCCGAGGAGCGCCGCAAAGTTTGGCAGAAAATTGACGGATTAATTGAGGACTTCTATGCTGCGAAGGCCAAGTGCTCTCACGGCAACAATCCAGCGGCCAAGGCGAAACTGCTGGAGGTCCGCTCCCGGGTGCGCGAGATGACCAAGAGGTCTGCCGAATTGTCTGCGGTCGCTCGATGGTGCATCCAGGTGCGCAATGAACCGCAGCTATCAAGACTGGTCGCCTAATCTCTCACGCAGGGTGACCGCTATCCGAATCATGGCGGCACGGAAGCGCGATCTAGACAGACGCACGACCTAACCTGACACGCGATTAGTCGACCGTGGCGAGAACCGTATCGTTTCTCTGAGGTTGTCCAGGTGTTTTTGTGGTTTGGCGAAACCGTAGCGGATTTACAGAACACCAGGACGGCTCGCCTGCCGGGGTAGGGGACTGCCGTTTGCAATCAATTGCAGGCCCCTCGTCGGCACTCAAGCTGCGGCGCGGTCACGCACGCGCATGATGACTTGGCGTGCTACCCCATACTCTTTGGCGAGCGCGTAGACCGTAGCACCCTGAGCGAGGCGGTGCCGCACTTTTGCTTGCTGCTCGCTCGATAGTGCCGAGGGGCGGCCTAGTTTGCGGCCTTCGGCCTTTACGCGCAGTAAGCCTGCTTGCGTCCTCTCAATCAATAGATCGCGCTCGAACTGCGCAACGGCCGTCAGGACGCCCATCGTCATCTTTCCGGCGCTTGATGTTAGATCGACGCCGCCGAGGGCAAGACAATGCACGCGCACGCCCATTTCGGCGAGTCGATGCACGGTTTGCTGGACGTCGATGGCGCTGCGGCCAAGTCGGTCTAGCTTGGTGACTACCAACACGTCGCCCTCTTCGATGCGGTCCAATAGCTTTTGAAATCCAGGTCGCTCACTGGCGGGCACGCTACCCGAAACGTGCTCGGTGATCGTACGCTTGGCTGTGACATCGAAGCCAGCGACCTTGATCTCCGCTACTTGGATCTCCGGATGTTGATCGACGGTACTGACGCGGCAGTAGGCGAAAACCCGACTCATAGTTGCGTCTTTGTGGTTTGCAATTGGTTGCACGGCCGCAATGCGGCGAAGGGTACGAAAACATCGTTCTAGTTTAGTACAGGGGTGCGAATATTCAACCCCTAGTTTTTGTACCCATCCGCAAGCGCAAGCGCCAATGAGTGCGTAACCGGTCGTTTTAGTACACTCAGGCAACGCCGCCTCTTATCCCCGGACGCAGATGCCGCACTCACTTGCGTATTATTAGGAAGAGCACGAGCAGAATACCCACCACCCAGTAGACCAGCGTTGAACTGCGGCGCTTGCCAGCGCCATTCGAACCTGAGACGGCCGGTGTGTGCACTGGAGCAATACTCCCTCCGGTCGACGGAACGTACGGGGCGATTGGCGTTTGCCCATATCCCGGGGTTACTTTCATTCCGGCTCCCTTGCCGTCTGCCGTCATGTTGTAGAAGGTATTCCCGTTTCGCCGGGCTTCATCGATCGCTTTCGCCTCCAGTCGCTCTGCCTCCAGTGTATTGGCCGCCAGGCCAACAACGGAAAACTCGAAGACGTCACCACCTGATAGGTCGTAGTCCCGCTGCAACAGGGAATTGCAGTGATTTTTGCGTTGAAGATCGGACACGTGGGATAGGGCACGTCCTCGGATGTTCATTGAGGAGCCTACATATATCCGCCCGTTTCCGGTGTGGCGCAACAAATAGGCGCCGCCAGCCGAAGGAAGTGACTCGGCCGATACCGAGAGCCGGTCATTGTTTTGCTGTCCCGCGTCCCCGCCTTTGTTCCCCCTCCATGAAACGCTGATGCGAATGGTCAGTTCCGGAAACCTTTCGATCGAGGTGACCACCACCGAGTCTACGCCGTTCCTTTCAAGCCTCGCGCCCACATCTGGCGCGCTGCTCCTCGAGATGTGTCCCAGTTTGTGTCGGCCCTCACTGAGGTATACGGCGACAGCGTTAGGATCAACCTTGTTTGTCGGTTCGCGTACGAGCGTGATGGCCGAACCGGTCTTGAGGGCGTTCGCCGAAAGGGCCGCCTCGGCAGCGTAATATCGGGTGCCCTTGACCTTGTAGGACGTCGTTTCGCGTCTCATTATGTCCTCGCGGGTTCGGTACGACGGACAGACAGTTTGTTCGTGTCGCTCGGGAGCACCACGCTATAGCGCACGCCACCTGCTCGCATGTCGTATTACGGCGTGGTACAAACGCGGGCCGCTAAGCTGCCTGTTTCGGCCGGAGCATTTGCGCTTGCGTGGGGAGCCTTAGGACGTTAATCGCGCCTTACGACGCTGAAGGCGAAGCTGCTGGTTTCCCCGACTGTCTAACGCGTCTTGGCGCGGCCCGCCAGAGTATCGCAAACGCCTCTGCTGCGGGATCCACTGACAAGTTCACTCCGACCTAGAGCAACTGCTGCCCGGCTTGATTTCCGGTTCGATCTTCGGTTGCTATGGTTGCCTCACTTTCGGTACAGTGCCGCGATTTTCGTTTCAACTTTGACGGCGGGTACGCCAATAGCTAAAGAGATCCGTGCAATCGATTGCAGGAGATACTTCGCAATACAGGCTCGTTGCATTCGGCGTGCCGTTGTGGGTTAGCAGAACATCGGAGCATTAGCCGCAATACAGCCATCAAGCGGTGTCCGCCATTTCTTGCAATTGAGTGCAACGAGTAAACCAGCTAGGCTACACCTTGAGGTCGCTGCAATCGGGATCCCCGTGTCCGACGTGCCAACCGTTGAGGGTAACGTGCCATCACGCCTCGCCGTGATCAACGTCACCGCGAACCACAAATCCCTTTGGCACCTCGCATTCCGGAATACTGCCTTGGCGAAGGAGTGCCGCACCCTCGACTCTCGGTTTGCCGGGAGTGATTCACGCCGATATGGTCTGCCACAGTAGTCGTCAGACTGCCCCAGCTGGCTTCTCCACAAGCTGGCTGCCACACATGTTGCGGCTCGATGGCTGTCAGGTAGTGCCGATGATTGTCCGGCTCCTTATCGCGCGGGTCTCCGAATCGACCGCGAGTGCCAATTGACTCAAGCCAGTGAGCAAATCCACTGATTGTTTCGACGTCGCACACGTACTTGAAGCCCTGACGGCTGAGGATAAGCCCCGGAAATCGGTCGGCAAACGCCAGTGACTCAGGCATCGGACTCGCCGCACCGAAATACCAAAAATTGCCCGACCCTTCAGCCAAGAAAACCAACCTCCCTTGATCCTGTGCGAATGAGTCCACGGAGTTGTGTCCCGCAGAAGGCACCCTTCGCCAATGCGTTCCTTCGCGGAAGTAGAGGTTGTCCCCGCACCTCTGTTCGGGCTCACCGTCCAGCACGGGACGCTTTTGCGGGTACTCGCAGAAGTACTGGTCCATTTCGAGGACCTTGGTTAGACGCATCGCGTAGATCAGGCGATTCCCGGTCGCCTTGCAGGAGTGCCCCAAAACCCAGTCACCGGGTTGAAGACGCGCATTCATGTGGTTAGGCGTGCAAAGCGCAAGAGAGCAGATGTCAAAGTATGGATTCGGGGCAAGTCCAGTATCCGACGTCATCACGTACTTGAGTAGCTTCATGCAGCATCTCCAATGAGGTTTGCTACCCACTGCCCCAGCTCCGGGTAGGTCTTGCCATCGATCACGAACTCCTGCCCTTTCGCCGCCGTCTTCAGCGTCACACTATCGCCCTCAACTTTCCAACAGTCGGCACGGGGATGATAGGTTAGCGGCGTCCGGCCCTTCGGCTCGAACCACGACGGCAAGGACCAGAAGCTACGCGACAGCCCCTCCCGCGTGAGTTGCAACGGCGGGCGCAGAGACGGGAATCGCCCACCCCCGAGACCGTCGACATAGGCCGAACGCTCGCGTCCGACGTAAAGGGTGTTTCGCGGATCCGTGTATCTCTCTGGAGAGGCTACATGGGGATGCGTCGCAATCCACGGATGTCGCTGCAGCGACACGTGGCGATCAGTGACGACAGGTAGCACTTGATCGACTTCCAGCCAACCGAACATGACGTGCAAATCCGGCGCACGCGGCACAAAGCGCCACTGCCCCGAGATTTTTCCACTTGCCGGAACCATCCAAAGAACAGGAAGACGTCCCCAGCACCAACGCCGTTGTTGGAAAGGTGGCCTTGGGCCGCCCCCGTCTGGCCCAAGGCTGGCCGCCAGCCGGGGATGTTGGCCACGTGATTGCCGCCGAGGTCCGGCTCGTAGTGGACCGTCGACGTGGAGCTGTGCCGCTCCTAGGACAGGTTCCGGAGCATGGTATCTAAGTCCAGATCAGGGAAGCCCACGTTGTCAATCATCGTTCGGTCGTGATCGCTTGGAATCGGGAGCGGAATCAATCTGCCATCCGGCAGGATCGGACTGGCCATGCCGCCGTACTGTTGGTCGAAACCCTTTCGCGAAAAAACAACTTTCATTTGGAGCCCATGTCTTACTTTGTTGTTGCGTCGAAGCAAGTGATGTTGAGGTGGCACGACCGCAGCAACGTAGTGCCTGATAGGTTTCTCGTCCGCGACATTCGTAGCGGAACAGCTTGTTTCGACCGGAGCATTTGCGCTTGCCGTGGGCAACCTTAGGACGTAATTCATGCCATCCGGTGCTGAAGGTAAAGCTGCCAGCTTACGAGACTTTCTAACGCGTCTTGCTGCGGCACGCCAGAGGATTGCAAACGCTTTCACTGCGGGATCCGCAGGCAAGTGCTCTCCATCCACGGCATGACCTGCTGGTCTCGATGACAACGTCATGCCGGAATTTTCCACTTCCAAATGGGACAGTTTTGTGGGCTAGGGTCACGTGGTGATAACCGGAGAATGAGGAGTGGCGGCCGATCTACGAAGGGATTCGATCCTCCTCCGCTCCACCAACGGAATCCGAAGGGCTCGGTCGCAAGACCGAGCCCTTTTTGTTTTCCAGCATCCCGCGCGTAACCCCCGCGCCTCGCGTATCGCTTTCGACCCGGCCCGCTCCTATTCGGCCGCGTCGCGATCGTGCGCCGCCCCCGCCAGCCCGTGCCTCGTCGCGTGGTAGTGCCGTCGCGCCTTCGCGACGTTTCCGCAGGTTGCCATGTCGCACCACTTGCGACGCCCGGTCTTCGACCCGTCGATGAACAGCCACGCGCAATTCTGCCCCGCGCACATTCGGAGCCGGCCGTCCGGTATCGCTTCGAGAAGCTTCACGGCGTCGAGCGCAATCCGCTCGGCGGGCAGGTGCAGGTCCGCGTCGCCGCGCGTATCCGGCGCGTAGCCGAATGCCACTCGTCCGGCCGTCGCGACCAGCCGCTGCCTGTTCACCGCCCTCCGCCACGCGTGCTCCAGCGTGGCGAGATCCGCCGCGGCCGGCGATGCGCGGTGTGCGAGCGCATCGAAGATCCCGAACAACGCTTCACGCAGGCCCTTGGCATCGCGCAACGCGCGGTCGGCCGCCGCCGGGGCTTCGGCCGCGCGGGCCGCGAGCCGCTTCAGGTCGAGCGCGGGGAGCAAGGTCGCAGACGCCAGCCACGCCAGATACGCGTGGTAATCGGGCAGCCAGTCGCGCGGCGTGTCGTCGCGGCCGGTCACCGTGTTGACGAAGTCGAGGACGGCGTGACCGCCGATGAAATCGCGCGCCACGAACGTGTGCGCTTCCATAACCGGTAAAGTCTTTGACATGGGTTAAATCGATGCTAACCTTTGATGGCATTTTCACAGGTTATCACGCACGACGACCGCGATTGCGCGAGGAGAAGTCATGACGGAGCCGACCGCTTCATCCGACCTGCAGGCCGAACATTCATCAACCTGCGTCGTTCGGCCGATCGAACTCATCGCCGCGCCGAGCAGCCTCGGCCTGAAGCCGAACGGCGCCGGCCGCGAGCCCGACACGTGGCGCGGGCCGGACGCGCTGCTCGCCACCGGCCTCGCCGCGCGTCTGGGCGCGCGCGTCGCGTGGCTTGCGCATCCTGCCTACGCGTTCGAGCCGCAACCCGGCACCCGCATCCGTAACGGCGTGTCGATCCGCGCGTTCTCGCTCGAACTTGCCGCGCACATCGCCGGTGCGCTCGCACGGGGCGCCTTTCCGATCGTGCTCGGCGGCGACTGCAGCATCCTGCTCGGGTGCCTGCTGGGAAATCGGCGCGCAGGCGGCAGCGGGCTCGTCCACGTCGACGGACACAGCGACTTCTTCCATCCGGGCAATTACGACACGTCGACGCGGCTCGGGTCCGCGGCCGGGATGGATCTCGCGCTGGCGACCGGCCGGGGCGAGCCGCTGCTGACGTCCTGGCCGGACCTCGATGGTCCGCTCGTCGACGATCGCGACGTATGCCAGGTCGGCGAGCGCGACGCGGAAACCGCCGAGTTCGAGGCGGCCTACGGCGATATCGTTCGAACGGCGATCACACAAACGACGATCCAGCAGTTGCTCGCGCGGGGGCCTGCCGCCGTCGCTGGCGAACTCGTCGACTGGCTGCACAGGCGTGCGCTTCGGCGGGTATGGTTGCACGTCGATCTCGACGTGCTCGATCAGTCGCAACTTCCTGCCGTGGATTCGCCCGGCTCACCGGGGCTGGACTTCGATGGGCTCGATACGTTGCTCGGGCCGCTCGTCGCGTCCGGGCGCGTTGCGGGGATCGACTTCACGATCTACGACCCGGGGCTCGATCCGGGGTTAACGCATGCGGACCGGATCGCGCGCAGCGTCGCGCGGAGCGCGGCCGCGCTGCCGGGTGCGCGGAGCCGATAGTGCGGGCCGACTGACGGAAGACGCCTGACCGCCGACGCGAACCCGTGCCTATCGGCGACGCCCGAAACTCGGCCGCTTCGGATCATACGTCCAGCCGGGCACCAGATACCGCATCGCCATCGCATCATCGCGCGCCGTGCCGCCCACCTCCCGATACAGCGCATGCGCGGCCTCGACCTGCGCCATGTCGAGCTCGATCCCGAGCCCCGGCCGCTCGGGCACGGCCACCTGGCCGCCGACGATCTCGAGCGGTTCGCGCGTGAGCCGCGCGTCGCCTTCCTGCCAGATCCAGTGCGTGTCGATCGCGGTGATCGTGCCGGGCGCCGCCGCGGCCGCGTGCGTGAACATCGCGAGCGACACGTCGAAGTGATTGTTCGAGTGGGAACCCCACGTGAGCCCCCAGTCGCGGCACAGCTGCGCGAGCCGCACCGAACCCTGCATCGTCCAGAAGTGCGGATCGGCGAGCGGGATGTCGACCGCCTGCAGCCGCACCGCGTGATCCATCTGCCGCCAGTCGGTCGCGATCATGTTGGTCGCGGTCGGGATGCCGGTCGCCCGCCGAAACTCGGCCATCACCTCGCGGCCCGAGTAGCCGGCTTCCGGCCCGCACGGGTCCTCCGCATACGCGAGCAGGTGGCCTTGCCCGCGGCACAGCGCGACCGCTTCGTCGAGCGACCACGCGCCGTTCGGGTCGAGCGTCGCGCGGGCGTCGGGAAAGCGCGCCTTGATCGCCGCGATCGCCTCCATCTCGTCCGCGCCGGCCATCACGCCACCCTTCAGCTTGAAATCGGCGAAGCCGTAGCGTTCGACCGCGGCCTCGGCCTGCCGCGCGATCGCGGCCGGCGTGAGCGCGGCTTCGTTGCGCAGGCGGAACCACGGATCGGTTGCCTGCGTTTCGTCGCGATACGGCAGGTCGGTGCGGCGCCGCTCGCCGATGTAGAACAGATACGCGAGCATCGGCACCGCGTCGCGCTGCTGCCCTTCGCCGAGCAACGCGGCGACCGGCACGTCGAGATGCTGGCCGAGCAGGTCCAGCAGCGCGGCCTCGATCGCGGTGATCACGTTGTCGAGCCGCAGGTTGATCTCGTGCGGCTGGCGCAGCACGGCCGCCTCGCCGGCCGACGTCACTTCGTGCTGGATCGTGCGTCCGGCGCCCGCCCCCGCGCCGGACAGCGCCGCGCGCACCGCATTGAGCGTCGCCTGGTAACGCCCGATCGACTGGCCGACCACGAGGTCGGTCATCCGTTCGAGCGCATGACGGATACCTTCGCCGCCGGGCACTTCGCCGACGCCCGTGTGGCCGCTGCTGTCGTCGAGGATCACGAGGTTTCGCGTGAAATACGGCGCGTGCGCGCCGCACAGGTTCAGCAGCATGCTGTCGCGGCCGGCGACGGGGATCACCTGCATGCGCGTGACGCGCGGCGTGCCGGCACGGCGGGATTCGGACATCGGTTCGCTCCTGGTTCCGGTGATGCACGGGCCGCCGGACGCGCCGGCGCGGCCCGCGCCGTTCAGTTCAGTTCAGTTCAGCTCGACGCGGCGAATTTCGCCGACGACGAACAGGTAGCAGATCACGGCAACGAGTGCGTGCGCGACGACATACACCAGCGCGCCGTTGAACGAGCCGCTGCGGTCGACGATATAGCCGATCGCGATCGGCGTCGTGATGCTGGAAAGATTGCCGCAGGTATTGAGCAGCGCACCGCTCAGGCCGGCGATCTGGCGCGGCGCGGTGTCGGCGTTGACGGCCCAGCCGAGCGCGCCGAGGCCCTTGCCGAAGAACGACAGCGCCATGAACAGCACGACGAGCACGTGCGAGTCGGTGTAGTTGCAGACGATCATCGACATCGACAGCAGCATGCCGATCACGATCGGCACCTTGCGCGCGACCGACAGCGACCGGCCTTGCTTGAGCAGCCCGTCGGACACGATGCCGCCGAGAATCCCGCCGAGGAACCCGCACACGGCCGGGATCGACGCGACCAGCCCCGCGTTGAGGATCGACATCCCGCGCGCCTGCACGAGATAGACGGGAAACCACGTGATGAAGAAGTAGGTGAGCGCGTTGATGCAGTACTGCGCGACGTACACGCCGACGAGCATCCGGTTCCTCAGCAGCGCCTTCACGTGACGCATCGACGGGCCGCCGTCGCGCGCGCCGGTCGCCTGGTCGATGTTGACGAGCGCGCCGCCTTCGGCGAGGTAGTCGAGCTCCGCATCGTTGACGTGCGGGTGCGCCTTCGGGTCGTACATCGTGCGGTTCCACACCAGCACGAACGCGAAGCCGAGCACGCCCATCACCGCGAACACCGACTGCCAGCCGAATGCATGCACGAGCCAGCCCATCAGCGGCGCGAACACGACGGTCGCCGCGTATTGCGCGGCGTTGAAGATCGCCGATGCGGTGCCGCGTTCGGCGGCTGGGAACCAGGTGGACACGATCCGGCTGTTGGCCGGGAACGACGGCGCCTCGGCCGCACCGACCAGGAAGCGCAACCCGAACAGCAGCGCGAACGCGGCCGCACCGCTGAAGAAGCCGATGCCGCCCTGCAGCAACGTGAACAGCGACCAGAAGAAGATGCTGAACGCATAGACGATGCGCGACCCGAAGCGATCGAGCAGCCAGCCGCCCGGCAGTTGCGCGATCACGTACGACCAGCCGAACGCCGAGAAGATGAAGCCCATCTGCACATGGCTCAGGTGCATCGCGCGGGCGAGCGCCGGGCCGGCGATCGCGATCGCCGCGCGATCCGCATAGTTGATCGTCGTGACCGCGAACAGCACGGTCAGCACGAGCCAGCGCACACGGGTGCGCCGGGCCGTTGCCGACACGGATGCCGGCAATGCGTGAAGCGGATTCATGACTGTCTCCTCCGAAGGGCGGAAGGTGCCGTCGTGCGGCGGCGCGTCGAGTGCGCGCGTTTTTTCGTGGTGGTATTGGCGGCCGGAGACCGGATGTCGATGCCCCGCGAGTCGGGGCGTCCGGGTCATTCTGTCATGGCGAATATTGCGCTTTCATGCCAATTGCTGACTTGATCGATTCAGGAATTGAATCGATCCGTCGCGCATCGAGCAACATTTTCACCCGGATAATATTGACATTCAATTTATACCCGGATAAAAATGGCGTCATTCTGATTCCAGCCTGCGGGCGACCACGATGACACTCTCCACGCTCCTTCCTTCGTACACGGTCTTCGACGGCCACCGGCGGCTCGTGTCGGGGCCGCTCGCGACGGTCGCGCTTGCGGTCCGGCAGGCTGCCGGCGACGCGACGCCCGGCACGATCCTGATCTTCGACGACGCGACCGGCCGCGCGATCGACCTCGACCTGCGCGGCACGGCGGACGAGATCCGCGCGCGATACGCGGCGGCGCCAGCCGATGCGTCCGCACCCGCCGGCGAGCCGACCGGCGAGGGCGAACCACGCGGCCGCGGCCGCCCGAAGCTCGGCGTCGTGTCGCGCGAAGTCACGTTGCTGCCGCGTCACTGGGACTGGCTCGCCGCGCAGCCGGGCGGCGCGTCGGTCGCGCTGCGCAAGCTGGTCGAGGACGCGCGGCGCACGCATGCGGCGGCCGACCGGCGTCGCGACGCGCAAGCGCGTGCGTATCACTTCATGTCCGCGATCGCGGGCGACCTGCCGGGTTTCGAGGAAGCCGCGCGTGCGTTGTATGCGAACGATCTCGCGCGGCTGGCCGAGCTGATCGCCGGCTGGCCGGACGACGTGCGCGACCATGCGCTCGCGCTGGCGCGCGGCGACCTGCCGCCGTCGACCGAAGACTGCTGACAGAGCGCCGATGCGATGACCGTATTCGACCTGAACCGCGGTGCGATCGCGCCGGTCGCCGACGAAGTCGACGTCGTCGGGCTGCGCGTGACCGGCACGATCCCGCCCGAACTCGACGGCACGCTGCTGCGCAACGGCCCGAATCCGCCGGGCGGTCGCTTCGACGGGAACGACGTGCTGTCGTGGTGGCCGGAGGCGGCGATGCTGCATGCGATCGCCTTCGAAAACGGCCGCGCGGCCGGCTACCGGAACCGCTGGGCGCGCACGCGGCGCTGGGCCGCCGTGCATGCACCCGCGCAGGCGCCGCACCTGCCCGACACCAATCCGAATGTGAACCTCCTGCAGCACGCGGGCGAATTGCTGGCGCTGGCCG
This sequence comes from Burkholderia sp. SIMBA_051, assembly GCF_046534915.1. Lineage (NCBI taxonomy): Bacteria > Pseudomonadati > Pseudomonadota > Betaproteobacteria > Burkholderiales > Burkholderiaceae > Burkholderia > Burkholderia sp. SIMBA_051. The sequence goes on along the minus strand of NZ_JAWRXS010000019.1, from coordinate 35,560 downwards.
AAGGCGGCGCGCCGCTCGCGATCACGGCCGCGCTCGACACGCTCGGCGCACCCGCGCGGCACGCGGCGCTCGGCGGCGCGATGACCGCGCATCCGAAGGTCGATCCGGTGACGGGCGAGCTGATCCTGTTTCGCGCGGACTGGCGCGAACCGTGGCTGCGCTACGGTGTCGCGGACGCGCACGGCGTGCAGCGCGTCGACCTCGCCGTCGACGTGCGCGCGCCGTCGATGATGCACGACCTCGCGATCACCGAAACCCGCAGCCTGCTGCTCGACCTGAATGTCGGCTACGACTTCGCGATGCTGAAGCAGGGGCACCGGATGCCGCTGCGCTGGCACGACGACCGCGACGCACGGATCGGCGTGATCCCGCGCCACGGCGGCGACGTGCGCTGGTTCGGCATCGAGCCGTGCTTCATCCAGCACGTCGTGAACGCGTACGACTGCGACGCGTCGTGCATCGTGCTCGACGTGGTTCGCTATCCATGGTTCCTGCGGCTCGACGCGCGCACCGGCCGCTTTGCCGACAACCCGGTCGGCGAGCTGTGGCGCTACGTGATCGATACCGCGAACGGACTGGTCGACGAAGGGCCGCTCGCCGACGGCGGCATCGAGCTGCCGCGCATCAACGAAAGCAGGACGGGGCGCTGCTACCGCTATCTGTATGCGGTCGAGCAGCCGAACAACGCGGAAATGCGCGGCGTGATGCGCTTCGACCACGTGCGCGGCACGACGACGCGTTACGCGGTGCCGGCCGGCGACCAGAACGGCGAGCCGGTGTTCGTGCCGCGCCCGGGCGGTACCGACGAAGACGACGGCTGGCTGCTGGTGGTGGTCTACCGCGCGGCGACGGATACGAGCGACGTCGTGATCCTCGATGCCCGCGCGATCGATGCGGCGCCGGTCGCGACGGTGCACCTGCCGCGTCGCGTGCCCGCCGGCTTCCACGGCGCGTGGGTGCCGCGCGAGCGCCGGGCGTGACCGGCCGCGCACATCACCGCGCGCGCAGCGCGTCGACGATGTTCAGCCGCGCGGCGCGCATCGCCGGCAGGAACCCGCCGACGAGGCCCATCACGAGCGAGAACAGCAGCGTCTTCACGACGATCGCGGGCGTCAGCACGAAGCGGAACGACAGGTCGGCGAAGGTCTGGAAGTTGGTCGTCGAGAACGACGCGAACTCCATCAGCGACGCGCACGCGAGCCCCGCGACACCGCCGACGAAGCCGAGCAGCAGCGCTTCCAGCAGGAACGCGGCGAGCACGTTCATGCGCTTGAAGCCGAGCGCGCGCAGCGTGCCGATCTCGGCGGTGCGGTTCGCGACCGATGCGTACATCGTGATCATCGCGCCGATCATCGCGGCGATCGAGAAGATCGTCGACAGCGTGATGCCGAGAATGTTGATGAACCGCGACAGCGCCTTCGACTGGTCACCATAGAAAGTCTGTTCGCGCTTCGCCTCGTCGGTCAGCCGCGGGTCGACGTCGATGTCGGCCTTGAAGCGCGCGAAGCCGTCGGCGCTGGGGATGCGCAGCACCATCGACGAGTAGCTCGTGCGCCGGAACGACTGCATCAGCTGGTCGACGTCGCCCCAGATCTCCGAATCGAAGCCGCTGCCGTCGGCGTCGAACACGCCGACCACGGTCCAGTCGCGCTGCGCGAAATGCAGGCTGTCGCCGAGCTGCGTGCCGCTGAAGCCTTTCGCGATCGCGCTGCCGACGACGATCTCCGACGAACCCGGCGCGAACGTGCGCCCGGCCACGAGCTTCACGTGCGGCCGCATCGCGAGGCCGGCCGGCGACACGCCGCGGATCACGACGTTCGACGGCTTGCCGCTCGACGTCTTCACGAGCGAAATCAGCACGACGGCTTCCTTCGACACCCGCGGCCGGCCGTCAGGGCCGAGCGCGACGGCCGGATGCATCTCGAGCGCGTTGGCCTGCTGGTGGTCGATCGAACTCTGGATCTCGGTTTCGGCGCCCTTGCGGATCACCACGGCGTTGTCGGGTTCGCCGGTCGACACGAGCGTCTTCGTGAGCCCCGCGTCGAGCATCTGCACCGTCGCGAACACGAAGATCACGAGCGCCATCCCGCCTGCAGTGAGCGCGGTGGTGAGCCGCCGGGTCCACAGGTTGCGCGCGATGTAGGTCAACGGAATCGCCATGAGCGCGCCTAGCCGATCGCCCGCAGGCCTTCGACCACGCGCACGCGCGCGGCCTGCCACGCCGGCACGAGCGCGGCCGCGATGCCGACCGCGACCGAGCATGCGGCCTGCAGCGCCATCGTCTCGGTCGATACCTTGAACACCGGGAAGATGCCGCCCGCGGCCTGCTTGAAGAGGCTCGCGGCCGGCGGCGTCGCAAGTATCCCGAGCCCGCCGCCGGCCACCGCGATCACCACCGATTCGCCGAACACGATCAGCGCGAGAAAGCCGGGGCCGAAGCCGAGCGCCTTCAGCGTCGCGTATTCGGCGGTCCGTTCGCGCGCGCTCATCGCCATCGCGTTCGCCATCACGGCCATGATGATCAGGATCACCACGTACGACACGACGCGGATCGCCGCGATGATCTGGTTCGACATCGCGACGAAGCCGAGCTGGAACGCCTGCTCGGTCTCGGTCAGCGTTTCGGCGAGCGAGTTCTTGAATACCGCGTCGACGTTGCGCGCGATCGCGGCGCCATCGTCCGGATTCGCGACGCCGACCACGAACACGCCGACCTGGTCGGCCTGCTTCGGCGTGCGCTTGCGCACCGTCTCGTTCAGGTAGTCCCAGTGGAACACGAGCTGGCGCGTGATCGTCGAGTCGTCGCGGCCGTCGAGAATGCCGCGCACGACGAAGTCCCACGTGCCCGGATAGATCGTGCCCTTCAGCGGGATCACGTCGCCGACCTTGAAGCCGAACTGCGTAGCGAGCTGGCGCCCGACCAGGCAGCCGCGGCGGTCGCGATCGTAGTCGGCGCGCTGCTGCGCGGGCAGGAGGAATTCCGGATACAGGTCGAGATAGTTTTCCGATACCGCGAAGCTCGCGAAGAAGTTCTTCGGGTCGCGATACACGCCGCCGAACCAGTTCGAGCGGACCACGGCCGTCACGCCGTCGACGCCGCGGATCCGGTTCTCGTAGCTGACCGGCAGCGGGAACACGAGCGAGATCGCGTTGCGCGTGACGAGCCGGCCGCTCGACGCGGCGGCCGCGCCCGCGTACCACGCGTCGACCACGGTATGCAGCAGCCCGAACGCCAGCACCGCGATGGTCAGTCCGAGCACGGTCAACAGCGTGCGCAGCCGGTGCCGCAGCGCATTGCGCGCGATCAGCTTCAGCACGTACATCGCGCGCGCTCCCGCCGGTCAGACGGCGTGCCCATCGATCAGCTCCCCTTTTTCCAGATGCACGAGCGACTGCGCGGCGCCGGCCGCGTGCGCATCGTGGGTCACCATGATGATCGTCTTGCCGAGCTCGGCGTTCATCCGTTGCAGCATCGTGAGCACGTCGCTGGCCGACGCGCGGTCGAGGTCGCCGGTCGGCTCGTCGGCGACGATCAGCACCGGGTCGGTGATCAGCGCACGCGCGATCGCGACGCGCTGCTGCTGGCCGCCCGACAGCTCGGACGGGTAATGACTGGTCCGGTCGCCGAGGTTCACCATGTCGAGCACCAGCTCGACGCGCTCGCGCCGTTCGCGGCGCGACAGGTGCGTGAGCATCAGCGGCAGCTCGACGTTCTCGAACGCGGTGAGCACGGGCATCAGGTTGTAGAACTGGAAGATGAAGCCGACGTTCGCCGCGCGCCATTCGGCCAGCTGCGCTTCCTCGAGCCGCGAGATGTCGAGGCCGCCCACGCGCAGTTCGCCGCTGTCGGGCCGGTCGATGCCGGCGACGAGATTGAGCAGCGTGCTCTTGCCGGAACCCGACGGCCCCATCAGCGCGACGAAGTCGCCTTCGCCGATGGCGAGCGTGATGTCGGTCAGCACCGGCACGACCTGGTTGCCGCGCCGGTACGACTTCGCGACGTGGCTGATCTCGACGAGGGGAGGCGAGGCGTCGTTCACGCGCGCCACGCTATTTCTTCGCGACGGTCACTTTCGCGCCGTCCTTCAGCTTCGCGCCCGGCGCGAGCACGACCGTGTCGCCGGGCTTCACGCCGCGAATCGCGACGAGTTCGCCGATCCGCGTGCCGGTCGTCACCGCCGTTGCGCGCACGGTGTCGTCCTTCACGACGAACACGACCGGCCGGCCGTCGCGCTCGACCACGGCGCTCGCCTGCACGGCCGTCACCGGTTGGCGGTCCTGCGCCGACGCGGGCTTCGACAGGAACGCGATCTTCGCGCTCATGTCGGGCAGCACCCGCTCGTCGCGGTCGACGAAGCGCACCTTCACGAGCACCGTCGCCTTCGAGCGGTCGACGGTCGGCACGATGCGCGACACGCGGCCCGCGAAGCGCATGTCGGGCAGCGCGTCGAGCTGGATCTCGCACGGCTGTTCCGCGCGGATCTTCGCGATGTTCGATTCCGCGACGTCGGCCTCGACCTCGAGCGTGTCCATGTCGGCGATCGTCACGACGGCGCCCTTGCTGTCCGACGCCGACGAGAACGGCGTGATGTTGTCGCCGACGTTCGCGTGCTTCGCGAGCACGATGCCGTCGAACGGCGCGCGGATCACCGTCTGGTCGACCGCGACCTGCGCGGCCTGCGCGTTCGCTTCGGCGGACGCGATCGCGGCCTGGTCGCTGCCGAGCGTCGCGCGCGCCTTGTTCGCGCGGGCCGTATCGGTGTCGAGCTGGGCGGCCGGCACCGCGCCCTTCGGGGCGAGCACGGCGCTGCGGCGCAGCGCGATCTGCGCGTCCTTCAGTTCCGCCTGCGCGACGCCGAGGTTCGCGCGGGACACCAGCACCTGCGCGCGGGCCTGCGCCAGCGAGGCTTCCACGTCACGGCTCTCGAGCCGCGCGATGATCTCGCCCTTCTTCACGCGCGTGCCTTCGAGCACGCCGAGCCATTCGACGCGCCCCTGGCCCTTCGACGCGACCGCGGCCTTGCGCTGCGGCACGACGTAGCCGGTCGCATTGAGCTGGGTGTCGTTCTGGTACGGGTACGCGGACGTGACGGAGGTCGTGTCGACCGTCGGGCGGCCGGTGAGCGCGAGCGCGGCGACGATCGCGACGATCACGAGCACGGCGGCGACCGCATAGCGGACCCACCGGCGCCGGCGGGGCGCGGGCGCGATCGGACGCCGGTCGATTTTCAGTTTGTCCAGATTGTGGTCGGGCAATTTGGGCGCCTCGCGACGGCGGCGGTAGCGTGACCGGCCGCGCTCCGGTTGGGACGGAAGGACGCCAGTATAGCGTCGCCGCGGCGGGCGCGAGAGCCGGTTTGTCGGACGATTGACGCAGGTCCCGGCGGCGCGTCGGGCGGGCCGCAAGCCCGTACGTCGGGGGAAACCCGAGGGTTGCGGGCAACGTGTCAACTCGCGGTGCGGCCGGTGCGTTATGGAGCGAGTGCGTCAGTATTTGCCGAGGCGAAGAGGCGAGAGCCGACCCGCCCGGCGGCGACCGTCAACCCGGCGCGACTGATGTCCCGATGCGGATGCCTCGCATCTCTTACCGGTACGTTTGATTTTTTCTCCACTAAAGGAAGAACAATGAAGAAGACGCTCGCTTCGATCATGACCGCAGCACTCGCTCTCGCATCGGTTTCGGCATTCGCACAGGCGTCCGCGCCGGTAGGCGACATGTCGGCTTCCGCACCGGCACCGATGAAGAAGGATCACACCAAGCCGAAGCACGCACTGAAGCAGCACGGCTCGGCCAAGGGCAAGGCGAAGGCCGCAGCCGCTTCGGCAGCCGGCACGAACGACGCAGGCGCAGCAAACTAAGCACGCTTCGTCGGGGCCGGCATCGCCGGCCGCCCGCCGAGAAACCCCGCACGCTCCGGCCTGCGGGGTTTTTTTACGCGTCCGCCGCGTCCGGTGCGCCGGGCGGCAGCGCGCGCATCGCATCGACCACCGCGCGCATGCGCCGCCAGTGCGACCCTTCCCAGAACACGCGCCGGCACACGTCGCACGCGGCAAAGCGCCGGTGCCGCTGGCGCACGCCCGCTGGCACGCGCGGCGCGGCGTCCACCGCATCGAGCGCGTGCAGCGGCGCGTTGCAGCGCAGGCACAGCCGGAACGGCCGCATGTGCGGCGCGAGATCGAGCCGCGCGAACAGCTCGTGCAGCTGCGCGTCCGGCTGCTGCGCGTGCAGGTAGCAGCCGCGTACGACCGCGCGGCGCTTCAGCAGCTCGCGGTCGCGGGTCAGCACGATCCGGCCTTCGCGCGCGGCGAGCGCGACGAGTTCGTCGTCGCGGTAGTGGTTGTCGTAGCAGGTGTCGAAGCCGGCGAGGCGCAGGAGCTGCGCAAGGCCGCCGAGATGCGCGTCGGCGACGAAGCGCCAGCGCTCCGGCTGCTGCTGCACCGGCGATTCGCTGGCCGGCCGCGCGCGTTCCGGATGGATGTCGACCCGGTCGCCGTCGGCCAGCGGCCGGTCGAGCGCGGCCGGCGCGCCGTTCACGCAGAGCCGGCCGATTTCCGTATGCGGGACGCCGAGCGCCTCGACCGCGTGCTTGACCGTCGCATCGCGCGCAAACGCGTGCGCGAACGCGCACTCGCGCTGCGCGCGTGCGAGAAACGCGTTCAGTTCGCCGTGGAAGCGGAAGGTCGCGGTCGCCATGCGCGCAGTATCGCACCGCGCGCGGCCGGTGGCGGGGGGCTGCAGGCCGCCGCCATCTGTGTTTAACTCCCCGCTTCACGGGTCGAAGGAGCGGGAAATGGATCTTGGATTTATCGGACTGGGCGAAATGGGGCAGGCGATCGCGACGAACCTGCTGAAGGCCGGGCACGCCGTGCGGGTCTGGAACCGGTCGCGCGAGCGCGCCGAGCCGCTCGCCGCGTTGGGCGCGCGGATCGTCGCTACCCCGGCCGATGCGTTTCGCGGCGATGCCGTGTTCTCGATGCTCGCCGACGATGCGGCCGCGCGCGAAGTATTCGACGACGCGCTGCTCGCCGACGCGCCGCGCGGCCTGATCCACGTGAACATGGCGACGGTGTCGGTCGCGCTCGCCGAATCGCTCGCGCACGCCCACGCGTCGCGCGGCCTCCAGTACGTCGCCGCGCCCGTGATGGGGCGCCCGGACGTCGCGGCCGCCGCGCGCCTGACGATCATGGCCGGCGGCCCGGCCGAGGCGATCGACCGCGTGCAGCCGCTGTTCGACGCGATCGGCCAGAAGACCTGGCGGTTCGGCTCGCTGCCGCAGCATGCGAACGTCGCGAAGATCGCGGCGAACTTCACGCTCGCGTCGGCGATCGAGACGCTCGGCGAGGCGTCCGCGCTGCTCGGCGCGCACGGCGTCGCGATGCGCGATTTCCTCGACGTGATCACGAACAGCGTGTTCCCGGGGCCGGTCTACGAAGGCTACGGCGGGATGATCGCCGAGCGCAGCTACGAACCCGCGCGTTTCAAGGCGCGCCTCGGGCTGAAGGACGTGCGGCTCGCGCTGCAGGCCGGCGACGCTGTGTCGGTGCCGCTGCCGGTGGCGAGCGTCGTGCGCGACAGCCTGCTCGATGCGCTCGCGCACGGCGGCGGCGAGCAGGACTTCGCGGTGCTCGGCGAAGTCGCGCTGCGCCGCGCGGGCCGCTGAGCCGACGCGCGACAGCAACGCCGTGCACGCGGCATAATCGACATTTCATTTTTCTTTCGGTCGGGGCGGTCATGAACCTGCATACGTGGTGGCTTTTCGTGGCGACGGTGTTCGTCGTGTCGGCGATTCCGGGTCCGAACATGCTGCTCGTGATGACGCACGGCGCGCGGCACGGGTTGCGCCGCTCGTCGGCGACGATGGCCGGCTGCCTGAGCGCGCTGGTGCTGATGCTGGCGGTGTCCGCGGCGGGGCTCGGGGCGGTCCTCGAGGCATGGCCGGCGATGTTCGATGGACTGCGCCTGGCGGGCGCGGCCTATCTGATCTATCTCGGCGTGAAGGCGTGGCGCGCACGCGTCGACGACGCGCCGGCCGGCGACGTCGACGCCGTTTCGCAGGGCGCGTCGGCATCGCGCTGGACGCTGTTCCGCAATGGTTTCCTGGTCGCGGGCAGCAACCCGAAGGCGATCCTGTTCGCGGCCGCGCTGCTGCCGCAGTTCATCAACGCCGCCGAGCCGACGCTGCCGCAATTCGGCATCCTCGTCGTCACGTTCGCGGTGATCGAGGTGAGCTGGTATCTCGTCTACGCGTCGTTCGGCACGCGCATTGGCGCGACGCTCAAGAGCCAGAGCGTCGCGAAGGTCTTCAACCGTCTGACGGGCGGCATCTTCGTCGGCTTCGGCGCGATGATGGCGCTGGTTCGCCACTGATTCCGGCCGCGCGGCCCGCCGCACGCCCCGCACCTCGTCAGAGGGCGGGGCGTTTTCACATCGGGAGCGCGTCACGCGCGCGGCCGCACGGTGACGCCGCTGCGGCGCCCGGCCGACAGGCCGAACCCGGCGGCCGCGCCCGCGAACGCGAAGCCGACACCGCACACCGCGCTCCACCCGCCCCATGCCCATGCGCTGCCCGCGAGCGCTGCACCGAGTGCGCCGCCGACGAAGAACAGCCCGACGAACAGCCCGTTCAGACGCCCGCGCGCGGCCGGGTTCAGCAGATTGATTTCCCTGCGGCCGATCGTCTGGTCGACGATCACGCCCGCATCGAGCAGCGCCGCGCCGCCGGCCAGCAGCGCCAGCGCGACGTCGTGATGGGCGTGCGCATCGAAGCCGAACCAGCCGGCGCCGGCGATGCCGAGTACGCCGAGCGCCGCGAGCGTCGTCACGTGAGCGAGGCGCTGCGCGGCCGGGCCATGGCCCCGATCGCCGGCGCGCCCGGCCAGCGGCGTGACGATCGCGCCGCTCGCGCCGGCGAACGCGAACAGCGCGATTCCGTGCAGGTCGAGGCCGAACGGCGGCTGCGCGAGCCGCAGCCCGACGGCGGTCCAGAACGCGCTGAACGCGGCCATCGCGAGCGCGGCCGACAGCGCATGCCGGCGCAGCACCGGTTCGTCGGCCAGCAGGCGGCCCATCGAGGCGAGCAACGCGCGATAGCCGGCCGTCGCCGACGGCACGCGCGGCGGCAAGCGCAGCGCGAGCACCGTCGCGATCGCCGCATTTGCGAGCGCGGCCAGCGCGTAGAACGCGCGCCAGCCGGCCGTGCCCGCGATCAGGCTCGCGAGCGGCCGCGACAGCAGGATGCCGAGCATCAGCCCGCTCATCACGTTGCCGACCGCGCGCCCGCGCTGCGCTTCGGGCGCCATCGACGCGGCCATCGGCACCAGCATCTGGATCACGCTCGACGCGGCGCCGGCGGCCAGCGTCGCGAGCAGGAACACGGTGCCGGACCGCGTGAAGGCCGGCAGCGCGAGCGCGGCTGCGCACGCGACGAGCGTCGCGACGATCAGGCGGCGGTTCTCGAGCAGGTCGACGAGCGGCACCAGCAGCACGAGCCCGGCCGCGTAGCCGAGCTGCGGCAGCATCGCGACGAGGCCAGCCAAGCCGGGCGGCAGCCGCAGGTCGACGCTGATCGGGCCGGTCAGCGGCTGCGCGGCGAACAGGTCCATCACGATCACGCCGACCGTCGCGGCGAAGAAGAGCGTCATGCCCGCGCTCAGTGCGGGCGGTGCGCCGAGCGCGGAGCGACCGGCGGCGGGGTGGGAGTCGGCAGGGCAGTTCATCGGAAGCCTGGGGAGTAGAGCGAAGGAATCCCCATCGTAGGTGGCCGATGTTTATGCGACAATTGAAATATGTCTAACATGATTATGCGAGTTTGCTTTGAATACGCGTGATCTCCAGGCGTTCGTCGCGGTCGTCGACAGCGGGTCGATGGTCGCCGCCGCCGCGAAGCTTCATCTGACGCAGCCGGGCCTCACGCGGCGCGTGCAGAACCTCGAGACGCTGCTGGGCATGCCGCTGCTCGAGCGCCAGAGCAAGCCGCTGAAGCCGACCGCCGCCGGCCGCGACGTCTATGCGCTCGCGCGCAACGTGCTGGGCGCGGTCGACGAATTGATGGCGGCCGGCGCACCGGACAGCGAGCCGTCAGGTGAACTGCGCATCGGCGTGCCGCCGTTCCTGTCCGAGCTGGCGCTCGAGCAGCCGATCGACCGGCTGCGCGACGCGTTTCCGCGGCTGACGCTGCGCGTGACGGCCGGCTGGTCGCCGGCGCTCGTGCAGGGCATCGAGCGCGGCACGCTCGATGTCGCGACGGTGATGGCGCCGGCCGGCGCGGCGCTGCCCGACGCGCTGACGGCCACGCTGCTCGGCACGCAGCCGACGGTGCTCGTCGCCGCGCGCGATTTCCCGCTGCCGGACGGCCCGCTGTCGCTCGACGTGCTGTCGCGTTTCCCATGGGTGCTGAGCCAGGACGGCTGCGGGATGCGTTCGGCGCTGAGCCGCGCGCTCGGGGCGGCCGGGCTGCCGTTCGACGTCGCGGTCGAGGCGTTCGGTTCGGAGTTGCAGCTGTCGCTCGTCGCGCGCGGCGCCGGCATCGGCATCGCGCCGCCGAACGCGCTGGCGCGCAGCGCGCATCGCGACGCGCTGAGGGTGGTGGAAACGACGGGGTTGAAGACGCGGATCAACGTGTGGGTCGTGCACGGTGCGCTGCCGGGCCGCCTGACGCGGCCGGTCGCGCTGGTGCGCGACGCGCTGGCGGACGTGCTCGACAGGGAGAACAGGAAGGGGTCGGAGTCGAACTAGCGATCTAGAGTGCGCATTCGAGGGAAAATCCTGATTTTCTCCACGGAAATGTTGCAATGCGGAAATCGATTCGCTATAGTTACACCTGTCTCCTCCATGTCTCCTCTGATATGGATTCAGCCCGCCTCTTAGGCGGGCTTTTTTTTGCCCGCGATTTTGCCGCGGGCCATCCATTCATCCATTCCCCTTCCTGCGTCCCTTCCGTCGCCGACGTCAGAACTTGTAGGTCATCCCGACATAGCTGATGATCGGGTCGGCCTTCAGGTCCGATTTCGACTCGGAGAGCACCGTGCCGTCGGCCGCCTTGATCGTCACCGTCGACGTCGTCTTCAGCGGGATGTAGGTCACCGACGCGACCAGCCCGAAATGCTCGGTGATGTTGTACTGCAGGCCCGCGTTGAACACCGGCTGCCACGACGACGACGCCTTCGCCTCCACCGAGGTCGTACCCGGCTTGCCCGCGCCCGCCGCGAGAATCGCGCCGAGGTTGTCCTGCGTCTGCTTGATGAAGTTCGTGTTGAGCTGCAGGTCGCTGAACCAGTTGTACGACACGCCGAGGCCGAGGAACGGCCGGAACTTCGCGTTCGCCTGGGCGAAGTAGTACTGCAGGATCAACGCCGGGCTCCACTGCCGCACGCTCTTCACGATCGGGTTCACCGAGCCGAGCCCGATGTTCTGCGTGCCGAGCGCGCCGGCCGGGCCCGGCGGCCGGATCGTCCCCTGGCCCGATACCTTGAACACCGGCGGTACGCCGGCCACCGACGTGACCGCGATGTGATCGGTCAGGAAGTGACTGACCGTCAGGCCGACGGTATCCGCGCCGCTCGTGCGCAGCCCGGTGCCCTGCGACGTGAACGACGGCGGCAGCCGCAGCGGCGTGTTGATCGGCGTCGGCGCGACGTTGGTCGTCATCGGCGTGCTGCTCTGCTGCGGCATCACGTGGAACCAGCCCAGCGTGACGACGTTGCTGCCGGCGCTCTGCGCGTGCGCCGCGAGCGGCGCCAGGGCGGCGGCACCGGCCGCCGCGCAGAGAAGGGTCTTCTTCATCACGGCTTGCCTCCGCTTACTGGACGAACGCGCCGATCGTGAAATACGGCGTCGAACCCGCGTTGTCGAGGAAACCGAACACGCCACCCGTGAAGATGAACTTGCCGGTCGGCGACGTGCTGCCCGAACCCGTATGGATCGTCGTGACCGTGCCCGGCACCTTCTGCGTGTAGTCCAGGTCGAGCGGCGTCGCGAGCGAGGCTTGCGACGGCTGGAACGGATCCAGCAGCGTGGCCTGGTTGTTGATCAGCGCGGTGGTCCGGTAGTCGAACCGGCTGTCGACGCCGATGTATTCGCCGTTCTGCGAGCCGGCCGCGATCGCCGTCTGCGGCGCGAGGATCGAGATGCTCGATTCGTCGTCGGCCGTCAGGCCCGGCACGCCGTTGCTGTCGGGCGTCGGGTTCGGGTTCGCGACGCCGGTGCGCACGAGGATCGGCACCAGCTGGTTGCGCAGCTTGCCGACGATCATGAAGCCCTTGCCCTGCGGCGTCGCCGACAGCGTCGGCTTCAGCTGGCTCGCGTAGTTGTTCGTCTGGAACGCGCCGCTGCCGTCGGCCGACTGCACGAAGTTCGTGCCCTGCTGCGTGCACGCGCCGCCGGCGAACTGGCCGGTCGAATCGCACTTGGTCCACGTGCCGTTCGCGTTGATCGTCACCTTCGCGTCGATCGACGCCGGCGCGAAGTTCTGCGACGGCACTTCGCCGAAGCCGACGTGGCTGTACGTGCCTGCGACCTTCGTGATGTCGGTCTCGATCGACGAGAAGCCGATGAACGGGTAGTACGGGAATTTCGTGTCCGGCACGGCAGCCTGGCCGAGCACGCCGGCGAACTGGATTTCCTTGCCGGGGATCGTGCCACCCGCGACGCCGAAGCCGACGAAGATGCGCGCCGGACGCGACGCATCGAGGCTCGCGCCGTTCAGGCGGAACGCGCACTGGTTCAGCTTGTTGGTCGGCAGCATCGTTTCCTGCGTGAGCGTGCCGCTGTCGACGGTGCCCGCGCGGGTCGGCGTGACGGTGCCGGTCGTTCGCGGCACCGGCGATTCGACATAGGTGACCTGCCAGGTCATCTTGGTCGTGTCGAGCTGTACCTTGGCCAGTTCGCCGCTGCCGGCGCCGCCCGTGTAGACGGTGTTGTAGTCGAGCGACGCGGGGCAGAGCCGGTCTTCGACGAGCGGGGGCGGATTGTCGCTGCCGCCGCCGCAGGCGGAAAGAAGGGGGGCGGCAAAGGCCGCCGCCAGAATGAGGTTGCGCTTCATGTTGCTCCTCCAGATTTGTCTTGTCCGGCGGCCAGCTCCCTGTCGACCGCTTCTATTGCTTGTGCTCGTGCTGCCCGCGCCGTGCCGGGCGCCGTCGCTTCGTGCCTTCCCTGCATCCCGCGGCGGCGAACCGGCCGCCGCCGCGTCCCCATCGTTACTTGCTGATCTGCGCACCCACGCCGAAGTACGGTGTCGACGACGTGCTCGAGTTCGCCGACGTCGGCGTGACGCCGCCGTTCACCGTGCCCTGGATCAGCGCCGCGTACAGTCCGCCCGTCGCGATCACCACGCCTGTTGCCGACGGGTAGGTCGCCCCGCTCGGCGGCTTCGTCGTCGCGTTCAGCAGGCCGGCCGTCGTCTGGCCGTAGTCGAGCGTGAAGCCGTCCTCTTCAGCCTGCGTGGTCGGGTTGATGAACGACGCGTTGCTGCCGCGGATCAGTGCGGCCGTGTACTTGAAGTTCGAGTCCGCACCCGCGTAGCCGCCGTCGATCGCGCCCGACTGGATCGCGCTCGCCGCGCCGAGCACCGCGATGCCCGATTCGTCGTCGACCTTCGCATCGGTATGCAGCGCGAGGTCGGTGCCCAGATACACGGAGCCCGTGCGGACCACCACCGGCACGGTCGCGCCGTTGAGCTGCCCGATGACCATGTGCGCGGTCGCCGACTTGCCGGTCGCGCCGATCAGCGGCAGTTGCGTCTGCGGCAGGATCTGCGGTGCCTTCGCGCTGTCGAGATAGCCGCCGTTCGCGGTGTTGACGGTCCACGGATCGCCGGTCGTCTGGCAGCCGCCCGAACTCGTCGACGTACACGCGCCGTTCGCATCGAACGTCTCGCTCGAATTCGTGCCCTTCGTCGCGTAGTTGCCCGACGGCACGAGGTGGTAGAGCAGCGCGTTGTACGTTCCCGGCAGCTTCGTGAGGTCGGTCGTCGTGTTCGCGAAGCCGAGGAACGGATAGAAGTCGAAGTGGCGGTTCGGCACCTGGCCGACGTTCTTGAAGACCGGGAGGCCGACCACGCTGATCGTCAGCCCGTCGTACTGGACCGTCGCGCCGGGGATGCCGCCGCCCGCGACACCCATGCCGACCAGCAGCATCGGCGGGTTCGCGTGGTTGAAGTCGGCGGCCGTCGAATAGGTCGAGCCGTTCGGTGCTTTACCCGAACCCGGCGTGAGGACGAACGCGCAGCGCGTCTGCTCCGCGGTCGGCAGCGTGCCGGTCGGCGGGTGGATGACCTTGCCGGTGATCGTGGTGCCTGCGCGGGTCGGCGTGACCGTGCCGGTCGCGAGCGGAATCGGCGATTCGAGCCACTTGAGCGTGTAGGTCATCGCGACCGCGTCGATGTTGACGCTGACGATCTCGCCGCTACCGGCGCCGCCGAGGTACGTGCTCTTCACGATGTCGGCATCGGCCGGGCACAGCGAGCCGTTGACGGGCTGCGACGGCGGCGGCCCTTGCGTGCCGCAGTCCGATCCGGAACATTGGGGGGTGTTGATCGGCGCGGGCGAGCCGCCGTCCCCTCCACCACAGGCAATCAGGAAAGGTGCGATGGCAAAGGCCGTTGCCACCCCCTTCGATAAGGCGTGCGACATGCCGCTGTCTCCAATCGTTTAATTGTGCGAGCTAATGTCGCTGCGCGGATTTTTGCTGTCAATTGATGAACTCGTCTAAAAAAGGCGATTGAAACAAAGCGGGCGTTAGGAATCCTTGCAGGCTGGCGATTTCAGTAAGAATTAAAACGCGCGGAGGGCGCTAGAGTGCCGCTGAAGTTGGGCGATTGCCACGCACGGGCGGCTCGCGGAGCCTTCCCGCGTATAACGGAAGCGTTTAAAGCGAGGGTATCCGGTTTATCCCTATTCGGGATTGACAGGAGAAAAGGAGAGCGAAATTAATTCACCGGTAATCGCGCAATGGAAAGCTTGTAAATATTTGTAAATGCGCGAACCGGATTTTATATATTGCCTGCGACGCATAAATAAAAAGCCGGCCAGCGGCCGGCTTTGCATCGCGTGCAAGCGGGATCAGCGGTTGAGGCCCGCGTTCTCGGCGGCGCCGATGTTCAGGTTCATGCACTGGATCGCGGCGCCCGATGCGCCCTTGCCCAGGTTGTCGAGGCGCGCGACCGTGACGAAGCGCTCTTCGTTGCCGAACACGAACAGGTCGACGCGGTTCGTGTCGTTGTTCGCCTGCACGTCGAAGAAGCCGCTGTCGAGATTCGCGTCCGCGTTGAACGGCGCGACGCGCACGAACGGTTCGTCCGCGTAGTACTCGGCGAACACGCGCTGCACGTCCTGCGGCGTCGCGCGTTTCGCGAGCTGTTCGGGCGTGAAGTAGGTCGTCACGGCAAGGCCCTTCAGGAACGGCCCGACGATCGGCGTGAAGATCGGTGCGTGCGCGAGGCCCGTGTGCGCGGCCATTTCCGGCAGGTGCTTGTGCGCCAGCGCGAGCGCATACGGACGCGGGCTCGCGAGCTTGCCGCCCGGCGCCGCGCTTTCGTATTCGGCGATCATCGACTTGCCGCCGCCGCTGTAGCCGGTGATCGAGTAGCTGTGCGCGGCGAAGGTCGGCGCGACGATGCCCGCGTCGACGAGCGGACGCATCGCGAGCACGAAAGCAGATGCGTGGCAGCCCGGCACGGCGATGCGCTTCGACGTGCGAATCTTCTCGCGCTGCGCGCGGGTCAGCTCCGGCAGGCCGTACGCCCAGTCGGCGCTCGTGCGGAACGCGGTGCTTGCGTCGATCAGCGTCGTGTCCGGGTTCTCGACCAGCGATGCCGATTCGCGCGACGCGACGTCCGGCAGGCACAGGAACGTGACGTCCGACGCGTTGATCAGGCGGCGGCGCTCGTCGACGTCCTTGCGCTTCGCTTCTTCGATGCGCAGGATCTCGATGTCGTTGCGCGCCGACAGGTATTCGAAGATCTTGAGGCCCGTCGTACCTTCCTGGCCGTCGACAAAAACTTTGGTGCTCATTTCGTTCTCGCTGAATGAAACGGGAGCCGCGGCGCCCTGAAACCGCCATTTTAAGACGTCATCCGGCGGACCTGCACCGCACGGGGCGAAAAAAGACGGCCCGCGGGCCGTCTTGCGTCCCTTTCACGTGCGTGCGCCGCGCTGCCCCCCGAACCGCGAACCCGCGACCCACGGCGCGAGCGCGCGGACGCCCGGGCGCGTTCAGCGGCCGCCGGCCAGCCAGCGGGCCGCCGCGTCGGCGACGCGCGCGCCGAACGCCTTCGCGGTCTCGAGGTCGCCGGGCAGAGGGCCCTCGTCGGGCGTCGCGTCCGCCGGCGACTGCGCGAGCAGGCCCGTGAAGCCGCCGACGTAGTTGATGTCGTTGCGCGTGGCCGCCTTCGAGTTGGCCGGCATCATGCCCGTGCCGACCCACACCATCCCATGTTGCATCGCCAGCGTGACGAAATACTGAATCGTCGAGAACTTGTCGCCGTTCATCGTCGCGGAGTTCGTGAAGCCCGCGGCGATCTTGTCCTTCCATTTCTGCGTGAACCACGGTTTCGACGTGGCATCGGCGAATTGCTTGAACTGCGCGGACGGGCCGCCCATGTAGGTCGGCGCGCCGAAGACGATCGCGTCCGCCGCGTCGAGCGCGGCCCAGCCTGCGTCGTCGAGTTCGCCGACGGCGATCAGGCGCGCGGTGGCGCCGGCATCCTGCGCGCCCGCATGGACGGCCTCGGCCAGTTTCTGCGTGTGACCGTAGCCGCTGTGATAGACGATGACGATGTTCGACATGAAGCGTTCTCCGCAAGGGGGCGAAAGGGCAGGCGCGATGGCCTGCCGCGACACGCGCCGCACTCGGGCGGCGCGACCGATGCACGGCGGGATGCCGCGAGCGGTGCAGCGGAGTCTAGCAAGCCGAAATGACGGGAGAAAAGCGTGCGTCGCACGCACGGGATTTCGCAGACGCGGGCCATCGCGACGCGGGCCCTGCGGCCGTGCGCGACACTTACTGCCCGTAATTGACCGTGAGCCGCGCGGTGCCGATCGTCAGCGTGCCGATCTCGTGCTCGAACATCGGGGCGGGGCGGCCTTGCGCGACGCGCAGGTCGGTGCCCTTCAGCGCATGGACGGTGATCACGTAGCGGTGCGGCTTGCCGGGCGGCGGGCACGGGCCGCCGTAGCCGTCGATCCCGAAGTCGTTGCGCGCCTCGCTCGCGCCGATGCGCCGCAGGAAGCCCGACGCGCTCGCATCGGCCGGCACGCTCGTGACGCTCGCCGGGATGCCGGTGACGGCCCAGTGCCACCAGCCGTGCCCCGGCGCATCGGGATCGAAGATCGTGATTGCATAGCTGCGCGTGCCGGGCGGCGGATTGTGCCAGCTGAGCTGCGGCGAGCGGTTCTCGCCCTTGCAGTCGCCGCGGTCGAACACGTTCGCGGCGGGCACGCGCCCGCCGGGCGTCAGCGCGTCGCTCGACACGGTGAACGGGCCTTCGGCCCGCGCGGACGGGGCGGCGAACGCAATGCAAGCGGCAGCGCAGAGAACGGCGACGATGAACGGAGACGGACGACCCGGGCACGCAGGCGAAGTGATCCGGCGATCCACACGCATATGGCGCTTCTCCCGTCACGTGAACCGGATCGATGCTCCCGGCATTGTTGGCGTTGTGCGTTGCCTGCGCAGCTGATGGAGGCGATGGATCAAGTCTAGCATTAGGGTTCGATGAGCGATGCATGCCATTGCCCGCAATCGGGCGCGGCGTGATGCGGATCGACGGACGAAAAAAAGCCGCTCGCGATCAGGCGAGCGGCTCTTTCAGCCAGGGTGCCGGCCTGCGGGCCGGCGCGGCGTCATTCCTTCGGGGCCGTGGCACCGCCGTGCGCGGCCGACCACTCGGCCGGCGCGTGCAGGAACTTCTCGACTTCGTCGAGCGTCTTGGTCTCGAAGTAGCCCGATGCCTTCGCGACGCGCAGCACGTCCCACCAGGTCGCCAGCGCGTGCAGGTCGACGTCGATGTCCTTCAGGACCGACACGCTTTCCTTGAAGATGTTGTAGTGGAACAGCACGAAGCAGTGGTTCACCGTCGCGCCCGCGGTGCGCAGCGCGTTGACGAAGTTGATCTTGCTGCGGCTGTCGGTTGTCAGGTCTTCCACCAGCAGCACGCGCGAGCCTTCTTCCAGATGACCCTCGATCTGCGCGTTGCGGCCGAAACCCTTCGGCTTTTTGCGCACGTACTGCATCGGCACCATCATGCGGTCCGCGAGCCATGCCGCGAACGGGATGCCGGCCGTCTCGCCGCCCGCCACCGAGTCGATCTGCTCGAAGCCGACGTCGCGCATGATCGTCGTTTCCGCCATTTCCATCAGCGCACGACGCACGCGCGGATACGAGATCAGCTTGCGGCAGTCGATGTAGACGGGGCTTGCCCAGCCGGACGTGAAGATGAACGGTTTTTCGGCGTTGAAGTGCACCGCCTGCACTTCGAGCAGGATTTTGGCGGTCGTATCCGAGATCGACTGACGATCGTAGCCTGTCATGGGCATTCCTTGGGTGATGAGCGAAGAGCGGGCGCGGGCCCGGCGGCGCAGCAAGGGGAACCTGCCGGAGGGGCGGGGGTGCGATCGGCGGGCCAATCGCATCGCTGCGCGCGTAGCCCGCTATTTTACCCGATTCGGGCCGGTTTTCGGCGGAACTCGCGCAGGTTCGACGCGCGGCTCACCACCGGCGAAACAAACGGGGCGCGATCACGCGGAGGCCGATGCCAGGGATGCCGCGGTGCACCAACAGAGGTCATTTAGGGGGTGTACACTAGGCGACCCTTAGAAATCGTTCAGTACTTTGTACTTCCTCTTGCCCACCCGCCAAGGTTCGGTGGCGTGCCGACCCGGTGCGTCGCGAGCCGTCTCGCAGTCGACCATCCCCTCGATCCCGGCAGACGCGGCTCAAGGTGCTGTGTACTGAACCGTCAAAATTTCGCATGTCTCTCGCAGGTCAATCATGGACGAACAACTGAAGCAGGCCGCACTCGCTTATCACCTGAACCCGAAACCCGGCAAGATTTCGGTCACCCCGACCAAGCCGCTGTCGAACCAGCTCGATCTGTCGCTTGCCTATTCGCCGGGCGTCGCCGCTGCGTGCGAAGCGATCCACGCCGATCCGCTCGACGCGCAGAAGTACACGTCGCGCGGCAACCTCGTCGGCGTCATCACGAACGGCACCGCCGTGCTCGGCCTCGGCAACATCGGCCCGCTGGCCGCGAAGCCGGTGATGGAAGGCAAGGGCTGCCTGTTCAAGAAATTCGCGGGCATCGACGTGTTCGACATCGAACTGTCGGAGTCCGACCCCGACAAGCTCGTCGAGGCGATCGCGATGCTCGAGCCGACGCTCGGCGGCATCAACCTCGAGGACATCAAGGCGCCGGAATGCTTCTACATCGAGCAGAAGCTGCGCGAGCGCATGAAGATTCCCGTCTTCCACGATGACCAGCACGGCACCGCGATCATCGCGTCGGCCGCGATCCTGAACGGCCTGAAGGTCGTCGGCAAGAACCTCGCCGACGTGAAGCTCGTGTGCTCGGGCGCGGGCGCGGCAGCGATCGCGTGTCTGGACCTGCTCGTGAACCTCGGCCTGACGAAGTCGAACATCCTCGTCGCCGATTCGAAGGGCGTGATCTACGAAGGGCGCGGCAACCTCGATCCGTCGAAGCAGCGCTATGCGGCGACCACCGACGCGCGCACACTCGCCGACGCGATCGTCGGCGCGGACGTGTTCCTCGGCTGCTCGAGCGCGGGCGTGCTGAAGCAGGACATGGTCAAGACGATGGGCGACCGCCCGCTGATCCTGGCGCTCGCGAACCCGGAACCGGAAATCCGCCCGGAAGACGCGAAGGCGGTGCGCCCGGACGCCATCGTCGCGACCGGCCGTTCGGACTACCCGAACCAGGTCAACAACGTGCTGTGCTTCCCGTTCATCTTCCGCGGCGCGCTCGACGTCGGCGCGACGACGATCACGGAAGAAATGAAGCTCGCGTGCGTGCGCGCGATCGCCGAATTGGCCCAGGAAACCGAGCAGAGCGAGGAAGTCGCGAAGGCGTACGAAGGCCACTCGCTCGAATTCGGGCCGGAATACCTGATTCCGAAGCCGTTCGACCCGCGCCTGATCATCAAGATCGCGCCGGCCGTCGCGCAAGCCGCGATGGATTCGGGCGTCGCCACGCGCCCGATCCAGGACATGGACGCGTACCGCGAGCAACTCGGCGCGACCGTCTACCGCACCGGCATGGTGATGCGTCCGGTGTTCGCGACCGCGAAGCAGAAGCAGGCGCGCATCGTGTTCGCGGAGGGCGAGGACGAGCGCGTGCTGCGCGCCGCGCAGTTCGTGCTGCTGGAAAAGATCGCGAAGCCGATCATCATCGGCCGTCCGTCGGTCGTCGAGATGCGCCTGCAGAAGATCGGCTCGAAGCTGAAAGCCGGCGTCGATTTCGAGATCGTGAATCCGGAAGACGACACGCGCTACCACCGCTACTGGCAGGCGTACCACGAGATCGGCGCGCGCGACGGCGTCACGCCGGAAGTCGCGAAGGCCGCGCTGCGCAAGTTCAACACGCTGATCGGCGCGATGCTCGTGCACCTGGGCGATGCGGACGGGATGATCTGCGGGATGATCGACACGTACCACACGCACTTGAAGTTCATCGAGCAGGTGCTGGGCCGTGCGAACGGCGCCGAGCACTACGCGGCGATGAACCTGCTGATGCTGCCGGGCCGCAACCTGTTCATGTGCGACACGTACGTGAACGAAGTGCCGAGCGCGGAACAGCTCGCCGACATGACGATCCAGGCTGCCGCCGAGATCGAGCGCTTCGGCATCACGCCGAAGGCCGCGCTGCTGTCGAACTCGAACTTCGGCAGCGCGCCGTCGTCGTCGTCGCGCCGGATGGCGGAAGCCCGCAAGCTGATCAGCGAGCGCGCACCGAACCTCGAAGTCGACGGCGAAATGCACGGCGACGCGGCGCTGTCCGAAGCGGTCCGCAAGGCCGCGTTCCCGGGCACGACGCTGTCGGGCGAAGCGAACCTGCTGATCATGCCGAACGTCGAAGCGGCGAACATCGCGTACAACCTGCTGAAGATGGTCGGCGGCGAAGGCGTGACGGTCGGCCCGTTCCTGCTCGGCGCGGCGAAGCCGGTCCACATCCTGACGCCGGCCGCGACCGTGCGCCGGATCATCAACATGACGGCGGTTGCCGCCGCGAACGCGAACACGAAGTAAGTTCGCGCCCGCGTGGGCCGTGCATCACGCGCGGCGCCATGAAAAACGCCACGGAACCCGCGTTCCGTGGCGTTTTTTTGTGTCCAGCGTGCCGCATGGGGCGGGCGACCCGACCGCGAACGCCCGCCGCGCACCGTTACGCGACCTGCTGGCTCGTCTGCCCGGCCGTCGGCGAACGCCACTGCGCGAGCAGCGTGTTCCACTTCTGGCGCACCGCACGCAGGTTGTTCTCCTTCACGTGGCCGTAGCCGCGAATGCCGTCCGGCAGCGCCGCGAGCTCGAGCGCGAGCGGGCGGTTGGCCGCGTTGAGCTTACCGAGCACTTCGCCGATCAGCGCTTCGTACTCGCCGATCAGTGCGCGCTCGGTGCGGCGCTCCTCGGTGCGGCCGAACGGGTCGAGCCCCGTGCCGCGCAGAAACTTCGCCTTCGCGAGCAGCCGGAACGCGGACATCATCCACGGGCCGTACGCCTTCTTCACGAGATGGCCGTGTGCGTCCGTCTTCGCGAACAGCGGCGGCGCGAGGTGGAATTTCAGCTTCCAGTCGCCTTCGAACTGCGATGACAGGCGCGCGAGGAACGCGGGATCGGACTGCAGCCGCGCGACCTCGTATTCGTCCTTGTACGCCATCAGCTTGAACAGATTGCGGGCGACCGCTTCGGTCAGCGGCTCCTGCACGGCGTCGCCGTCCGCCAGCGCGCGTTCGGCAGCCCGCACCCGGTCGACGAAGGCGGCATAGCGCGATGCGTACGCGGCGTTCTGGTACGCGGTGAGGAACTCCACGCGCTTCGCGATCAAGGCATCGACCGCCTTCTTCGTGTGCAGTGCGATCACCGTCGCGCCCTGCACGGGGCGCGCGTCGCCGGCCGCGGCCTGCTTCACGCTCGCGAGGTCGTGCGCGGCGCGGCGACCCCAGTCGAACGCCGCCCGGTTCTTCTCGACCGACACCGCGTTCAGCTCGATCGCGCGTTCGAGCGACGCGAGCGTAAGCGGTAGCCAGCCTTTCTGCCACGCGTAGCCGAGCACGAACGGATTCGTGTAGATCGCGTCGCCGAGCAGCGCGACCGCGAAGCGGTTCGCGTCGATGAAGTCGACGGCCGAGCCGGCCGCCGCGCGGATGTCGTTTTCGGCGGACACGCCCGGGAACGCCCAGTTCGGGTTCTTGATGAACTCGGCGGTGGGCGTCTGCGCGCTGTTGACGACCACGCGCGTCGTGTCGTGCCGCATCCGCGACGTGCATTCGTCGCCGGCCGTGACGATCGCGTCGCAGCCGATCACGAGGTCGGCTTCGCCCATCGCGATCCGCGTCGCGTGGATGTCGGTCGGCGCGTGCGAGATCTGCACGTGGCTCATCACGGCGCCGCCCTTCTGCGCGAGGCCCGTGACGTCGAGCACGGTCACGCCCTTGTTCTCCAGGTGCGCGGCCATGCCGAGCAGCGCGCCGATCGTGACGACGCCCGTGCCGCCGACGCCCGTGACGAGCACGCCGTAGGCTCGATCGATCGCCGGCAGCGCCGGCTCCGGAATCGGCGGCAGCGCGCCGCCGTCGACCGACACGGCCTTCGGCTTCTTCAACTGGCCGCCCTCGACCGTGACGAAGCTCGGGCAGAAGCCCTTCAGGCACGAGAAGTCCTTGTTGCAGCTCGACTGGTTGATCTGGCGCTTTGTGCCGAATTCGGTGTCGAGCGGCTCGACCGACAGGCAGTTCGACTTCACCGAGCAGTCGCCGCAGCCTTCGCACACAGCGTCGTTGATCACGACGCGCTTCGCCGGATCCGGATACGTGCCGCGCTTGCGGCGGCGGCGCTTCTCCGTCGCGCAGGTCTGGTCGTAGATCAGGATCGTCGTGCCGGCGATCTCGCGCAACTCGCGCTGCACGTCGTCGAGCTGGTCGCGGTGATGGATCGTCACGCCCGGCGCGAGCAGCGCCTTCTGGTCGTCGTACTTTTCCGGCTCGTCGGTGACGATCACGATCTTCTTCGCGCCTTCGGACGCGAGCTGGTGCGTGATCTGCGGCACCGTCAGCACGCCGTCGACCGGCTGGCCGCCCGTCATTGCGACGGCGTCGTTGTAGAGGATCTTGTAGGTGATGTTCGCCTTCGACGAGATCGCCGCGCGCACCGCCAGCAGGCCCGAGTGGAAATAGGTGCCGTCGCCGAGGTTCGCGAACACGTGCTTTTCGTCGGTGAACGGCGCCTGGCCGATCCACGGCACGCCTTCGCCGCCCATCTGGCTGAAGGTGCTCGTGCTGCGGTCCATCCACACCGTCATGTAGTGGCAGCCGATCCCGGCGATCGCGCGCGAGCCTTCCGGCACGTTGGTCGACGTGTTGTGCGGGCAGCCCGAGCAGAACCACGGCTTGCGCTCGGTCTGCACGTGCGGTTTCGCGAGCGCCATTTCCTTCGCGTTGATCACCGCGAGCCGCGCGGCGATGCGCGCGCGCACGTCGGACGGCAGCTCGAACTTCTCGAGGCGCGTCGCGATCGCTTTCGCGATGATCGCGGGCGACAGTTCGTAGTGCGCGGGCAGCAGCCAGTTGCCCATCGGCACCGACCATTCGCCGCCGGCGCCGTCCTTCTCGTCGAACTTGCCGAATACGCGCGGGCGCTGCGCATCGGGCCAGTTGTACAGCTCTTCCTTGATCGCGTATTCGAGGATCTGGCGCTTTTCCTCGACGACGAGGATTTCGTCGAGGCCGCGCGCGAAGGCCTGCGCGCCTTGCGCCTCGAGCGGCCACACGCAGCCGACCTTGTAGAGGCGGATGCCGATCCGGGCGCAGGTTTCGTCGTCGAGGCCGAGGTCGCTCAGCGCCTGGCGCACGTCGAGGTACGCCTTGCCGCCCGTCATGATCCCGAAGCGCGCGGTGGGCGAGTCGATCTCGATCCGGTCGAGCTTGTTCGCGCGCACATAGGCGAGCGCCGCGTACCACTTGTAGTCCAGCAGCCGCGCTTCCTGCACGAGCGGCGGGTCGGGCCAGCGGATGTTCAGGCCGCCTTCCGGCAGGATGAAGTCGGTCGGCAGCACGATCTCGGTGCGATGCGGGTCGATGTCGACCGACGCCGACGATTCGACCACGTCGGTCACGCACTTGAGCGCGACCCACAGGCCCGAGTAGCGGCTCATCGCCCAGCCGTGCAGGCCGAAGTCGAGATATTCCTGCACGTTGGACGGGAACAGCACCGGCAGCCCGCAGGCCTTGAAGATGTGTTCGGACTGGTGCGCGAGCGTCGACGATTTCGCCGCGTGGTCGTCGCCGGCGAGCACCAGCACGCCGCCGTGCGGCGACGAGCCGGCCGAGTTCGCGTGCTTGAAGACGTCGCCGGTGCGGTCGACGCCCGGGCCCTTGCCGTACCACATGCCGAACACGCCGTCGTACTTCGCGCCGGGGTACAGGTTCACCTGCTGCGACCCCCACACGGCGGTGGCGGCGAGATCTTCGTTGAGACCGGGCTGGAAGACGATCTGGTGGGAGGCGAGGTGCTGCTTGGCCTTCCACAGCGAGAGGTCGAGGCCGCCGAGCGGCGAACCGCGATAACCGGAGATGAAGCCGGCCGTGTTGAGGCCGGCGGCGCGGTCGCGTTCCTGCTGGAGCATCGGCAGGCGCACGAGCGCCTGGATGCCGCTCATGTACGCGCGGCCGCGTTCGAGCGTGTATTTGTCGTCGAGCGTGACGGACTTCAGCGCGGCTTCGAGCGAAGCGCGTTGGTCTGCGTCTAGCGGGGCATTCATTGAACAGTCTCCTCCACCCAGTTTGGGATCACCAAAGCTTCAAGTGCGTCGACGTCTTGTGAACGTCTCGGCAGTGGCCGGCATATTGGCCGGTTTTAAGCGATGGTAGCACTGGGATAAACCCGTCGCCCACCGGCCGGTCGGCCACCGCGCGTCGACAAAACGGCGTGCCGCCATGCGTTACATCATGTAAAAGCATGTAAAGCCGGCCCCATCTTCGTACAAATGCCGTTAATCTTGTCGGCCTGCCGGAGGTGCCCGGTCGCGTCGGCCCGTTTCGACGCAACCGGGGAGGCGCCGGCAGTTTTTAAGGAGGTGCAATGAACACACGTCATATCCAGAGTTTCCTGATCGTGTCCGCGGCGTTTTTCGCGATGACCGGCCCGGTGCACGCGCGCGGCGCGAGCGCACTGGCGGCAGCCGGCGCGCAGATGCGTCAGATCGCGCCGGCGCAGGACGCCGCCGCGCAGCCGGCCGAGCGCGCCATCGCAGCGAAGGCGAACGTGCGTTGATCCGTTCGCGCGGCCGCCGGGCCGCGCCGACACGCGCAGAACGACGAAAGGGCGGGAATCGCAAGATTCCCGCCCTTTTTTCTTGTGCCGCCGATGTGCGCGCGGCCGTGAGCGTCAGGCCTTGTCCTGGACCACGCCGCGGCGGATCTGGTCGAGCTCGATCGATTCGAACAGCGCCTTGAAGTTGCCTTCGCCGAAGCCCTGGTTGCCCTTGCGCTGGATGATCTCGAAGAAGATCGGGCCGATCTGGTTCTCGGTGAAGATCTGCAGCAGCAGGTCGTCGCGGGCGCCGTCGATCAGGATCTTGCGCTTCTTCAGCTCGTCGAGCGATTCGCCGTGGTTCGGCACGCGGCGGTCGACCAGCTCGTAATAGGTGTCGATCGTGTCGAGCAGCTTCACTTCCTTGCCGCGCAGGCCGTCGACCGCGCCGTAGATGTCGTTCGTGCCGAGCGCGATGTGCTGGATGCCTTCGCCGTGATACGCGTCGAGGTATTCCTGGATCTGGCCGGCCGTGTCCGAGCCTTCCTCGTTGATCGGGATCCGGATCTTGCCGCACGGCGACGTCATCGCCTTCGACTTCACGCCCGTCACCTTGCCTTCGATGTCGAAGTAGCGCACTTCGCGGAAGTTGAACAGGCGCTCGTAGAACTCGGCCCATTCCTGCATGCGGCCGCGATGCACGTTGTGTGTCAGGTGGTCGATGTAGGTGAGGCCGTGGCCGACCGGGTTCGGGTTCGCGCCGGCGATCGGCTCGAAGTCGACGTCATAGATGCTGATGTCGCCGATCGCACCGGGCTGCGCGCCGTTCTTGCCGCGCCAGCGGTCGACGAAATAGATCAGCGAATCGCCGATGCCCTTGATCGCCGGGATGTTCAGCTCCATCGGGCCCGTCTTGTTGTCGAAGCCCCACGCGCCGAGGTCGAGCGCGTGCTTGTACGCCTTCGCGGCGTCCTGCACGCGGAACGCGATCGCGCAGATCGACGGGCCGTGCAGGCGCGCGAAGCGTTGTGCGAACGAATCGGGTTCGGCGTTGATGATGAAGTTGATGTCGCCCTGGCGGTAGACCGTCACGTCCTTGTGGCGATGGCGTGCGATCGCGGTGAAACCCATCCGCTCGAACAGCTGTCCGAGCGCTTTCGGATCCGGTGCGGTGTATTCGATGAATTCGAAGCCGTCGGTGCCGACGGGGTTCTCCCAGTTGGGGATCTGCATGCCGTGTCTCCTGTGTGCTGTGCGAGCGGCCGGGGCGAGGTGGGGAACCCGGCCGGTTTCAAGTCGAAGGCGATGCGTGCCGCGGCGCGCGCCACGCATCGCTCCATGCGACAAAGTGTAGCGGGCAGGGGCGAGCGTAAACTTGCGAACTTAATTGTCCGTGCCTACGATGACGCAATTTCAAGTCTCGAAATAATCATCGGAGGGCAGAAAATGGCGCAGGCCGAATTGGATGCCATCGACCGGCGGATTCTCGCGATTCTTCAGGAGAACGGCCGCCTGTCGAACCAGGAGATCGCCGAGCGCGTGAACCTGTCGCCGAGCCCGTGCCTGCGGCGGATCCGGCGGCTCGAGGAGATCGGCGTGATCACCGGCTACGTCGCGCTGCTCGATCCGCAGAAGCTCGGGCTCGACCTGCTCGCCTATGTGAGTGTGCGACTCGAGAAGCGCGGCGGCCTGGCGCCGGTCCGTGCCGACGAGACGTCGGCGCGCGCGGGCGCGACCCACGCGGAACTGTTCCGCGCGGCCGTGCAGACCTGGCCGGAAGTGGTCGCGTGTCATGCGATGACGGGCGACATGGATTACCTGCTGCGCGTGCAGGTCGAGGACATGGCGCACTTCTCCCGCTTCGTGCAGGAGCATTTGCTGCACCACCCGTCGGTGATCGACGTGAAGACGAGTTTCTCGCTCGAGTGCTTCAAGGAGACGACGGCGTTGCCGATCCGGTCGGTACGCTAGCGCGCGGCGAGGAAGGGGCAAGGAAGAAGGGCCGGGCGCCCCGCGGGGCAGCCCGGTCGGCCGATGTCACGCCGTCAGCGTGGCGGGCATCAGCGATTCGATGAATTTCGACGTGCGGTGCGCCTGGCGCTTGAGCGCATAGTCGAACACCGCGGCCTGTTCCTGCAGCATCTCGGCGAGGATCGTCGAGTGGTCGGCCGGCGGCAGCGACAGGTACGCATCGGCTTCGCCGTACGCGTATTCGATCCGCATGCCGGACTTCTTCGCGATGTGCATCATCGTCGCGTTGCGCGACAGGCAATGCATGTACAACATCGTCACGCGGGTGTTGCGGCTGCGGATCGCCGCGCGCTCGAACAGCTTCGAGCCGACGCCGCGGCCGCGGGCGCTTTCGAGCACCGACACGCCGAATTCGGCCGTGCGCTTGTCGCCTTCGACCGGCAGGTACGCCAGGTGGCCGACGCCGATCAATTCGAGCGCATGGTCGAACACGCCGAACACGGTGTCGCGCCCGAAGTCGAGCGTGCGGACATAGTTCTCGATCACGTGGTCGGGCACCATCTGGCCGAAGCGCAGCAGGCGGTCCTCTTCGTCGAGCGAGAGAAAGTGGGTGAGCATGCGCTCACGGTCTTTGGAAGCCAGTTCCCTGACGAGAACCGGCGCAGTACCGGCGTGGCCGACGGCATCGGCACGGCGGTTGGATTGCGTGTTCATCGTGGGTTCCTCAGTGTGGTGCTGCACATGTGTGTTGTGCGACGCAACAGCATTTTACCCGAGCGGGGTTGGGGAAAACCCGTATTTGACGTTATTTGTGCTGAGGGGAAATTCTAAATCCGCTTAGTTCATTTGCTATCTATTTGATTTTTAACGGATTAAAAATTCATCATATGAAATGCGCGGCGGGCTGCCGCAGTGTGCCCGCCACGCAACGCATGCTGCTCTGCGGCAATCACGCGCCGGCCGACAGCCCCCGCTCCATCAGGTCGATCACCTGTTCGGCGAAGTCGCGGTAGCCGAGGCGCCCGCCCGGCTTGAGCCACGTGAACGTCCAGTTGATCATCCCGAACACCATCATCGTGACCGACGTCTGGTTTTCCTTGGAGATCCGGTCCGGATAGGCGCGCGCGAGCTGGCGCGCGAAGGCCGCGACGATGTCGCGCTGGCGATCCAGCACGATTTCGCGCTGCGCATCCTCCAGATACTTCACGTCGTTGAGCAGCGCGACGTGGCGGCTGTGCGACGTCTCGTACTCGGCGAGGAACGCCCGCACCAGTTCGGCGAACGCGTCGCGCTCGCTGAGGCCGCGCCGCTGGCTCGCGCCTTCGACCTCGGCGATGATCAGCATCAACCGTTTCGTGTAGCGGTCGAGCAGGTCGAACAGGATTGCTTCCTTGCTCTCGTAATAGTGATAGAGACGCGCCTTCGACGTGCCGCTCGCGGTCGCGAGATCGGACATCGACGTGCTCGGATAGCTCGTTTGCGCGAATTTCTCGGCGGCGAGATCGAGGATCTGCTCGCGCTGGGATTCGTGGTCGGGCGCTCGGGTACGGGCCATGGTGGAATGCGAAAGAGTAGCGTTAGCGGGGCGCGGCGGGCGCGCGTACCTGCGTGAAAGAGAGGGCGGCCGGCGCGTCGTCCTGCAGCTCGAGCCGGCCGGCTGCCGCGAGCTCGCGGCAGCGCCACCAGGCGATCGAGTCGCTGACGAACAGCCCGCCGCGGTCGGCGCCGGCCATGATGCCGCCGACCACGCGCCGTGCGGGTTGCCAGCCGGGTTCCGCATGCGCGGCGATCAGCGCGTCGAGGTCGGCGTACTGGCCGCTCTTGATCGTGTTGCTCACCCAGTAGCGCAACTCGGCATTCAGGTGCTTGGCCTCCTGCCATTCGAGCGCGAGGCGGCCGATGCGCAGCACCGAGACCGGCGCGGCCATCGGCCGTTTGCGGGCGAGCGCCGCCGGCGAGAACATCCCGGTCGAACAGGCCTGGTCGGTGCGGGTCAGTGCTGCGCGCTGCGATGCGTCGAGGTCGGCGGCCGACAGCCGCACCTCGTTCAGGCGCTGCGGCACGTTGCGCAGGTGATAGGCGACGCGGCGCAGCAGCAGTTTGTCGCCGACGCTCGGCGCGTGCCACACGACCACCTGGCCGGTGTCCATCGCGAGCTGGTCGAGGCGGGCGAACTCGCCCTGGATTTCCGCATTCCAGTCGGGAATCTGATCGCCGAGCACGCGCTGCCAGAAGGCGGCGCGCGTGTCGGGCGTCTCGTCGGCGCCCTTCAGCGGCCCGACCGCGAGATCGTCGAGCAATCCGACGACGCGCTCGTCGCGTCCGGCTTGCGCGAGCGCCTCGCGTAGCGACGCGGCGGCGGTGCCGCCCTGAATCACGTGAATGGTACTCATCGGCCTGTCATCGAACAAAAGAAAACCGCCGGACGGGCGGACGCGATGACGTCCAGCCGGCCGGCGGCCCCTAGTGTAAGCGAGATGTGTGACGACGAGAAACCGGCACGCCGCGCCGGTCCGACGCCGCTCAACGCTCGTCGAAGCTTACGACGACCTTGTCGCTGATCGGGTGGCACTGGCACGTGAGCACGAAGCCGTCCTTCACTTCGTGTTCCTCGAGCGTGTAGTTCTTTTCCATCCGCACTTCGCCTTCGACCACCTTCGCCCGGCACGTGCAGCACACGCCGCCCTTGCACGCGTAGGGCAGCGCGAGGCCCGCGCGCAGGCCGACGTCGAGCAGGCTCACGCCTTCGTGCGGCAGACGCAGCTTGCGCTTCTTGCCGTCGAGCACGATTTCGAGGTCCGCGGCAGGCGTCGTGTCGGTGATCTCGACGACGGGGGCGCCGGCCTGCGGCAGCGGCGTGCCGAAGCGTTCGACATGCACCTTCGCCTGCGGCACGCCGGCTGCTTTCAGCGCGGCTTCGGCTGCGTCCATCATCGGCGCGGGGCCGCAGATGAACGCTTCGTCGATCGCGTCGGCGGGCATCAGCGTGGCGAGGAATTCCGCGCATTTCGCCTGGTCGAGGACGCCATTGAACAGCTCGACGTCCTGCTGGTCGTCCGACAGTACGTGATACAGGACGAAGCGGTCCATGTAGCGGTTCTTCAGGTCTTCGAGCTCCTCCGCGAACATGATCGCGTCGACGCTGCGGTTGCCGTAGATCAGCGTGAACGTGCTGCGCGGTTCGAGTTCGAGCGTCGTCTTCACGATCGCGAGCACCGGCGTGATGCCCGAGCCACCGGAGAACGCGACGTACTGCTTGCCGTGATCGGCGTTCAGGTGCGTGAAGAAGCGGCCGTCCGGCGTCATCACGTCGATCGTGTGGCCGGGCTTCAGCGTGTCGAACGCGAAATTCGAGAAACGGCCGCCGCGCACGCGCTTGATGCCGATGCGCAGTTCGCCGTCGCGGTCATAGTCGGTCGTGCCGACACAGATCGAGTACGAGCGGCGCGTTTCCTCGCCGTCGATATGGGTCTTCAGCGTGACGAACTGGCCCTGCGTGAAGCGGAACGCGTCGCGCAGCTCCGGCGGCACGTCGAAGGAGACGGTAACGGCGTCGGCGGTCTCGGGGCGCACGTCGCGGATACGCAGCGGGTGAAATTGCGGAGTCGCCATGATCAATAGGGTTTGAAGTAGTCGAAGGGTTCGCGGCAGTCGACGCAGCGATACAGCGCCTTGCAGGCCGTGGACGCGAATTGCGCGAGACGCTCGGTGCGCGCGGAGCCGCAGCGCGGGCAAACGGGCGCCGCGACCGGCCGCGGCACGAAACGCACGACGGTTTCCCGTGGCGCGGCGCTGCCGCACTGACCGACGGGCGGCGCGATGCCGTAGGCGCGCAGCTTCTCGCGCGCTTCCTGCGTGATCCAGTCGGTCGTCCACGCGGGCGCGAGCACCGTCTCGATCCGGTGCGGCGGCAGGTCGGCGGCCTGCAGCGCGGCGGCGATGTCCTCGGCGATCTGCGACATGGCCGGACAGCCGGAGTAGGTCGGCGTGATCACGACTTCGAGCAGGCCGTCGTCCGCGCGACGGACGTCGCGCAGGATGCCGAGCTCGCGGATCGACACAACCGGGATTTCGGGATCGGGCACTGCTTCGAGCACATCCCACGCACGCGCGAGCAACGGATCGTGGCGATGCGCGGCGGGCGTGGCGTCGGCGGGTGTGGCGGTCTGGACGGACATCGTCGGGCTCCGTTGGGTCGGCCGGTTACCAGCTCGCGCCGGGGTGCTGGCGCGCGAGGCTCTGCATTTCCGCGAGCAGATAGCCCATGTGCTCGGAATGCTCGCCCTGCTTGCCGGTCGTCACATGCTGGACGGGTGCCGGCAGGGTGAGCGTCGCCTCCGCGAGCGCATCGTCCACGTCCGCGCGCCACGCGGCTTCGAGCGCGGCCGGTGCCGGGGCGATGCCCAGTGCGGCGACCGCGTCGTCGATCGCGTCGGCCGCGAAGAATTCGCGCGTGTACGGAATCAGGTAATCGAGCGCGGCCTGCGCGCGGCGATGCGATTCGTCGGTGCCGTCGCCGAGGCGCACCAGCCATTCGCGCGCGTGCTGCACGTGATAGCGGGTCTCCTTCACCGATTTCGCGGCGATCGCGGCGAGGTGCGCGTCCGTCGACGTTTCGAGCGCCGTCCACACGTGCAGCATCAGCGTTGCGTAGAGGAAGTTGCGCACGATCGTCACCGCGTAGTCCTTGTCGGCGTGCGCGGTGCCGGCGATCGGGCCGTAGTGCGGCAGCTCGGCGAGCGTGAAGTTCGCGAATTCGCGCTCGGTGCGGAAGTACGCGTAATCGTCTTCCGTCTTCGCCGCGCCGTTGAGCTGGCGCTCGAGTTCGGCTGCGTGCGTATACAGCATGCGGGCCTGGCCGATGAGGTCGAGGCTCATGTTGGTGAGCGCGATGTCTTCCTCGAGGATCGGGCCGTGGCCGCACCATTCGGCGTTGCGCTGACCGAGGATCAGCGCATTGTCCGCAAGGCGCAGCACGTAGGAGAGGTGTTCGGGCGTGATCGTCATGGCGCGGGCGTTACATGTGGTTGACTTCGTCGGGCAGCGTGTAGAACGTCGGGTGACGGTAGATCTTGTCGCCCGCCGGTTCGAACAGCTCGGCCTTCTCGGCCGGATCCGACGCGGTGATCGCCGACGACGGCACCACCCAGATGCTCACGCCTTCCTGGCGGCGCGTGTAGACGTCGCGCGCCATGCGCAGCGCCATCGACGCGTCGGCCGCGTGCAGGCTGCCGCAATGCTTGTGGTCGAGCCCCTGCTTGCTGCGCACGAACACTTCCCAGATCGGCCATTCCTTGTTCATCACTCTCTCCTGAATCCTGTATTCGAGGGTTGCCGCTCAGGCGGCGTGCTGTTCGGCGCGGACTCGGCGCTTCGCTTCGTGCGCGAGCGCGGCTTCGCGTACCCACGCGCCGTCGTCGTGCGCCTTCACGCGGGTCGCGAGGCGTTCCTTGTTGCAAGGGCCGTCGCCGTTGACGACGCGCCAGAATTCATCCCAGTCGATCGTGCCGTAGTCGTGGTGGCCGCGCGTCTCGTTCCATTTCAGGTCGGGGTCGGGCAGCGTCACGCCGAGTACCTTCGCCTGGTCGACCGTCGCGTCGACGAACTTCTGCCGCAGATCGTCGTTCGAGATCCGCTTGATGCCCCATTTCGCGGACTGGCTGCTGTGGACCGAGTCGGCGTCGCTCGGGCCGAACATCATCAGCACCGGCCACCACCAGCGGTTCACGGCCTGCTGGACCATCGCGCGCTGCGCGTCGGTGCCCTTCATCATCGACAGCAGCGCATCGAAACCCTGGCGCTGGTGGAACGACTCTTCCTTGCACACGCGGATCATCGCGCGCGCGTACGGGCCGTACGTGCAGCGGCACAGCGGAATCTGGTTCATGATCGCGGCGCCGTCGACGAGCCAGCCGATCACGCCGACGTCGGCCCAGGTCGGCGTCGGGTAGTTGAAGATGCTCGAGTATTTCGCCTTGCCGGCGTGCAGCGCGTCGATCAGCGCATCGCGCGATACGCCGAGCGTTTCGGCCGCGCTATATAGATAGAGGCCGTGGCCGGCTTCGTCCTGGACTTTCGCGAGCAGGATCGCCTTGCGCTTCAGGCTCGGCGCGCGCGAGATCCAGTTGCCTTCCGGCAGCATGCCGACCACTTCCGAGTGCGCATGCTGCGAGATCTGGCGGACCAGCGTCTTGCGATAGGCGTCCGGCATCCAGTCCTGCGGTTCGATCTTGCCGTCCGCGGCCATGACCGCGTCGAACCGCGCTTGCTCGGGCGACTCGGCTGCGGCGTCGAGCGGCGCGACGTTGCCGGGGATGTCGAGGGATTGCGTGTACATGGCGGAGATTCCCGTCCGGTTGAATGTGTGCGAAGTATAAACCAACCGACCGGTCGGTTAATAAATTTCTTGTGCATTTGCGGCAAGACTGGGGTAAACGAGAGGCGTCGGGGCTCGATCGCTGCACGGGAAGGCGGTTCGGCGCGTGAGATCGGCGGCTTCTGCGGCACAATGCCCGCTTTCCGATGAGGATTTCGCCGATGTCATTTCGAAGCAGTTTCGTCGCGACCGTGCTGGGCGCGTCCATGTTCCTGTCGCCGCTCGCGGCCTCGGCCTCGGCCCAGGCCGGTTGGGTCGCCGCGTGGGCGACTGCCTTGCAGCCGATTCCCGACCTGGCTGCGCCGCCGCCGCTCTATCGTGCGCCCGACGTGGCCGGGCGGACCGTTCGGCAGATCGTCTATCCGACCGTATCGGGACATGCCGCGCGGATTCGCGTGAGCAATGCATACGGTCGCGCGCCGCTGGTGATCGACGCCGCAGGTCTTGCGCGCGCGGGTGACGGCGCGACGCTTGCCGATGGGGCGAGCACGGCCGTGCGCTTCGGCGGCAAGGCATCGGTGACGCTCGCGTCGGGCCAGGAGCTCGAAAGCGACCCGGTGGCGATCGACGTGACAGCCGGGCGGCCGTATGCGATCAGCCTGCGGA
The DNA here is from genome assembly GCF_046534915.1 of Burkholderia sp. SIMBA_051. NCBI lineage: Bacteria > Pseudomonadati > Pseudomonadota > Betaproteobacteria > Burkholderiales > Burkholderiaceae > Burkholderia > Burkholderia sp. SIMBA_051. The sequence goes on along the minus strand of NZ_JAWRXS010000019.1, from coordinate 1,133 downwards.
TGGGGGCGAACCAGCGGATGACCGCCTGGCACCGCGTGTCGAACCAATTCAATTACGTATCGGCGCCGGGCGATCACGTGAACGACCCGGGTGCCGGCGCATTCCGCACGCGCTTTACCCAATATGCGTGGGTGACCGAATTGGCCGTCGAGGCCGGAGCCGCGCGGGCGAGTGTCGCGGCGATCGGGGATTCGATCACCGACGGGCTGCGCTCGAGCCTGAACCGCAACCGTCGCTGGCCGGATGCGCTGACGCTTCGGCTGACCGCGGCAGGTTCGAATACGCTCGGCGTGGTGAATCTCGGGATCAGCGGCAACCGGTTGCTCAGCGATTCGGCGTGCTACGGCACGTCGCTCGCGTCGCGGTTCGAGCGCGATGCGCTTTCGCGCGCGGGGGTGAAGGCGGCGATCGTGCTGATCGGCATCAACGACATCAACTTCGCGGCGATGCCGCCGCGGGCGGGGCTCGATTGTGACAGCCCGCATACGCAGGTCACGGCCGCATCGTTGATCGACGGCTACCGCCGGTTGATCGAGGCCGCGCACCGCCAGGGCGTGAAGGTATTCGGTGCAACGCTTACGCCTGCGGCATTGCCGGCCGGGCGCGAGGCGATCCGGCTCGAGGTGAACCGGTGGATTCGGAGCGGCGGCGGGTTCGACGGTGTGGTCGACTTCGACGCGGTGCTGCGCGACCCGGCGCGCCCGAGCGTGCTGCTGCGCCGATACGACAGCGGTGACGGCATTCACCCGAGCGACGCCGGCTATACGGCAATGGCCGACGCGGTGCCGATGGAGCAACTGCACGCCGCGGTTGGCGGCAAGTGAAATCGCCCAGTACATATATATAGAGAGAGAGGGAGTGCGACCAGCCGCCAGCTGCTTCAGGGTCGGGTGGTGCGTAGTCCGTAGAGCCCCCAGCCCCCGTGCGCGGCAGCGTCCGGGGGCTTTTTCAAAATATTTTCACAAAAGGGGTTGCGTCGGCGGGGGCGGGTGCTTAGAATCACGCCTCTTTCGCGCTAACGGAAACACGGCGCGGGAGGAAGGGAAGCGGTGCTGTCGAGGGTTGCTGTAGGAACCCCGGCGCACACGAAGTTGAACCCCTCGCCGTCGCAACGAAGCAGTTCAGAAAGTTGT
>NZ_JAWRXS010000912.1:0-235 GCF_046534915.1 Burkholderia sp. SIMBA_051 | reverse complement strand
GCTTAACCAAATTCGTCGCAACACCCGATAATTTTGCCGCCCCTTCACCGCGATGTGCACATGCCACGCACCACGCTCCTGACGCTCAAGCACGGCAACGTAGTGAAAGTCGGCCACTCGGGACACCCGTCGACGAAAACGATCGAAATCTCGCTTTGCACGCGCCTTGTCCTGCATATTCTCGCGATACGTCAGCGTGATCATGCGATCAGCACCAATCGCCTTACAGCGAAGC
>NZ_JAWRXS010000911.1:0-235 GCF_046534915.1 Burkholderia sp. SIMBA_051 | reverse complement strand
CCAACAGCTTGCGTGCAACCGCAGGCAGATCAGCGTCGGCGGCCGCCTCGAAGCTGAAGGTCATGCGGTCACGCTTGGAGCCGTCAGTGGCGGGCAGGGGCAACCCCAATTCCTCGCAAAGCGTCGGCAGCATGGTATGCGTGCCCGCGTCTTTTAACGCCATGATGAGCGGAGCCAACAGCGAGCGAAGTTGCGCGTAGTCCATTGGGTGCGATTCAAGCTCGCAGCGTCATGG
>NZ_JAWRXS010000910.1:0-235 GCF_046534915.1 Burkholderia sp. SIMBA_051 | reverse complement strand
GTATCCGCATGTTCAACACGAAGGACACGTATCCGAACCAGACGCTCGATAACGATCTTTGCCAGGCTGTGCGCGCCGGCAACACCGTCTATGTGCGCGGCCAGGTCGGCACGGATTTCGAAGGGCGCCTCGTCGGACTCGGCGATCCGCGCGCGCAAGCCGAGCAGGCGATGAAGAACCTCAAGCAATTGCTGGAAGAAGCCGGCAGCGATCTCTCTCACGTCGTCAAGACGAC
>NZ_JAWRXS010000114.1:0-333 GCF_046534915.1 Burkholderia sp. SIMBA_051 | reverse complement strand
CTGGGCGGCCAGTTCCAGCAGCCAGGCCTCGCTGCCCAGCGGGCCCATGACCTGGATACCGATCGGCAGCCCGTCGGCCGACAGGCCGAACGGAATCGAAATGGCGGGCATGCCGGTCAGGTTGGCCAGCGGCGCGAACGGCGAATAGCCGATCACGCCCTTCTTGCCCAGACGGTAGGCCAGGTAGTCGGCGTTGTCCATCGCATAGCGGCCGAGCGGCGCCGGCAACTGCGCCAGCACCGGCGACAGGAACAGGTCATGGCCCTGCGTGCCTTCGCGATGCAGGAAGCGGCCGATGCGGCGCGTGATCTCGTGGCAGGTGTCGACGCAGGC
>NZ_JAWRXS010000909.1:0-235 GCF_046534915.1 Burkholderia sp. SIMBA_051 | reverse complement strand
CGCCGAGCTTGCGCAATTCGGTCGCCATCGCCGCGATGCGGTCGGTTTCCTTCACGCGCCAGCTCGCGATGTTGCGCAGCGTGCTCGTGCCGCTCGCAAAGAGCGCCGCGACCGCGATCGTCATCGCGGCGTCCGGAATCAGGTTGAAATCCATGTCGATCGGATCGAGCTTGCCGTGATCGTGGCCGATGCCGCGCACCTCGATCCAGTCGTCGCCCATCGACACGTTCGCGCC
>NZ_JAWRXS010000908.1:0-235 GCF_046534915.1 Burkholderia sp. SIMBA_051 | reverse complement strand
CTGCTACCGCTCCTCCGGCGAGCCGTTGCTGCGCTGGCTCACGCTCGGCTTTCTCGGCTTCGCGATGATCTACGCGCTGCACGGCCTGTTCACCGGGATGGCGCATCACAATATCTGGCTGTTCCTGCTGTACGGTCCCGCGTCGCGGCTCGTGATGGCGATGCTGCTGCTGACGGGGCTGCTGTCGTATTTCCAGTCGCCCGATCGCGTCGAGAAGCGCACGCGCGCGCGTACC
>NZ_JAWRXS010000907.1:0-235 GCF_046534915.1 Burkholderia sp. SIMBA_051 | reverse complement strand
CATCTGGCCCACCGCATAGAACGCCTCGCCCCACAACGCGAGCGTCGGTGCTTCGATCAACACGTCGGCATCTTCCTTGTCCTGCGCGACGTCGACGGCGTTCGCGCGATAGTCCGCCATCGCGCCACGCACCGCGCCGGGCGCCTCGTACGCGCGCACATAGGTTTCGAATGCCTCGCCGGAAATCGCGTTCGGGTCATAGCACCAGTCCGAGAAGAAATGCCGCAGCCACGCG
>NZ_JAWRXS010000906.1:0-236 GCF_046534915.1 Burkholderia sp. SIMBA_051 | reverse complement strand
CGGCAAGGCAGGCACTGCAAGACTTCGCTGACGGCCCTTGGGGCGCGAAGTACCCGACCATCGTGCAGTCGTGGCAGCGTGCATGGGAGCACGTCATACCGTTCTTCGTGTTTCCGCCGGAGATTCGACGAGTTGTCTACACAACGGATGAAATGCACAAGTCCCACACCGCGCTTCGCTCGTTCGCTATGTTCGCGCCTGCGGCCACCGTATCGGCGCGCTGTCTGATTTGGGGC
>NZ_JAWRXS010000113.1:0-333 GCF_046534915.1 Burkholderia sp. SIMBA_051 | reverse complement strand
CCCTGCGCGTTATAGGTCGCGCTCGGGTAAATATCGGGTTCCTCAAGCTGCGCTTCCCATTGCAGATTGCCCTGTCCGTCATATGTGCAGCGCGTAATGCGAATGTGGTACGCCTGACCCGTCGCACCGTATAGCGTCATCACGTCACCCGGTTCGTACCTGAGATACGCAAGGCTGGTCGAGAACTGGAAGGTCTTGCGTCCGACCCATGAAGCCCAGAGCATTGTCTGTGCGCGCATCAGGCCTTCATCGTCAGGCAACACGATAGACGCCTGCATCGTCACGTCCTTGTTGCTGCGCGTGACATTACGAAAGGCCCGTTGCGTGTTCACC
>NZ_JAWRXS010000905.1:0-236 GCF_046534915.1 Burkholderia sp. SIMBA_051 | reverse complement strand
CAAAGGGCCTTGGCCGAACAAGGGGAGGACGTCATGGTCTCCGCCGATTGGTACGGTTGGCCTACCCGGCAGGACACTGAATACGCCAACGAAATTGGTGCAATAGACCTGGGGCAGGCGGTCATCGAAATGCCGCGGTCACATCCGACAACGCGGATCTCGCCTCCTCCCTGGAAAGCATGGAAGTTGAAGATGCTGAAGAATGGGGTCTATGCGAACGTGAACGTCTACTCGAC
>NZ_JAWRXS010000904.1:0-236 GCF_046534915.1 Burkholderia sp. SIMBA_051 | reverse complement strand
GGCCTTTCTTGGTACGCGCCACGAGACCCGCTTCGCTCAGCACGTCGAGGTGCTTCATGACAGCGGGAAGCTTGAGCGGCAGCGGACGCGCGATCTCCGTGCTCGACAGGCCGGGCTCCCGCTCCAGACGCGCGAGGATAGCCCGCCGCGTGGGGTCCACGAGAGCGGAAAACGTACGATCCAACTGACTGACCGGATACTTCGCCATGTGGTGAACTATAGAGATTGATCGTGAA
>NZ_JAWRXS010000903.1:0-236 GCF_046534915.1 Burkholderia sp. SIMBA_051 | reverse complement strand
CGCCGCGCCGCAGCGCGTCGAATGCGGTGTTCAGGAGCGCGGCGAACGAGGTCGACGAATCGAGAAGCTGTTGCTTCAACGCTTCGTCCTGGCCGGGAAAGAGCGCTGCCGCGCGGAACGCCCTGGTTTCGCGATCCGCTCGGTCCAGCGTGGTCTGCGCGCTTTTGAGCGCGGAGTCGCGCGTCTGTTCGTCATTGCGCTCCTTCAATGCCGAGTAGGCGCGCGTGAGCGCCGCG
>NZ_JAWRXS010000902.1:0-236 GCF_046534915.1 Burkholderia sp. SIMBA_051 | reverse complement strand
GCACCGCCACGCGCAGCGAGAGCCATTCGTCGTTGAGCAACGCGTCGCCCACGCGCCGGCCATTGAGTTCGACCGCGATCGTGCCCGCATCCCGCGCGCCCGGAATGCGCGCGGTCAGTTCTATGGACGGATCGCGCGGCGCATTGCATGAAAACGCATACGCGCTCGTGAGCCCGTAGACGGCGGAGTACGCGCGGCGATACCAGCGGTTGCGGTCGGTGAGTTCGGCCCAATGC
>NZ_JAWRXS010000901.1:0-236 GCF_046534915.1 Burkholderia sp. SIMBA_051 | reverse complement strand
ATCCGGCCGACGACGGCAGCCCGACGCCGGCATTGACGGACGTCGCGCTGTCGAACGCGTCCACGTGGACCGGCGCGACCGATGCGGTGCGCACGCTGTCGCTCGACTCGGACAGCCGCTGGACCGTCACCGCGGATTCGTCGGTCGGCTCCGTCGCGCTGAACGACTCGACGATCGCGTTCGCAGAGCCGACCGCCCGCGCATTGGCGACACCGCGTACGCTCGTCGTGACGGGC
>NZ_JAWRXS010000900.1:0-236 GCF_046534915.1 Burkholderia sp. SIMBA_051 | reverse complement strand
CAAGCGCGACGGTGTCGACGTCACGTTCCTGAAGCGCCGCGGATTGGTGCGCGATACGCCGTTGTTCGTTCCCTTGTCCCCCTCGCCGATTTTGTTGAACCGCCATGCAAGTCTTTATATGAACGCCTCCCGTTTGAGCAGGTTCTCGAGCGCTCCGACTGACAGGATGGGCTGCAGCTTTATATCCGGCCTCAATGCAGCTGAAGTCGCTGCGGGCCCCGATGATATCCGCTGAC
>NZ_JAWRXS010000899.1:0-236 GCF_046534915.1 Burkholderia sp. SIMBA_051 | reverse complement strand
GGTGTCGTCTTCATTAACGGCTTCGTCGAACGTAAAACCGTACTGAAAGCCCGAGCAGCCGCCGCCCTGCACGAAAACGCGCAGTTTGAGGTCCGCATTGCCTTCTTCTTCGATCAGTTGCTTGACCTTGTCAGCCGCTGCGTCGGTAAAAACGAAGGGGGCGGGCATCTCGGTCACGGGTGTGTCGGTGACTGCGTTCATTCGAACTCTCCAAAAAGCTTCTAACCGCTATTGTA
>NZ_JAWRXS010000898.1:0-236 GCF_046534915.1 Burkholderia sp. SIMBA_051 | reverse complement strand
GCACCGTCACGCCCTGCGCGCGCAGATTGGCGAGCACGGCAATCAGGTTGTCCACTTCTTTTTGCGTGAGCGAGGTCGTGGGTTCGTCCATGATGACGAACTTCGCCTCGCTGGCGATCGCGCGTGCAATCGCGACGAGTTGGCGCGTTGCGAGCGGCAACTGTTCGATGAGCGTCGCCTGAAACTCCGCGTCGCCGGGCAAGCCGACCGCTTCTAGCGCGCGGGCCGCCGTGCGC
>NZ_JAWRXS010000897.1:0-236 GCF_046534915.1 Burkholderia sp. SIMBA_051 | reverse complement strand
CGAAGTTGACGCCGCTTTCCGCGACGCGCGGCACGTCGACGAGACGCGACGCAATCGCGGTCAGCCCGCCGAGTTCGAATTCGTTCACGCCGTACGGCACCGCGGCGCAGGTCCGGTTCATCCGCTCGGCGAGATCGCGCGTCGCGAGGTTCCAGACGAACTCGCCGGTTTCCCGCACGTTGCGCAGGCTGTCCTTCGCCGTGGTGCTCGAAAAGCCGATGATCGGCGGATGATAG
>NZ_JAWRXS010000896.1:0-236 GCF_046534915.1 Burkholderia sp. SIMBA_051 | reverse complement strand
CCACCGGCATGAACCCTGCCCTCACCGATCCACCGAGTTCATGTCGCAGGTCGTTTCCTGCACGTCGCACAGTCCCCGGAACCACGCCCGCCCCGCCAGTCGTTCGCCCTTGGCGCGCTCGACGATCTCGTCCTGCGGCGAGCGCTTGCGGTCCACCAGGTAATCCAGCAGCACCCAGTCCTCGTGGCAGGCGCGGATGCCCTGGATCTTGCCCATTTCGGTCAGCCAGTCGCTGC
>NZ_JAWRXS010000895.1:0-236 GCF_046534915.1 Burkholderia sp. SIMBA_051 | reverse complement strand
CAGGTGTTCGGCCGCGACACCTGCTACGTGAGCACGATCGGATTGTCGCAGATTGCGGGCGCGCAATTCCTGCACGTCTACAAGGCGCGCAACTGGATCAACTGCGGCCAGGCCGGCCCGCTCGGCTGGACGATTCCGGCCGCGCTCGGCGTGCGCGCGGCGGACCCGCAACGTCCGATCGTCGCGCTCTCGGGCGACTACGACTTCCAGTTCATGATCGAGGAACTGGCCGCCGG
>NZ_JAWRXS010000894.1:0-236 GCF_046534915.1 Burkholderia sp. SIMBA_051 | reverse complement strand
CAGCATGGGCGTGCGCAAGGCCGGCGAGATTTTCGCCGACATCGCGATGTTGCGCGCCTATGTTCACGAAGCGTCGGTGCGGGCGTCGGCGAAAACCGAGCTGCTGTTCATTCCGCGCGCCGCGATCGAACCGGTGATGGCGGGCAATCCCGCCGCGCTGGCGTTTGTCGCCAGCTATGTGGCGATCAATTCGGCGGGCGGCTTCGTCGCGCAGTTATTCGACTTGCGCGGCAAAC
>NZ_JAWRXS010000893.1:0-236 GCF_046534915.1 Burkholderia sp. SIMBA_051 | reverse complement strand
CGCGAAGACGTCGAGGCCGTGCACGAAAATGAATTCGTCGAACAGACTTTGCTGACCGCCGGCCGTCCCGTGCTGGTGGTGCCGTCCAGCGGCGATTTCCCGGTGGTGGGCGAACGCGTGCTCTACTGCTGGGACGGCAGCCGCGAAGCCGCCCGCGCGCTGGCGGACGCGGCGCCGCTACTGCGCCTGGCCTCGCACCTGGTGGTGCTGACCATGGATGAGGGCGCCGCCACCCG
>NZ_JAWRXS010000892.1:0-236 GCF_046534915.1 Burkholderia sp. SIMBA_051 | reverse complement strand
CGCTCGACGAGATTCGCGGCCGCGCGGTGCCGAACGTCACCGACTGGAAATACCTGAACCTCAAATACGACATCAAGGCGCGCATCGATCAGGACAAGTGCATTCAGTGCGGGCTGTGCCATATCGCCTGCGAGGACACCGCGCACCAGGCGATCATGAAAGAAAAAGATGGCGTCCGGCATTTTGAAGTGATGGACTCCGAGTGCGTCGGCTGCAATCTGTGCATGCACGTATGC
>NZ_JAWRXS010000891.1:0-236 GCF_046534915.1 Burkholderia sp. SIMBA_051 | reverse complement strand
CACGGCGGCACCGACTGGACTGCAGAACAGCGGTACATCGTTGAAGAGGAATGCTACCTGGCCGGTGCGCCATCGCCCAACCAACAAGGCGTGACACTGGTTGGCCCGGTGATCTGCGAGTTTGGCAGTGACGAGCAGAAGCGCCGATTCCTGCCGGCAATACAAAAAGGTGAAGTGTATTGGGTGCAAGGGTTTTCAGAGCCTGAGGCGGGGTCGGACCTTGCTTCGTTGCGCAC
>NZ_JAWRXS010000890.1:0-236 GCF_046534915.1 Burkholderia sp. SIMBA_051 | reverse complement strand
CGGGCCAAGGTCGGTCTCCAGGATGACGGTCAGATCTTCAGTGAAGGCTTCTGGGGAGTACTGCGCTCGCGGGCCGCTTTCACCCATGCCCGAAAAGTCCATCGCGAAAACCCGGTAATGATCGATGAAATAGGGAGCGATGAAGTCCCACCAGTGGCTGTTAGCCCGATAACCGTGGGCGAAAAGCAGTACGGGCTTGTTGGCGTCGCTGGCGTTCCAGCTGCGATAGTGCAGGC
>NZ_JAWRXS010000889.1:0-236 GCF_046534915.1 Burkholderia sp. SIMBA_051 | reverse complement strand
AATTTGGACGATATTTGGTCGGGGAAGCCGGCATCTATGTGTGCCGCATTATCGATCGCAAGATATCCCGAGACAGAACGTTCCTGATCACGGATGGCGGCCTGCACCACCATCTGGCGGCATCGGGGAACTTCGGGCAGATTCTGCGCCGCAATTTTCCAGTCACGATCGGGAATCGCCAGACTCAAGCCCCCACGGAGCGTTGCCACATCGTCGGATGTCTGTGCACGCCGCTC
>NZ_JAWRXS010000888.1:0-237 GCF_046534915.1 Burkholderia sp. SIMBA_051 | reverse complement strand
CCTCGCCCGTGACCGGATCGCCCAGGAGGCCCGGCTCCGCGTTCGGCTTGACGAGAAAGCCCGCGAACAGGTTGCTGATTTCCTGCCGGAACAGCACGGCGTCGTCGAAGTTGTCGAGCGAGTGCAACCGCAGCAGCACGGTCGACAGTTCCGGCACGCCGCGCACCTGCCCGGCACGCAGCGGCTGGAATACGTGTGCAACGTCGTCCGCCGGAACCGGCACGGTCGTGAGACCAC
>NZ_JAWRXS010000887.1:0-237 GCF_046534915.1 Burkholderia sp. SIMBA_051 | reverse complement strand
CCGTCCACTTCGATGACGACCCGCACGCCCTGTGGTAGCAGCAACAGGAAGTCCATGCGAAAGCGCAGCAGCGCATCCGGCCCCCGCTCCTTGACCGTGCGTGGGTCCCAGTGAAGCCATACTTCCGGCAGCAGTGCGGGCAGGTTCGGCACGGCACCGCGGAAGCCCTCGAAGAAGGCATCGAACAGCAAGGACTGCGGCGGGGAATTGCGGGGCAAGCTGGCCCTGAGACGTGCG
>NZ_JAWRXS010000886.1:0-237 GCF_046534915.1 Burkholderia sp. SIMBA_051 | reverse complement strand
CCACCGTGGAATACGCGGTGGCAGTGCTGGGGGTGAGCGACATCGTCATCTGCGGCCACTCCGACTGCGGCGCGATGACCGCCATTTCCACCTGCAAGTGCCTCGACCACCTGCCCGCCGTGGCCAACTGGCTGCGCCATGCCGAGTCGGCCAAGGTGATCAATGCCGCCCGCCAGCACGCCTCGCCCGCCGAGCACCTGGACGCCCTGGTGCGCGACAACGTGATCGCCCAACTGG
>NZ_JAWRXS010000885.1:0-237 GCF_046534915.1 Burkholderia sp. SIMBA_051 | reverse complement strand
CCGCCGACGTCTATGCGGTTGCGCCCCACGCCGGGCGGGGTGGCTGGAGCTGGTACACCGGCTCTGCCGGCTGGATGTACCGCTTGATAGTCGAAAGCCTGCTGGGCCTGCAACGCAGTGGCGACACCCTGCGCCTGCAGCCGCTGTTGCCGGCAGGCTGGCCGGGTTATGGCCTGCATTACCGCTTTGGCAGCACCCATTACCGGATCGAGGTACGCAACGGCAACGGCAGCGAAC
>NZ_JAWRXS010000884.1:0-237 GCF_046534915.1 Burkholderia sp. SIMBA_051 | reverse complement strand
CGGTCGAGCCAGTCGTATTTCGCGCCGAGCTCGAACTGGTGCGATTCGACCGGTGGCAGGAACGCATACGCGTTGGTCGCGCGCACCGGCGCCTGGTCGCCGAACGACAGCGCCTTGCTGTACGACGCATACAGCGACAGCACGGTCACCGGCTTGTAGCCGAGCGCGACCTGCGGCAGGAACCCCGAGCGGTCGGTGTGCGTCGCGTCGCCGTCGCGGCTGCTCCAGCTGCGCTGG
>NZ_JAWRXS010000112.1:0-334 GCF_046534915.1 Burkholderia sp. SIMBA_051 | reverse complement strand
GTCGGTAATACGGGGTCCGGCAAGACCAGTTTCATGAAGACCTTGTGCCGCTCGATTCCTGCGACCGAGCGGATCGTGACGATCGAGGACGTGCGGGAGCTAGTCATTCGGCACGTCGAGAACTGCGTGCATCTTCTCTACAGCAAGGGCGGGCATGGTCACGCGCAGGTGACGCCAGCAGACCTGATTGCAAGCGCGATGCGCATGCGACCGGATCGCGTGCTGTTGGCCGAACTGCGTGGTGCCGAAGCCTACGACTTCCTGAAGCTGCTGACGACCGGACACGCGGGGTCGATCACGAGCTATCACGCGCCCAATGTGACCGTCGCGATTG
>NZ_JAWRXS010000883.1:0-237 GCF_046534915.1 Burkholderia sp. SIMBA_051 | reverse complement strand
ATACAGGCCCAGGCAGGAAGCCACGACGTGCAGCTCGTCCCGATTGCCGCGGTACAAGTGCCGCCGGACCGCGCCCTGGAATTCTGGACCAAGGCCGACGGCTGGTCCGCTCCGGTGTCCCTGGGCCTGGTCAAGCCCGGCGAACCGGTACGCATCCCGCTGGATGCCTTGCCGCCGCTGGAGCCCAATCAGTTGTTCGAACTGACGCTGGAGCCCGCCACCGGGTCTCCCATCGGC
>NZ_JAWRXS010000882.1:0-237 GCF_046534915.1 Burkholderia sp. SIMBA_051 | reverse complement strand
CGATGCTTGGGGCAACGCCGGCACCGCGTCGTCGCGTTCGGTGCCGCGCAGCATATCTCGATCAGGCACGGCAGCGGCCGCAAGCCAAAGCGCCGCGCGTCGGTTGCCGCCGGCGAGCGAGCGAAGGGCGTTCGCGCGCGCGAGCACCTGCAGGTCGTGCCGATCGAGCCGCGCGCGGCGCGCGAGGTCCGCGACGTCGACGAATGGTCGCGCTGCGCGTGCGAGCTCGATGCGGCC
>NZ_JAWRXS010000881.1:0-237 GCF_046534915.1 Burkholderia sp. SIMBA_051 | reverse complement strand
AAGACTATTTACTGACGATGAAACGAGACTATTCACAGTTTGTAACAGGTAAAAGCCTACTTCCCTGGTTAGATATAAAAGATGAAGAAACATGTAGCTGGATTTGGCGTTATCTAACAGAAAAAATAGATGAGGCGGCAGAGGAAAAAATAGCTTTCCAATTCATTAAACCAATTGATAATGAGACAATTTATTGGTCTGTTATTGCCTTGATAAGTAATTGGAAGCACTTAAAAG
>NZ_JAWRXS010000880.1:0-237 GCF_046534915.1 Burkholderia sp. SIMBA_051 | reverse complement strand
CCTTGGCAGGGCGCGCCGGCCGCTGGCTGGCGTGTGCCACCACGGCCCTGGCCCTGGGCGCCGCCAGCGCCCCGAGCATGGCCCAGGACGCGGCCCGGAGCGTGCCGGTCAAGCACGCGCGCGGCGAGACCGCCGTGCCGTCCAACCCGGCCAAGACCGTGGTGCTGGACCTGGCGGTGCTCGACACCCTGCACGCGTTGGGCGTGGACGTGGCCGGCGTGCCCAGCGCCGCCAAGC
>NZ_JAWRXS010000879.1:0-237 GCF_046534915.1 Burkholderia sp. SIMBA_051 | reverse complement strand
AAGCCGCTCGCGTTTGGCGGGTTTTTGTACCTGCATCCGCGGCGGGATTATCCGTTCAAGCGGATCGGTGGCGGTTTTGCGATTGGTAGTCGCGCGTTGCGTGATTATCTTGATCTGGCGCGGGAGCAGGGGGTGTCGCATGTCGCGTTGAACCCTCGTGTGACGCCGCGGGATTATCGGCAGATACTTGATGAGTTGCATGAGGACGTGCTTTCGGAGTTTGCGCCTAACGAGTAG
>NZ_JAWRXS010000878.1:0-237 GCF_046534915.1 Burkholderia sp. SIMBA_051 | reverse complement strand
GCCGCGTTCGCCGCGAACTGCTCGCGCCGTTCGAGCGCGATGTTCTCGACCAGCACGCCGAGCAATTGCTGCTCGATCAGATACACGACGTCCGTGATCTTCTTGATGACCTGCCCGGTCAGATCCTGGAAGTCCTGCGCCAGCATGATCTCCATGAGTTGCGAGTTGGTGGCGCTGGTGGCTTCGGGCACGCCGCGCAAGAAGCTGCGCGTGTCGTTCATCAGCGCGCGCACTTCC
>NZ_JAWRXS010000877.1:0-237 GCF_046534915.1 Burkholderia sp. SIMBA_051 | reverse complement strand
CGCTTTGTGCGCGCTGGCAGTGCGTTTCAGCAGCGAACACACGGCACGCGAGGCGGCGCTCAGAGAGCGCGCGCTGGCCGCCGCCAGCACGCAAGGCGTTGCCAGTTGACGGACTCGCCCTCGCGCGAGCCTTCACCGATGAAGCCGCGACAAGTCGCGAAGACGAGCGCCCCACCGACTCTCGCGGCGCGAAACACGCCGCGTCTGAAGTGGCGCGTTGCACGGAGAAGGTGCTGC
>NZ_JAWRXS010000876.1:0-237 GCF_046534915.1 Burkholderia sp. SIMBA_051 | reverse complement strand
GGCGTCGGACAACCACGCGCTGGAGATCTACCCGACGCAGAAGCCGAACGCGTGCTGCGCGGCATTGCCGCTGCACCACCACTGCATCTTCAAGCTCGGCCTGCCGATCGGCGAGATGTGGTATCTGGGCGCGCTGGCCCGCTGGCTGACCGCCAACGGCCGCAGCCGCTTCCTCCTGACCGCGCCGCCGCTGAACCTGCCGGGCGCGGTGGGTTCGCCCGCCACGCCGGTGGCCAC
>NZ_JAWRXS010000875.1:0-237 GCF_046534915.1 Burkholderia sp. SIMBA_051 | reverse complement strand
CGGCCGAACCAGTACAGCCCATCCGCCGCCCGCGCCGGGAGGTGGCCGCCGATGCGCCGCACCCGCGGCGCCCCCTGCGAGCCGATGAGCGGCGTGGCGACGGGCTCGTCGGACAGGACCCACACATCCGCCGAGCGGATGCCGAGGCGCATTTCCAGCGGATCGACGTTGTCCCGCTCGGCCATCCGGCAGAAGCCGCCGGGCATCACCCGCCAGCCGGCGGCGCGCACCGCCGCC
>NZ_JAWRXS010000874.1:0-237 GCF_046534915.1 Burkholderia sp. SIMBA_051 | reverse complement strand
GCATTCAGAAACGGGCCTGGGGCTAAGTTGACGCTGAGGGATTGCGAAGGCCCCGTCCATACCGTTCGATCAGACAGGCAGCATGCCTATTCGGTGAAGAGCGTGTTGAGCGCGGCGGCGGCCTCGCTGTCCACGGTATTCCACGTCACCGTATCCGCCTCGAAGATGTAGTGCGTCGTGTACTTGCCAAGACGCGTGAGAATTTCTTCCTGTATCACTTCGGGCGCGACTTCCAGC
>NZ_JAWRXS010000873.1:0-237 GCF_046534915.1 Burkholderia sp. SIMBA_051 | reverse complement strand
GTTGAATGCCCCGAGGAAGGAAACCGGCTCCGCGTGAGCGCGCGGCGTGCGAATCGGCTTCTCGATCGGCTTCGGCGACGTCTCGGCCCCGACACCGCTCGCTGCGATTCCGGGCTGCGGCTGCGACATCGCGCCGGGCGGCAACATACCGGACCCGCTCGCGCCCCCGCCCAGGCTTCGAATAACGCTTGCGCGGGCCAGTTGATCGATATCGTCAATTGAGAGCTTGGTGCCAAC
>NZ_JAWRXS010000872.1:0-237 GCF_046534915.1 Burkholderia sp. SIMBA_051 | reverse complement strand
CGACGCGCTCAAGGCATTCCTGTCGCAACCGACGGACGCCTACGCGGACCCGGCAGAAACCGAGGCCGCATTGCACGAGCTTGCGCAGGGCGACGCACAATGAGCGCACCGAAACGGCAAATCGCTGCGTTGTCGCGCGCCGTATCGCGCCGTCAGCGCTCCGAGCAGGACTTGCGCGCGCGGCTCGCGCAACTCGTTCCGGCGCGCTTGCCACTGGTCGAAAACGAAGCGCAGGCG
>NZ_JAWRXS010000871.1:0-237 GCF_046534915.1 Burkholderia sp. SIMBA_051 | reverse complement strand
CACGCACGCCGCCGCCGACGGTCAGCGGAATGAACACCTGCGAGGCGACCGCCTCGATGATCGGCAGGATCAGATCGCGTTGATCGGAAGTCGCGGTGATGTCGAGGAAGGTGAGTTCGTCGGCGCCTTGATCGTCGTAACGGCGCGCGATTTCGACCGGATCGCCGGCATCGCGCAACTCGACGAAATTGACGCCCTTGACCACGCGTCCAGCCGTGACGTCGAGACAGGGAATGA
>NZ_JAWRXS010000870.1:0-237 GCF_046534915.1 Burkholderia sp. SIMBA_051 | reverse complement strand
AACAACGACCTGTTCATGGGTCTGTGGGTGGACCCGCTGGGCTTCAAGATGCTGATGACGGCGGTCTGCCTGCAACTGGGCGGCTCCTACATCCTGTATCGCATGGCCAAGGCCATCTGAGGACGACGCGGATGCAAGCGATCGAATCCTGGAATGTCTCAACGGTGCTGGCGGTGGCGCTGATGCTGGTGGCGGCCGCCATGCTGATCCTGGGCCTGAGCATGACGCGGCGCCTGC
>NZ_JAWRXS010000869.1:0-237 GCF_046534915.1 Burkholderia sp. SIMBA_051 | reverse complement strand
CACGAAAAACAATGGCACAGCAAAGCGCGCCACCCAATGACGGTGACGCGCGTCAAGCGATAAAGAAGCTACAGACGGCTCAAGCCTGCGGAATCTCGATCTTCACCTCGAGCACTTCGAGGTCGTCGTGGCGTTCGAGATTGACGCGGATATCGTCGTCCGAAATCTTCACGTACTTCGAGATCACGGCGACGAGTTCACGTTGCAACGCGGGCAGATAATCGGCGGGCGCTTTGC
>NZ_JAWRXS010000868.1:0-237 GCF_046534915.1 Burkholderia sp. SIMBA_051 | reverse complement strand
CGCAAGCTCGGCGGCGAACCCGACGACGCGTGCGAAGCCGCGCGCCAGATATCGCGGGGCAATCTCGACGTCGACGTTCATGTGCGTCCCGGCGACAACGACAGTCTCATGGCCGCGATGCGCGCGATGACGGGTTCGCTCGCGGGCATCGTCGAGCAGGTGCGGATGAGCAGCGACGCCATTGCGACCGGTTCGGCGCAAATCGCGTCCGGCAACGCGTATCTGAGCCAGCGCACC
>NZ_JAWRXS010000018.1:0-97539 GCF_046534915.1 Burkholderia sp. SIMBA_051 | reverse complement strand
CTCAGCTCCACCAATAGCTCGGTTACGTCGCTTTCGTCGTCCACGTCCACCGGACTCTCGTCGGCTAATAGCTCGATCGGCTCCCTCTCGACCGGGCTGAGTTCGACCAACAGCTCCGTTACCTCGCTTTCGTCGTCGACCTCGACGGGTCTTTCGTCGGCAAACAGCTCGATCTCGTCGCTCTCGACTTCCACTTCGACGGGTCTCAGCTCGACCAATAGCTCCGTTGCTTCACTGTCGACTTCCACCTCGACCGGCATCAACTCGCTGTCCACGGGACTGAGCTCCATCAACAGCTCCGTTACTTCGCTCTCGTCGTCGACCTCGACGGGTCTTTCGTCGGCAAACAGTTCGATCGGCTCGCTTTCGACATCCACGTCGACGGGTCTCAGCTCGACAAACAGCTCCGTTGCTTCGCTGTCGACTTCCACCTCGACCGGCATCAACTCGTTGTCCACGGGACTGAGCTCCACTAACAGCGCCGTCACTTCGCTTTCGAGCTCCACGTCGACTGGTCTCTCGTCGGCGAATAGCTCGATCTCGTCGCTATCCACGTCGACTTCGACCGGGATCAATTCGCTGTCGACTTCCACTTCGACAGGTCTCAGTTCGACAAACAGCTCCGTTGCTTCACTGTCGACTTCCACCTCGACCGGCATCAACTCGTTGTCCACGGGCCTGAGCTCCACCAACAGCTCCGTCGTTTCGCTGTCGACCTCCACGTCGACCGGCCTCTCGTCGGCAAACAGCTCGATCGGTTCGCTGTCGACGGGCCTCAGCACGGTCACGACCAAAACCGACAATCTCGGCAACAGCACCGCAGCAGCCCTCGGCGGCGGCGCAAGCTACAACCCGGCGACCGGCTCGGTTTCCGCTCCGTCGTACACCACGTACAACGCGAACGGGACGACGTCGACCGCCGACAGCGTCGGCTCGGCAATCGACAGCATCAACAATCAGGGCATCAAGTACTTCCACGCGAATTCGACGGGCACGGACAGTCAGGCGCTCGGGACCGACTCCGTCGCGATCGGTCCGAACGCCATCGCCAACAACAGCGGCGACGTCGCGCTCGGCAGCGGCTCCGTCACCGGCACCCCGAACGCAACGCCGACCGGTACCGTCGGCGGCGTGACGAGCACGTTCGCGGGCGGCAATCCGACCAGCGTCGTGAGCGTCGGCGACGCGAGCACGGGCACCACGCGTCAGATCACCAATGTCGCGGCAGGTCAAATCACGGCGACCAGCACCGATGCGATCAACGGCTCCCAGCTCTTCGCGACCAATTCGGTGGTGAATTCGCTGTCGACGACGGTGTCGTCGTCCAGCAACGCAATCTCGTCGCTGTCGACCGGCATCACTTCGTTGTCGACAGGCCTGAGCTCGACTAACAGCTCGGTTACCTCACTGTCGACCTCTACGTCGACCGGTCTCTCGTCGGCAAATAGCTCGATCACGTCGCTCTCCACGTCGACTTCGACGGGTATCAACTCGTTGTCCACGGGTCTGAGCTCCACGGATAGCTCGGTCACTTCGTTGTCGACCTCGACGTCGACCGGCCTCTCGTCGGCGAATAGCTCGATCACGTCGCTCTCCACGTCGACTTCGACCGGCATCAACTCGCTGTCCACGGGTCTCAGCTCGACCGACAGCTCGGTTGTTTCGCTGTCGACCTCCACGTCGACTGGCCTGTCGTCGGCGAATAGCTCGATCACGTCGCTCTCCACGTCGACCTCGACCGGCATCAACTCGCTGTCCACGGGTCTCAGCTCGACCAACAGCTCGGTAACGTCGCTCTCGACTTCGACGTCGACGGGCTTGTCGTCGGCGAATAGCTCGATCACGTCGCTCTCCACGTCGACTTCGACCGGCATCAACTCGCTGTCCACGGGCCTCAGCTCCACCGACAGCTCGGTGGCGTCGCTGTCGACTTCCACGTCGACCGGCCTCTCGTCGGCAACCAGCTCGATCGGTTCGCTGTCCACGGGTCTGAGCTCGACAAACAGTTCGGTTACCTCTCTGTCTACTTCCACATCGACGGGTCTGTCGTCGGCCACCAGCTCGATCGGTTCGCTGTCCACGTCGACTTCGACGGGCATCAACTCGCTGTCCACGGGCCTCAGCTCGACTGACAGCTCAGTGGCTTCGCTGTCGACCTCCACGTCGACCGGCATCTCCTCGGCCACAAGCTCGATCGGCTCGCTGTCCACGTCGACGTCGACGGGCATTAATTCGCTGTCGACAGGCCTCAGCTCCACCGACAGCTCGGTGGCGTCGCTGTCGACTTCCACGTCGACCGGCCTCTCGTCGGCGACGAGCTCGATCGGTTCGCTGTCCACGGGCCTGAGCTCGACCGATAGCTCCGTCGCTTCGCTGTCGACTTCAACGTCGACGGGTCTGTCGTCGGCAACCAGCTCGATCGGCTCGCTGTCCACGTCGACCTCGACGGGTATCAACTCGCTGTCGACTGGCCTCAGCTCCACTGACAGCTCACTCACGTCGCTCTCGACCTCAACGTCGACCGGCCTCTCGTCGGCAACCAGCTCGATCAGCTCGCTCTCCACCTCGACTTCGACGGGCATCAACTCGCTGTCCACGGGCCTGAGCTCGACCGACAGCACGGTAACGTCACTCTCGACCTCCACGTCGACCGGCCTCTCGTCGGCCACAAGCTCGATCAGCTCGCTCTCCACCTCGACTTCGACGGGCATCAACTCGCTGTCCACGGGCCTGAGCTCGACCGACAGCACGGTAACGTCACTCTCGACCTCAACGTCGACCGGCCTCTCGTCGGCCACAAGCTCGATCAGCTCGCTGTCCACGTCGACCTCGACCGGCCTGTCGTCAGCAACCAGTTCGATCGGTTCGCTGTCCACTGGCCTCAGTTCGACCAACAGCTCGGTGGCTTCGCTGTCGACCTCCACGTCGACGGGCCTGTCGTCGGCCACAAGCTCGATCGGCTCGCTGTCCACCTCGACGTCGACGGGCATCAACTCCCTGTCGACTGGCCTGAGCTCGACCGACAGCACAGTAACGTCGCTCTCGACCTCCACGTCGACGGGCCTGTCGTCGGCCACAAGCTCGATCGGCTCACTGTCCACGTCGACGTCGACGGGTATCAACTCGCTGTCCACGGGCCTCAGCTCGACCGATAGCTCGCTCACGTCGCTCTCGACTTCAACGTCGACGGGTCTCTCGTCGGCCACCAGCTCGATCGGCTCACTGTCCACCGGCCTGAGCTCCACGAACAGCTCGGTCGCATCGCTGTCGACCTCGACGTCGACGGGCCTCTCGTCGGCGACAAGCTCGATCAGCTCGCTGTCCACCTCGACCTCGACCGGCCTGTCGTCCGCAACCAGCGCGATCGGTTCCCTGTCCACCGGCCTCAGCTCGACCGACAGCACGGTAACCTCGCTGTCGACCTCCACATCGACAGGCCTGTCGACAGCCACCAGCTCGATCACGTCGCTGTCCACGTCGACGTCGACCGCGATCGACGCCGCGAAGACGCACTACTACAGCGTCAACGACAACGGCACGCAGCAAGCCAACTACGCCAACGACGGCGCAACGGGCATCAACTCGCTCGCAGCCGGCGTGAACGCGAGCGCCGCAGGCGCCAGCAGCGTCGCGGTCGGCGACGGCTCGAACGCGCAGACGGCGGGTGCAGTCGCGATCGGCCAGAACGCATCGGCCACCGGCGGCAAGGCGGTGTCGATCGGCTCCGGCAACACCGCGAGCGGCGACGGCGCGGTCGCGATCGGCGATCCGAGCATCGCAACGGGCACCGGCGCAGTGGCGATGGGCGCGAACGACACGGCGACCGGCAGCGGCGCAGTGGCGCTCGGCAACGCGAACACCGCAACCGGCAACAGCGCGCTCGCCCTCGGCAGCTCGAGCCAGGCCACCGCGGACAACACGATCGCACTCGGCAACAAGGCAGTCGCAAGCGCCATCGGCGCCCAGGCCTACGGCTCGGCTGCATCGGCCACCGCGGCGGATGCGCTCGCCTTCGGCACGAACGCCACGGCGAACGTCGCGAACTCGATCGCCCTCGGTGCGAACTCGGTCACGAGCGCGGCAGTCGGCACCTCGAGCGCCACGATCGGCGGCGTCTCCTACCTGTTCGCGGGCAGCTCGCCGGTGGGCGTGGTGAGCGTCGGCCAGCCGGGGCAGGAACGCCAGATCACGAACGTCGCGGCAGGCCGGATCTCGGCCACCAGCACGGATGCGATCAACGGCAGCCAGCTCAACGCGACGAACCAGGCAGTCAGCAGCCTGTCCACGTCGACCGCGTCGAACATCTCGTCGCTGTCGACCGGCATCAGTTCGCTGTCCACGGGCCTCAGCTCGACCAACAGCTCGGTGACGTCGCTGTCCACGTCGACGTCGACGGCGATCAGCTCGCTGTCGACGGGCCTCAGCTCGACGAACAGCAACCTCACATCGCTGTCCACGTCGACCTCGACCGGCATCGGCTCGCTGTCGACCGGCCTGAGCACGACGAACAGCACGGTGGCGTCGCTGTCGACGGGCGTGACGAACCTGGGCGATCAGGTATCCCAACTGTCGACGACGATCAACAACAACACGACGCGCTCGTTGAGCAACAACGGTATCGCGGTCGACATGAACGGCACAGGCAACGATCGGCCGACCGTCACCGCCGGCACGAACTCGGTGGCGATCGGCGCGAATTCGAATGACGGCGGTCGTTCGAACGTGGTGTCGGTCGGCAGCGACACGCAGCAGCGCCAGATCACGAACGTCGCGCCGGGCACGCAAGGCACCGACGCGGTGAACGTGAACCAGCTGACGCAGGTGCAGACGACGCTGTCGACGGCACTGTCGGGCCAGCAGACGCAGATCAACTCGCTGGGTTCGCAATTGCAGCAGACCGACCAGATGGCGAAGCAGGGTATCGCGGCCGTCGGCGCGATGGCGTCGATCCCGCAGCTCGATCGCGACGCCAACTTCGGGATGGGTGTGGGCACATCGACCTTCCTCGGCCAGAAAGCGATGGCGGTCAACATGCAGGCGCGGATCACCGAGAACCTGAAGGCGTCGATCAACGGCGGCTTCAGCGGCGGTCAGAAGGTGATCGGCGCCGGCATGCTGTACCAGTGGAAGTAACGCGTCGCGCCGCCACGTCGCCGGCTCACGAGCCGGACGGCGCGCGGCGGCCCCGACGGCACGACGAGCCCGCCGCACAACCCGCGGCGGGCCTCGGTCAACCCAAGCTTTGAGGACGTAACCGTGAACAAACTCGCTCTTGCGCTCGCACTTTCCGCAACGGCCCTCGCCGCGTGCTCGACCGCATCCGGCCCGACCTTCAGCGCATCCGAACTGCAGCCGCGCGATGGCGTGCGCACCTTCCAGGTGGACTGCCACGGCCTGCTGTCGGGCCCGCAGACCTGCATGAAGGCCACGCGCAAAATCTGCGGCGATCAGCCGGTGCGCACCGTCGACTCGGCCCGCGCGTTGCGCGACGGCTCGGATCCCGCGACGCTGGTGTTCCAGTGCGGCGCCGCGCCGGCCGAAGCGGCATCGGCCGCCGAGCCCGCACCCGCGCCTGCCGCGGTCGAACACGTGAACCTCGCGGGCGACGCACTGTTCGCGACGGGCCTGGCCACGCTCACGCCGGTCGCGCGCGCATCGCTCGACAAGTTGTTGAGCGAACGCGAAGCCCGTACGTATACACAGGTCACGGTCACCGGTCATACGGATTCGGTCGGCAACGACGCCGCCAATCTCGCGCTGTCGAAGCGCCGCGCGGAAACCGTCGCGGGCTACCTGAAGTCACACGGGCTGAACGCGCAAGCCGTATCGGTCTCGGGCCGCGGCAGCGCGGATCCGGTCGCGTCCAACGCGACGGCCGAAGGCCGCGCGAGCAACCGCCGCGTCGACATCTCGCTGCAACGCTGAGCCGCCGGCCGTCGCACCCTCACGCGACGGCCCTGACCGGCAGCGCCCACCGCGCCGACAGCCCTTGATCAGCGCGCCGGCGGCTATGTCAAAGTTCGTCAGCCCCCTCCACAAACCGCTGACTTCCGTGCCACAATCGCCGCAGACAGCTGCCGGGGCGTTCCGCCCGCGTCGCGCGCCGTGCCAGTCCCGCGCGACGATCCACCGGAATCCGCCGGCCGCCCCGCGATCCGCATCGCGCGACTCGTTGTCGAGCGCGCGCCGGCGCGAACGCAACCACGACAATCCACGGCGCGCCGTTACGCGGCCAGGCACTCGACGCCACGGCCGAACGCACGACGCCGCAGAGGAAACCAACCGGTGACGGACATCAATCAAGCCGCCTCGCGCGGCGCCCGCAAGCAACGGCCGGCCGTCGGCATCTCGCTGTTTGCGCGGGACGGCCAGGCGATCTGGGAAAACGGCATTCACCAGAACATCGCGTACCTCGCGATGATGCTCAAGCGCTCGGACCGCGTCGGCCCCGTCTATTTCCTGAACGGCGGCGACGCGAACGCACTGCCGCTCGGCCTCGAACTCGACGGCCTCGACGTGCCGCTCGTGAAGCCCGCCGACGTCACGCACGAGCTTGACGTCGTGATCGAGATGGGCGCGCAACTGCCGATCGAATGGCTCAGGCACGTGAAGGCGCTCGGCACGAAGCTCGTCGCGTGCTACGTCGGCCACACCTACAGCGGTCTCGCTGAAACGCCGATCTTCGACAAACCTTCGGGGCACATCTTCAACGGCACGCAGTTCGATGAAGTGTGGGTGCTCGAGAAGTCGCAGAAGATCGACGTGCCGCTCTTGCGCACGCTCACGCGCGCGCCGGTTCATACGATTCCGCATCTGTGGTCGCCGTACTTCCTCGATCGCCGCATCGCCGCGCTGGCAAGTGAAGGCGTCACGTTCGGCTATCGGCCCGGCCGCCGTCCGTGGCATCTCGCCACGCTCGAGCCGAACATCTCGGTCGTGAAGTCCTGCCATTACCCGATGCTCGTGTGCGACGAGTTCTACCGCGCGCATCCGGATGCCGTGCAGCATCTGTTCGTCGTCAACGCGATGCACATGAAGGCGCATCGGACCTTCGTGCACTTCGCGAACAGCCTCGACCTCGTGCGCGAGCACAAGGCGACGTTCGAGCCGCGCATCGACCTGCCCGGCTTCATGGCGCGCCATGCGGATGCCGTCGTGTCGCACCATTGGGAAAATCCGCAGAACTATCTGTACTACGACGTGCTGTACGGCGGCTATCCGCTGATCCACAACTCGACGCTGCTCGGTGATGCCGGCTATTACTACCCGGATTTCGATTCCGTCGCGGGCAGCCACGCGCTGCGCGATGCATGGCTGCATCACGACGAGCGGCTCGACGACTATCGCGCGAAGGCCGACCGGCTGCTGCAGTCGGTCTCGATCGACAACCCCGCGAACCTGGACGCGTTCGTCGCGCGCCTGGTCGCCTGAACCGGAGCATACGCATGTCGGACTCCAATGCCCGTCAAGCGCCCGGCGAGGGCAAGCGTCTCGTCGTCGGCGTGTCGCTGTTCGTGCGCGGCGCCGGCCAGTCGCTGTGGGAAAACGGCATCTTCCAGAACTGCCTGCTGCTGATCCTGCTGCTGCGTCAGTCGCCGCACGTCGCTCAAGCCGTGATGGTGAACGGCGGCGAACAGCTCGCCGATCCGCAGTTGATGCTCGGCGAATGGGACGTGCCGCTGCTGTCGATGGACGAAGCGCTGCAGCGCTGCGACGTGCTGATCGAAATGAGCGCGCAGTTCAGCGCCGATTACCTGCGCGCGTTCCGCGACCGCGGCGGCAAGGTCATCACGATGCGGGTCGGCAACGACTACGTGATCGACATCGAGCGCGCGATGTTCGACAAGCCGTCGGGCTTCCTGTTCTCGGGCGCGCCGTACGACGCCGTGTGGACGATTCCGGAATTCGAGCGCTCGTGCCTGCACTATTACCAGACGGGCCTGCGCGCGCCGGTGACGATCGTTCCGCACATCTGGCATCCGATGCTGTTCGACAAGGCGCGCGCGACGCTCGGCGCCGGCCTGTCGTTCGGTTATCAGCCCGGCAAACCGCGCTGGCGCGTGACGATGTTCGAGCCGAACATCTGCATGGTGAAGACGAGCATCATCCCGATGCTGGTGACTGAAGAGGCGTATCGCGCGAAGCCCGAATTCCTCGAGTTCGTGCGCGTGTGCAACACGCTGCACCTGAAGGAACATGCGACGTTCGTCCACTTCGCGAAGAGCCTCGACATCGTGAACCACGGGATCACGACGTTCGAAAGCCGCTACGCGGTGTACGAGTTCATGGCCGCCTACGGCGACGCGGTGGTGTCGCACACGTGGGAAAACGCGCAGAACTACCTGTACTACGAGCTGCTGTACGGCGACTATCCGCTGATCCACAACTCGCCGTTCCTCGGCAAGGCCGGGTATTTCTATCCGGACTTCGATTGCCAGGCCGGCGGCCGGGCGCTGCTGCAGGCGTTCGACGAACACGACGCGAATCTCGAAGCGTATCGCGAGCAATCGAAGCATGTGCTCGACTCGGTCAGCATCTACAACCCCGACAACGTCGCCGCGTATTCCGACGCGATCGCGTCACTCTATCGCGACGCATGATGCGCCGCCCTCTCCCCGCTTCGGACTCCGACATGAACGCATACCGGCCCCTCTCCCGCGCGAAATGGTTGATCGGCTGCGCCGTCGCATCGCTCGCGATCGGCGCGCACGCGCAGGCCGGCGGCGAATCGGCGGACGCACTGCTGCGCGACGCCGACGCGGTGTTCAAGCAGCTCGATGCCGGCCAGTACGGCGCGGTGTGGGCCGATTCCGCCGCATTCGTGAAGGCACGCATCAAGCAGGACCAGTTCGCGGCGGACATGCAGCGCGCGCGCCAGTCGGTCGGCACGGTCCGCCATCGCGGCTGGGCGCAAGTCACGCGCATCCGCTACACGAACGCACCTGCAACGCCCGACGGGCTTTACGCGAACGTCGACTACGCGACGACGCTCACGACCGGCACGACCGTGTACGAAAAGCTGAGCTTTCGACTCGACGACGACGGCCGCTGGCACCTGACCGGCTATGTGCCGCGCCAGGGGCAGGATTTCACGCCGTAAGCTGCACTGCGTGCGAAGTCATCGTCGCGATTACGATCAACGTGCAGCGCGACGCCACGCAGTCGCGGATGATGGGCGTGTTCATCGAACCGTCCGATGCACGCCGGGAATGCGGAGGTTTCGGTAAGAACTGACGCGGTGCACTTGCCGATGCCCGCGATCGGTGAGCGTCAAGCGCGGCGCGCAAGCGACCGCGACGCTTGCACGCCGCCGTCTGCGCGCCGTGCAGCAAACGCGCGGCCATGCCGGCGTCCGATCCGCGCGAGCCTCATAAAACAGCCGAGTGCGGCGCCGCTGACCTGCCCGGCGCGCCTCGCGAGGCTGCCCGATACACCGCAGGCGATCGCCGAATCCTCGCCGCAGGCGCCCGCAAACACGCCGGCGTAGTAGTGCCGTGCCGCGAGTTCTCGGCCGTCGGCGTCGAGCGGCTTCATCCGGTGAATGCGGTGCGCGACGGCTTGCAGGCCGTCGAGATACGGCGCGACGTCGATCGGCGTATCGGTCGATTCGGCGCCGAGCTGCCACACCATGTCGGCCAGTTCAGCGATCGCGACGAGTTCGCGCGCATCGGCCGCCTGCGTGCCCGTTCCGTGCCCGATCTTGTTCGTCGCCGCCATGCCCACGCCCCTTTGCGATCCATCATTACCCGATACCGGCGCCCGGCGCCCGCGCCGCTGCGTCATGCGGCGGCCGGCGACCGCCAACTGAAGCGAACGCCCTGCGCCCACGCGACGCCGGAATCCAGGATGATCTGCCGATCGGTCTCGTTCTCCACGCCTTCGACGACGACGTGCCGCGCGCTTTCGTGCGCAAACGCGATCAGCCGGCGAAACTGGTAGCGCCCGATCGCGTTGCGCTTGATCAGCGACAGCACCGACTTGTCGAGCTTCACGATATCGGGGTTGCCGACCACCAGGTTGTTCAGCGCGCTGAAGCCGACGCCGAAATCGTCGATCGCGAGGCGGCATCCGGCCTGGCGAAACCGATTCACGAACGACCGGCCCGCGACGGGGTTCAGCGGCCCCGTCTCGGTGATCTCGACGACCAGCCGCGCCGCGACCGACGGCTCGCGCTCGAGCCGCCTGAAGATGGCCAGCCACGCGTCGTCCACCGCCGCGCTCGCCGCCGCGATGTTGCAGCCATACACGGCCTGCGGATCGGCACGCAGCGCGTCGATCGTCCGGCCCACCACGAGCCGGTCGAACCAGCGCATCAGCCCGAGCGACTCGAGGCGCGGCAGGAACGCGAGCGGCGGCAACGCGTCGCGCGCGCCCCAGCGCAACCGCGCGAGACATTCGTGATACAGCACGCCGCCGGACAGGTCGGCGCGGCAAACCGGCTCGCGCGCGAACCCGAGCCGGCTTTCGACGAAACTGCGTACCGACGCAAGGTCGGGGTGATCGTCAGGCGCGCCGAACACGAGATCGATTTCGTCCCGATTCGCTACGCTGTTCGCCTCCAGGCGAGGTTCGACCGCATTCATCCGGCGCTCCGGCAATTGTCGGGCCGCCGATGACGGCCCGCGCTCTCGATACATGTGGCGCGCGCCGACCACGACACGCGCCACCGCCTACCCGGCCCATCCTCTTGTTTCGATCTTTTCAGGGAGCGTACTTTTCATTTCGGCGCACCGTCAAATCAGATATTGTCAACGATATTCAAATACTAGAAATACACCACGCATGCACGTCGCCGACAGTGCGGCAGGCCACACAAAACCATGGGCGATATCGCGCGCTCAAACGCTTTTGGCAAAAAATCGATTTATCGAGGGCCTCGCTTCAAAATCACGCGATCGTTATTTCGTATGATTAATATCCGATAGCGAGGCCGTATCCGGACATGTCGCCCGCATTCGCCGCGAGGCCGTGCTGGCCCCGTCACCAGCGGGCTCCCATCGGGCATTCGGTCCCCGGAGAATTCAATTTCGCCGTTTCAAACGATATTGAAAATGACCAAACAATAGTCCGCCGAAATAAAATGACAATATCAGGCCGAGCAATACGGCATTTGTCGATTGAAAGATTTTTAACGATCTTTTCGATTTGTTAACCTATAAAATGATTTCTGACGGCCTTCCCTCGGAGCCGTCAATTTCGTGCCTTCAAAAACCGTCGGATCTTCCCCGGTTCGGCGGTTTCTTTTTTACGGCATGATTTTCATCAGACATTAAAGTGGGACCCGCCGGCTGCGGCAGGCGTCACGCAAACTCAAACTCAAGCAGCCGTCGCGCCGATCAGATTGGCGAGCAGCGCGTCGTATTCGCCGACGAGCGCGGGGTTAGCCGACGTATAGCGGCCGAGGATCTCGCGCTGGCACCGCGTGTACCCTTGCCAGTCGTCGTCGTGCGTGTGCAGCGCGTGCAGCAGCGCCTGCGCACCCTGCTGCACGTCGTTGTCCGGATAGTAGTAGCCGAGATCGGGCGCGAGGCTCGCGTTGTGCACGAGCGGATAGCCCTGCCAGCACACGTCGAAATAGAAGTAGTTGAGCGGGTTCGACCATTGATGCGACACGACGATGTCGGTGAGGTCGGCCAGGAACAGCGGCGTGTCGAAGCGTCCGACGAAGCTCGCCTTGCCCGCACGCACGATGTCCAGATAGTTCATCAGCATCACGAACTCGGGGCTGTCGTGCGCGAGACGGTCGGCGTTCGTCACGTGCGTGAAGCAGATCGCATCGGGGTCGCGGCGATACGCTTCGTCGATGATCAGCATCGGGTACACGCAGAACTTCACGACGTTGTGGTTCGGCTCCATCACCGTGAGCCGCTTGCCCGGCTCGCCGCGCGGCCGGTATTCGCCGTGCTCGGGCAGCGATGCCGCACGCGCGCTCAGGAACATCGGATCCCATACGAACGGCACGACGCGCCCCGGGCAGCGACGCAGCGACTGCAGGAACGGCAGCGACGACGGCGCGATCTGCGGAATCGCCCACACCTCGTCGTAGCCGCGGTTGATGAACAGTGAATCCCACAACCGGCGGCCGAACAGCATCGACTCCATCGCGTTGATGTACTCGACGCCGCAGCAATAGCTGACGATCTTCGCGCCGCGCGCCTTCAGGTAGTCCGTCTGCGCGGCGTCGATCTGGCCGCCGAGTTCGATCACCACGTCGAGCGCATCCTTCACGTCGCCGAATGCGCGCGTGTCGAACACGGTGCGATCCCACGGCAGCGCGTCGGTGAGCGGCACGTCGGTCGTGTTGACCAGCGTCACGCGATAGCCATGCGGCGATGCCATCAACAGCTTCGCGAGAAACAGCGCGTTCTGCTTGATGCCATTGATCCACAGGCTTTCGTCGGGGGCGCGCAGACCGATCGTGATACCGATGCGCAGGCCGTTCAGGACAGGAGACGTCATCGTCGGCGGGACGGGAAATTGAATGGACGCGATGTGGCGCGCATGGCGGCGCACCCCGGGAACAACGGGTCATTCTAGCGGACTGTCGGCCGCAGGACTGTCATGGATGGTCAGCGATGGACGGGTTACAGCGCGCCCTTTGCCGAGCTGTCACATCTCCCATCGTCCGGCTTCGATTGCCGCCTCCATCATCCGGATGGTCAGCGGACGCTCCAGGATTTTGTCCCTGGCGCCGCTGCTGAACGGCGACTTGAACACTTCCACCAGAAATCGACCGAAACCCAATTTTCTGGAGGGGTAGTAATAATCCACATCGAAAGCAGAAATATCGACACCGAACGATTCCGAAAATCTCCGCATCAATCTCAACATGGCTCTGTCGGAAAGCTCAAGATCAATGCAGAGATCCGTTTCCGGGGTAATTTCAAGCTCACCCCACAACGGCGAATCAGCCTCCTCCCGCACCATCTCGATCAGACGAGCGTCCATCAAAAACGATCCTCCGGCTTGACCAGGCGATTGTACGTGACTGCAGAGCGATACATTATGATCGATACGTCGGCAGCTGTAATGATCCATCCGGCCACCGGCACCGCCCGTCCAACAAACACGCCGAGCTCCCTCGTAAATTTCACCTTGAGAAGCACGAGACTCTTGAATGAAGTTACCGTCGGAAGAATTTTGTGCTTGATTTCATAGGGGAGCAACCTCCGTGAAACCCTTGATGCGACCGATGTCCCCTTGACCGCTCCGTGGAATTTTCCTCGAGTCGGCACAAACCTTTGCCCCAATAAAATCATTGCGATCCCGACAGCATCATCGATGCCCAATTCATCACAGGCGACGTCGATCACGATCAGGCAAAACAATTCCGGCGGCGTCAGATCTCCGTGGCCCCCGTAATCATATTTGTTCGCCATTTTTATTTTCTCTCCACTCGCTCTTTTGATCATTGCGCAATGCACCGGACTGCGCATCCCGATCGTCACGGTAGCGCTGCCCATCGAGCGTGAGCAGAAAGATGCGGTGGCTTCGCTCATCCAGCGTGACATCCGGAAAGCGATCGCTGTCATTCCGTGCCTTGCTCCACGGGGGATCAGGCGAATTCGCGTTGCCGATGAAGCGGAGGAGAAGCCGTTTTCGATCTGTCAACGAGTGTTGCAACAGCCGAATCGACAAGAAACGGCGCATGTTGCGCCGCTGATCAACGGCCGGGATCGGTTGATGGCCCAGAAACCATGAAGACGTTGCACGCGCATCTTTTATTTTTTTGCATGCGATCGACGATTCGCGAGCGGACGCCCGCGCTCTCCGTGAGGGCCGGCAAGGGCCCTCACGCGCACGCCGCGATCAGTCTTCCGCCATCACCAGCAACTGCGCGCCATCCGCGACCTGATCGCCGACGCCGTACAGCACTTCCGCGACGACGCCCGTGCCCGGCGCGCCGATCGTGTGCTCCATCTTCATCGCCTCCATCACGATCAGCGGCGTGCCGGCCTCGACCTTCTGGCCCGGCTCGACCAGCACCGCGATCACCTTGCCGGGCATCGGCGCGGTCAGGCGGCCGCCGCCATGCTCGGCATCGCCCGCGTGCGCGAGCACGTTGCGCCATTCGAACGTCTCGGCGACACCCTGCGTGAACACGTGGAAACTGTCGCCGTCCGCATACACGCGGCCGCTGCTGCGCACACCGTCGAGCGTCACGTCGAAGTCGAGCGGCGTCGCGCCGCGCGTCCACGCGAACGGCTGCGCGGCCGCATCGCCGGTGGCGAGGCTCGCGTGGCCGCCATTGTCCTCGTAGGTAACCGTCACGTCCGCTTCGCGATCGGGCGCATGCCATTCGAGCGTGCGGCGATAGCCGCCGTTCAGCCGCCAGTCCGGCAGCGCATGCCACGGCGACACGCCCTGCTGCGCGGCCGCCCCGCGCTCGCGCGCGAGTAGCGCCGCGCAGGCCAGCGCCAGCGTCGCACGCGGCGACGGTTGCGGCGCGAACAGCGCATCGTGGTTGCGCTCGATCAGGCCCGTGTCGAGATTGGCGGTCGCGAACGGCTCGCTCGCGACGATCCGCTGCAGAAACGCGGCGTTCGTGTGCAGGCCGACCACTTCGCAAGCCCGCAGCGCGCGCAGCATCCTGCCGAGCGCTTCCGCGCGGTCCGCGCCGTGCACGATCAGCTTCGCGATCATCGGATCGTAGAACGGCGTGATCGCGTCGCCTTCGCGCACGCCGCTGTCGACGCGCACCGGCGCGCCGATCGCAAACTCGACGCCCTCCGGCAGCCGCAGGTGCTTCAGTGTGCCGGTGGACGGCAGGAAGCCGCGCGCGGGATTCTCCGCGTAGAGACGTGCCTCGATCGCGTGGCCCTGCACGCGCAGTTGGTCCTGCGTCAGCGGCAGCGGCTCGCCCGCTGCGACGCGCAGTTGCCACTCGACGAGATCGAGCCCGGTGACCATCTCGGTGACCGGATGCTCGACCTGCAGGCGCGTGTTCATTTCCATGAAGTAGAACGCGTCGGCCGTCATGATGAATTCGACGGTGCCCGCCCCGACGTAATGCACCGCGCGCGCGGCCGCGACGGCCGCCTCGCCCATCGCGCGACGCAGGTCGTCAGGCAGGCCCGGCGCCGGCGCTTCCTCGAGCACCTTCTGGTGACGGCGCTGCACCGAGCAGTCGCGATCGAACAGGTAGACGGTATTGCCGTGCGTGTCGCCGAACACCTGCACTTCGACGTGACGCGGGCGCGTCAGGTATTTCTCGATCAGCACGCGGGCGTTGCCGAAGCTGCTCGCGGCCTCGCGCTGGCACGACGCGAGCGCCGCCCGGAAGTCCTCCGAGCGCTCGACCACGCGCATCCCCTTGCCGCCGCCGCCCGCGCTCGCCTTCAGCAGCACCGGGTAGCCGATCTCGTCGGCTTCGCGATGCAGGTTGGCCGTGTCCTGGTCGTCGCCGTGATAGCCGGGCACGAGCGGCACCGCTGCTGCGTGCATGAGCGCCTTCGCAGCCGCCTTCGAGCCCATCGCCGCGATCGCATCGACCGGCGGCCCGATGAACACGATGCCGGCCGCTTCGCATGCGTGTGCGAAATCCTCGTTCTCCGACAGGAAGCCGTAGCCGGGATGGATGGCCTGCGCGCCGGTCGCGCGCGCGGCCTCGATGATGCGCAAGCCGCGCAGGTAGCTGTCCGCGGCCGCCGCGCCGCCGATATGCACGGCTTCGTCGCATGCGGCGACGTGCTTCGCGTTCGCGTCCGCGTCGGAATAGACGGCGACGCTCGCGATCCCGAGACGTTTGCACGTCGCGGCGACGCGGCAGGCGATTTCGCCGCGGTTGGCGATCAGAATCTTGTCGAACATGGCTTCGGTGTCGTCCGGAAAGTTATTGGCACGCCATCATTCACGCCACGAAGGCGTGCGCTTCTCGAGGAACGACGCAATCCCTTCGCGTGCTTCCGCGCCGGCGCGGGTGCGCGCGATCCAGTCGGCGGTCTGCTCGATCAGCGTCGCGTCGAGCGGCCGCCCGGCCACGTCGGCGACGAGCCGCTTGCACGCCCGCACCGCGTCGGGGCCGTTCGCGACGAGCGCCGCGGCCAGCTTCGCGACCGTTTCGTCGAGCGCGTCGGCCGGCACCGCGTCGTGAATGAAGCCGAGCGACGCGGCGCGCGCGCTGTCGAACACTTCGGCCGTCGTGAAGTAGCGGCGCGCCGCGCGCTCGCCCATCGCGCGCACGACGTACGGCGCGATCGTCGCGGGAATCAGCCCGAGCCGCGCCTCGGACAGGCAGAACTTCGCGCCGTCGGCGGCGACCGCGATGTCGGCCGCCGCGACGAGGCCCACGCCGCCCGCATACGCGTCGCCGTGCACGCGCGCGATCACCGGTTTGCCGCAGCGATGGATCGCCTCGAGCATCCGCGCGAGCTTGCGCGCATCGGCACGGTTCTCGTCGTCCGAGTAACCGGCCATCTTCTTCATCCAGTTCAGGTCCGCGCCCGCGCAGAACGCGGCGCCTTCCGCCGCGAGCACGATCGCGCGCACGCCCTCGTGCGCGTCGAGCCACTCGAACGCGGTGGTCAGCTCGGCGATCGTCGTCTCGTCGAACGCGTTGCGCACGGCGGGGCACGCGAGCGTGACGGTCGCCACGCGGTCGGCCTCGTGTACCTTGATCGTTTCGTATCGCATCGGTCAGCCCTCCCGGCCGTTACATGCGGAACACGCCGAAGCGCGTGTCCTCGATCGGCGCGTTCATCGACGCGGCGAGGCCGAGCCCCAGCACGTCGCGCGTCTGCGCGGGGTCGATCACGCCGTCGTCCCACAGCCGCGCGCTCGCGTAGTACGGATGCCCCTGGCGCTCGTACTGGTCGCGGATCGGCTGCTTGAACGCATCCTCCTCCTCGGCCGACCACGCGCCGCCCTTCGCCTCGATGCCGTCGCGGCGCACGGTGGCGAGCACCGACGCGGCCTGCTCGCCGCCCATCACCGAAATGCGCGCGTTCGGCCACATCCACAGGAAGCGCGGGCCGAACGCGCGGCCGCACATCCCGTAGTTGCCCGCACCGAACGAGCCGCCGATGATCACCGTGAACTTCGGCACCTTCGCGTTCGACACGGCCGTCACCATCTTCGCGCCGTGGCGCGCGATGCCTTCGTTCTCGTACTTGCGGCCGACCATGAAGCCCGTGATGTTCTGCAGGAACACGAGCGGAATCTTGCGCTGGCAGCACAGCTCGATGAAATGCGCGCCCTTCACGGCCGATTCGGAAAACAGGATGCCGTTGTTCGCGACGATCCCGACCGGATGGCCCCAGATGTGCGCGAAGCCCGTAACCAGCGTCGTGCCGAAGCGCGCCTTGAATTCGTCGAACTCCGAATCATCGACGATGCGTGCGATCACCTCGCGCACGTCGAACGGCTTGCGCGTGTCGACCGGAATCACGCCGTACAGGCTCTTCGCGTCGTAGCGCGGCGGCTTCGATTCGCGCAGCGCGAGCGGCGACGCGATCTTCGGCGCGAGATGACCGACGATGTTGCGCGCGATCGACAACGCATGCGCGTCGTTCTGCGCGAGATGGTCGACCACGCCCGACAGGCGCGTGTGCACGTCGCCGCCGCCGAGATCCTCGGCGCTCACTTCCTCGCCGGTCGCGGCCTTCACGAGCGGCGGCCCGCCGAGGAAAATCGTGCCCTGGTTCTTCACGATGATCGACTCGTCGCTCATTGCCGGCACGTACGCGCCGCCCGCCGTGCACGAGCCCATCACGACCGCGATCTGCGCGATCCCCGCGGCGGACATCGTCGCCTGGTTGAAGAAGATGCGGCCGAAGTGGTCGCGATCGGGAAACACGTCGTCCTGGTTCGGCAGGTTCGCGCCGCCCGAGTCGACGAGGTACACGCATGGCAGCCGGTTTTCCGCGGCGATTTCCTGTGCGCGCACGTGCTTCTTCACGGTGATCGGGTAGTAGGTGCCGCCCTTGACCGTCGCGTCGTTGCACACGATCACGCACTCGCGGCCCGCGATCCTGCCGATGCCGGTGATCACGCCCGCGCCGGGCGCGTCGTCGTTGTACATGCCGTTCGCCGCGAGCTGCGAGAACTCGAGGAACGGCGCGCCGGGATCGAGCAGTTGCGCGATCCGGTCGCGCGGCAGCAGCTTGCCGCGTGACAGGTGCTTGTCGCGCGCGGCCTGGCCGCCGCCTTGCGCGAGCTGTTCGATCTTCGCGCGCAGGTCGGCGACGACCGCCTCCAGCGCCGCGGCGTTCGTGCGGAATTCTTCCGAACGCGGGTTCAGTTTCGATTCGATGATCGGCATCGACGGGGCTCCGTTCGCGTGACGTGGGGCGTTACATCGTTTCCGCGAACAGCTCGCGGCCGATCAGCATCCGGCGGATCTCGCTCGTGCCGGCGCCGATCTCGTACAGCTTCGCATCGCGCCACAGACGACCGACCGGGTATTCGTTGATGTAGCCGTTGCCGCCGAGGATCTGGATCGCCTCGCCGGCCATCCACGTGGCCTTCTCGGCCGTATAGAGGATCACGCCCGCGCAGTCCTTGCGCACCTGGCGAATATGGTCGCTGCCCGCCGAGTCGAGATGGCGGCCGACCGCGTACAGGTACGCGCGGCATGCCTGGAACGTCGTGTACATGTCGGCGACCTTGCCCTGGATCAGCTGGAACTCGCCGATCGACTGGCCGAACTGCTTGCGGTCGTGGATATACGGGACCACCGCGTCGAGACACGCGGCCATGATGCCCGTCGGGCCGCCCGACAGCACCGCGCGCTCGTAGTCGAGGCCGCTCATCAGCACCTTCACGCCGCCGTTGAGCTGGCCGAGGATGTTTTCCTCCGGCACCTCGACGTCCTGGAACACGAGCTCGCCCGTGTGCGACCCGCGCATGCCGAGCTTGTCGAGTTTCTGCGCGACCGAGAAGCCCTTCATCCCCTTCTCGACGATGAACGCGGTGATGCCGCGCGAGCCGGCGTCGATGTCCGTCTTCGCGTAGACGACGAGCGTGTCGCAATCGGGGCCGTTGGTGATCCACATCTTCGTGCCGTTGAGCACGTAGCGGTCGCCGCGTTTGTCGGCGCGCAGCTTCATGCTGACGACGTCGGAGCCCGCGTTCGGCTCGCTCATCGCGAGCGCGCCGATGTGTTCGCCCGACACGAGCTTCGGCAGGTACTTCTGCTTTTGCGCGTCGGTGCCGTTACGGTGGATCTGGTTCACGCACAGGTTCGAGTGCGCGCCGTACGACAGGCCGATCGACGCCGATGCGCGCGAGATCTCCTCCATCGCGACCATGTGCGCGGTGTAGCCCATGTTCGCGCCGCCGTATTCCTCGGCCACCGTCATGCCGAGCACGCCGAGATCGCCGAACTTCTTCCACAGATCCATCGGAAACTGGTCGGTGCGGTCGACCTCCGCCGCGCGCGGCGTGATTTCCTTCGCCGCAAACGTCGCGACGGCGTCGCGCAGCATCTCGATGTCTTCACCGAGCATGAATTGCACGCCGGGCAGGTTGATCATGTCTCCTCCGTCTCCAGAAAGTGGGTCGCACGCGCCGATTTCTGAGTTTCGCTCAAATCGGATCAATGCGTCGATTCATTAAGCCAATACAGTGGAAATTTTGCACAGTTTCGCGCCTCGCCCAGCTTGGCGTCAATAGTTTTTTGAGTGATACTCAGATATCATCGCAGCATGACAGCCGCTCCCGCCGACACCATGACCGCAACTGCCAGACCCGACCGCGCCGAGCCATCGCGCGCACCCGCCGGGCGCAAATCCCAGCAGCGCGTGCAGGACATCCTGCGCGCCGGTCGTGAAGTGTTCGCCGAAAAGGGTTACGAGCATGCGACGGCCGCCGAGATTGCGCAGCGCGTCGGCGTGTCGGAGGCGACGGTATTCAGCTATTTCCGCGGCAAGCGCGAGCTGTGCGCACGCGTGATCGCCGATTGGTACGACGAAATCATTGCCGCGTTCGAACACGGGATGCCGGTGGAGGCGTCGGTGCAGCAGCAGTTCGCGTTCATCGTGCGCACCCACCTGCGGCTGATGCTGGTGAACGGCACGGGGCTGTGCGCGCTGGTGCTGTCGGAGGGTCGTGCGAAGCAGCATGCGCTGAGCGACGAGCTCACCGCGCTGCAGCGCCGCTACACGGCGCCGCTGATGGACGTGCTCGCGCGCGGCCAGGCAGCCGGGCAGGTACGCCGCGACATGCCGCTGAGCCTGCTGCGCTCGATGGTGTTCGGGCCGATCGAGCACGTGCTGTGGGATGCGATCCTCGGGCACCGCAAGCTCGATACGGAAACGACGGCCACGCAACTGGTCGACATGCTGTGGGCGGCCGTGCAGCCGCCCGCGCCGGAGCAGGCGGCGTTGGTGCGCTTCAGGAACGAGGTCGCGGAAGCCGTGCGGCGGCTGGAAGGGCAAGCGTCACGCGCGTGACGCAAGCGGGTTTCACCTGCCTTTATCTGCCCCGCCGCCTCTTCTACTTCATCTCGCGAAAACCGCCCGCTACGAATCCTCGCTCACCCGCAGCGGCGCGCGGCTCTGCTCGTTGTTCAGATGGACGAACTTGCGCAGCAGCCGCATCAGTTCCTCCGAATCGCCCTCTCCCATCCCGTCGAACAGGCCGGCACGCAGTTCCTTCACCGACGGAATCAGATGCGTGAGCAGCTCCACGCCCGCCGGCGTCAGCAGCAGGCGCCGCTGACGCCGCGGCAGCACTTCGCGGACGATCAATCCTTTCGCTTCGAGCCGGACCGCGAGATCCGCGGTGGTCGACGTGTCGAGCGCCACCCGCTGCGCGAGCGTCACCTGGTCGAGCCCCGGGCATTCGTAGAGCATCCGCAGGACCGCGTACTGCACCGGCGTCACGTCCCGGCCCAGCTTTTCGTAGAACATCGCAACCGCGATCTGGTGGGCGCGCCGGATCAGGTGCCCGGGTTCGTCGTACAGATCGAGCGGGAATGCCGGCGCGTCGGCGGGATTCGTTTTTTCCATGGATGAGTCGATGACATAGGCGGCGCACGCCGTTGCGTGCACCGACGGCATGGCGCTGCCTCGCGCCATTTCCCGGGAAAACCAGTATACCGCCCGCCTTGCTCCAGCCAATCTCAATGCGTACACTGAATCTCATTCAGTACACGGAATGACGACGTGCCGCGCAACGGTGGCACCGCCCTGAAGGAGACGATGAACGTGTTTCTCAAGAACGCTTGGTATGTGGCCTGCACGCCCGATGAAATCGACGGCAAGCCGCTGGGCCGCAAGATCTGCAACGAGCCGATGGTGTTTTACCGCGCGGCGGACGGCCAGGTCGCCGCGCTCGAGGACTTCTGCCCGCACCGCGGCGCGCCGCTGTCGCTGGGATTCGTGCGCGACGGCGTGCTCGTATGCGGCTATCACGGGCTGGAAATGGGCTGCAACGGCAAGGCGGCCGGCATGCCGGGCCAACGGGTCGGCGGCTTCCCGCCGATTCGCAGCTTCCCCGTCGTCGAACGGTACGGCTTCATCTGGGTGTGGCCGGGCGATGCGTCCGAAGCCGATCCCGCCAAACTGCCCACGCTGTCGTGGGCCGAGGATCCGGCGTGGGCGCACGGCGGCGGCCTGTATCACATCCGCTGCGACTACCGGCTGATGATCGACAACCTGATGGACCTCACGCACGAAACGTACGTGCATGCGACGAGCATCGGCCAGAAGGAAATCGACGAAGCCGCGCCGAAGACGACCGCCAACGGCGACGAAGTCGTCACGAGCCGCTTCATGCAGAACGTGATGCCGCCGCCGTTCTGGCGGATGGCGCTGCGCGGCAACGGGCTGGCCGACGACGTGCCGGTCGACCGCTGGCAGATCTGCCGCTTCACGCCGCCGAGCCACGTGATGATCGAAGTGGGCGTCGCGCATGCGGGCCACGGCGGCTACGACGCGCCGGCCGAGCTGAAGGCCTCGTCGATCGTGGTCGACTTCATCACGCCCGAGACGGACACCTCGATCTGGTACTTCTGGGGGATGGCGCGCAACTTCCGGCCCGACGATCACGCGCTGACCGCCGAAATCCGCGAAGGCCAGGGCAAGATCTTCGCCGAGGATCTCGAGATGCTCGAGCGCCAGCAGCTCAACCTCGAGCAGTGGCCGGAGCGCAAGCTGCTCAAGCTGAACATCGACGCCGGCGGCGTGCTGTCGCGCAAGGTGATCGATCGGCTGCTCGCCGACGAACAGGCGTCGAGCCCGCAGCGCCCGGTGATTCCGGTCGCGCAGATCAAGGAGGCGTCATGAGCGATGCGACGCTGACGGTGCGGGTCGCCCGCAAATGGCAGGAAGCGCGCGACATCTGCGGCTTCGAATTCGTCAGCGACGACGGCTCGCCGTTGCCGCGCTTCGACGCCGGCGCCCATATCGACGTGCATTTGCCGGGCGGCCTCGTGCGCCAGTACTCGCTGTGCAATCACCCGGAGCACGGCGACCGCTATCAGATTGCGGTGCTGCGCGATGCCGACGGCCGCGGCGGGTCGCGCGCCATTCACGACGAAGTCCGGCAAGGCGATACCGTGCGGATCGGCGTCCCGCGCAATCAATTCCCGCTCGCGCCCGACGCGCCGCACCACCTGTTGCTCGCGGGCGGCATCGGCGTCACGCCGATTCTCTGCATGGCGGAACGGCTGTTCTCGTCCGGCATCCCGTTCGACATGCACTACTGCGCGCGCTCGACCGACCGCATGGCCTTCGTCGAGCGGATCAACGCGGCCGGGTTCCACGACCGCACCCGCTTTCACGTCGACGACGGCGACCCCGCGCAACGCTTCGACCTCGCCGCGGTGCTCGCCGCGGCGCCTGACGGCACGCACCTGTACGTCTGCGGCCCGCGCGGCTTCATGGATGCGGTGCTGAGCGCCGCGCGCGCGCGCGACTGGGCGGACGAGCGGCTGCATTACGAGTTCTTCGGCGGCGCGGTTGCGTCGTCCGGCGCCGATCGTGCGTTCCAGGTCCGGATCGCGAGCAGCGGCAAGGTGATCGACGTGCCGGCCGAATGCACGGTCGTCGCGGCGCTGGCGGCCAACGGCGTCGAGATTCTTACGTCGTGCGAGCAAGGCGTATGCGGCACCTGCGTGACGCGCGTGCTGGAAGGCGAGCCCGATCATCGCGATTCGTATCTGACGGAAGCGGAACAAGCGGCCGGCGACCAGTTCATGCCGTGCTGTTCGCGATCGCGAACCGACCTGCTGGTACTCGATCTGTAGACGGACCGCGCGGCGCGCGGCGGAAAACCACAATACTGGAGACGATCAATGGCGCATCATGCCGCACCACTAATCAATACTACTAAGTTTCCTATCGACCGATGGTGGGTCGCCGCGCTGTCATCCGAACTGACGGACAAACCTGTCGCGCGCACATTGCTCGGCCGCCCGGTCGTGCTGTTCCGTCTGCTGTCCGGGGAAGTCGGTGCGCTGGAGGATCGCTGCTGCCACAAGTCGCTGCCGCTGTCGTGCGGCTCGCTCGAGGTGCGCGGCCTGCGCTGCGGCTATCACGGCCTGCTGTTCGACCGCGGCGGCACCTGTGTGGAGATTCCCGGCCAGGACCGGATTCCGGCGAAGGCGTGCGTGGCGTCGTATCCGGTGCGGGAACAGGACGCCATCGTGTGGATCTGGATCGGCGCCGACGCGCACGCTCAACCGACCTGCGCGCCGCCGCGCTATCCGTTCCACTCGGATCCGCACTACCGGTTCGGCGGCGGCCACTACCATTACGACGCG
Source organism: Burkholderia sp. SIMBA_051 (assembly GCF_046534915.1). Taxonomy (NCBI): domain Bacteria; kingdom Pseudomonadati; phylum Pseudomonadota; class Betaproteobacteria; order Burkholderiales; family Burkholderiaceae; genus Burkholderia; species Burkholderia sp. SIMBA_051. Next base: position 73,835 of record NZ_JAWRXS010000018.1, on the reverse strand, counting down.
CCGTATCAGCTGATTCACGACAACCTGATGGACCTGAGCCACCTCGGCTATGTCCATCTGAAAACCATCGGCGGCAACGCGTCGCTGCACATGGGCGCGGAAACCCGCGTCAGCACCGACGGCGACACGGTCACACTGGTCCGCCGCATGCCCGATTCGGAACCGCCGCCGACCTACACGGCGGCATGGCCGTTCGCGGGCCGCGTCGATCGCTGGCAGGAAATCGAATTCCACGTGTCGCACATCCGGATCTGGACCGGCGCGATGGACGCCGGCACCGGCGACCTGCACGATCCGGCGCGCGGCGGCTTTCACATGCGCGGCTTCCACGGCATCACGCCCGAGACGGACACGACGACGCACTACTTCTGGACCGTCGCGACCAATCCGCAGCACGACATCGAACGCGTCGCGCGAACGGTCATCGAGCAATCCGCGGCGACGTTCGACGAGGACAAGACCGTGATCGAGGCGCAATACCGGAATCAGCTGCGGTTCCCGGGCCGCCGCCAGATCGACATTCATGTCGACGCGGGCCCCAATCGCGCGCGGCGCGTGATCGAGCGGCTGCTGCTGCAACCCGAACCCGCGTAGCCACCGCGCCGGCGCGCGTAACCCGGGCTGCCCGTCAGCCCACGCATTCGCTTTCGTCTCATTCGCGACGGCAGTGCGTCGATTTCATCTCAATCAATTAGTCATACTATTCTTATGAAGGATCTTTGACGTGAGCGCAAATATCCGCAATACGATCGACGAATCCCCGATGAGCGCGTTCCAGACGATGGCGGTCACGGCCTGCGTCGTGCTGAACATGCTCGATGGCTTCGACGTGCTGGCCATCGCGTTTGCCGCGCCGCATCTGGCAGCCGAGTGGAAACTGAGCGGCAAGGAAATCGGCCTGCTGCTGAGCGCGGGGCTGGCCGGCATGGGCATCGGCTCGGTGCTGATCGCGCCGCTGGCCGATCGCGTCGGCCGCCGCCGCATCATCCTGCTGTGCCTCGCCGTGATCTCGACCGGAATGCTGGCCTGCGCGGCCACCCACAGCACGCTGCAACTCGCGGCCGCACGTGCGTATACGGGGCTCGGCATCGGCGGCATGCTGGCGAGCCTGACCGTCATCAGCGGCGAGTACGCATCGAACAAATGGCGCAGCGCCGCGATCGGCATGCAGTCGACCGGCTACGCGATCGGCGCCACCGCCGGCGGCGTCATCGCCGGTTACCTGCTGTCGACGTGGGGATGGCGCAGCGTGTTCGCGTTCGGCGGCATCCTGACCTTGATGTCGATCCCGATGGTGCTCGCGCTGCTGCCGGAATCACTCGACTTCCTGCTGGCGCGGCGTCCGGACAACGCGCTGCCGCAAATCAACCGCATCCTCGCGAGAATGAAGCGCGCGCCGATCGACACGCTGCCGGCCGCGGCCGCTTCCATCGACACGGCGAACCCCGCGTCGAGCTGGACGGCCGTGCTGCGCGCACCGCTCGCGCGCCGCACGATCGCGCTGTGGATCGCGTTCTTTCTCGTGATGGGCAGCTTCTACTTCGTCGTGAGCTGGACGCCGAAACTGCTGGTCCAGGCCGGAATGTCGGCATCGCAGGGCGTGACCGGCGGCGTGCTGCTCAATCTCGGCGGCATCGCGGGCGCGTCGCTCTTCAGCCTGCTGTCGACGCGGTTCGCCCTGCGCAACCTGCTGGGCGCGACGCTGCTGCTGGGCGGCGTGCTGATGGTCGTGTTCGGCGCGAACACCGGCTCGCTCGGCATCGGCGTGACGGTCGCGGTGTTCCTCGGTGCAGTGATCAATGCGTGCGTGGCCGGCATGTATGCGCTGTCGCCGACGCCGTATCCGGCCGAGATCCGCACGACCGGCATTGGTCTCGCGGTCGGCATCGGCCGCCTCGGCGCGATCCTGTCGCCGATGACGGTCGGCGCGCTGCTGGACGACGGCTGGTCCGTGTCCCATCTCTATCTCGCGTTCCTCGTGCCGCTGGCCGGCGCGGCCATCGCCGTCGCCGTGGCGGGCGCGCGCGCCGCGGCACCGCACCGGCAACGCGATCCGGCGATGTCGTAACGCACGACGCCCGCAGGCTTGACCGATACCCGTCGGTAACCCGGGCAAGTCCGGGGCAATGAAAAAAACGATAAGTAGATCTACATACTGTTTGGAGACAGCCATGAAAACGAAACTGGGCGCCGCGCTCGCGACGGCGATGGCGCTGGCCGGACCGGCCTGCGCGCAAAGCAGCGTCACGCTGTACGGGATCATCGATACCGGCGTGTCCTACTACAACAACGCCGCGCACGGCGGGTCGTTCACCGGGATGCCGACGCTGACCGGCGAGGTTCCGTCACGCTGGGGCCTCAGAGGCACGGAGGATCTCGGCGGCGGCTACCAGGCCTTCTTCGTGCTCGAAAACGGCTTCCAGCCCGGCAGCGGCGCATTGAACTATGGCGGGCGCCTGTTCGGGCGGCAGGCCAACGTGGGCGTGAACAGTCCGTTCGGCGCACTGACCCTCGGCCGCCAGATGAACATGACGATGATCGTGCTGACCAATGCCGACGTGATCGGCCCGTCGATTCATTCGATGGCGGATTTCGACTCCTACCTGCCGAACGCGCGCAGCGACAATGCGATCGGCTACAAGGGCACGTTCCACGGCGTGACGCTCGGCGCGACCTACAGCTTCGGCCGCGACGCGGCCGGACCGGCTGGACCGTCGGCGACGGGCTGCGCCGGACAGGTGCCCGGCGACATCGTCGCCTGCCGGCAGTACACGGCGATGCTCGCCTATGACGCGAGCAATTTCGGGCTGGCCGCCTCGCACGACGTGATGCGCGGCGGCGGCGGCGCGCTCGCGCCGCTGAACAATTCGGCGTACACCGACACGCGCGACATCGTCGCCGGCTACGTGAAGATCGGCCCGGCGAAACTCGGCGCCGGCTGGATCCGCCGCAATCTCGCGGCGGCCGCACACCTGCAGGCCGACATCGTGTTCGCGGGCGGCACGTACTATGCAACGCCGTACCTCGCGCTCGACCTGCAGGGCGTGCGCTACCTGCAGCGTCGCGAAAGCAGCGAAGGCACGAACGCCACGCTGCTCGTCGGCCGCGCAAACTATTTCCTGTCCAAGCGGACGACCGTTTATACGTCGGTGGGCTACGTGTTCAACAGCGCCACCGCCGCCAATGCGGTAGCCGCCGGCGGCACCGTCGCGACCGGCAGCAACCAGCTCGGCGTCATGGCCGGGATTCAGCAGAAATTCTGACGCCCCGCACAGCGCCGGTCCGGGCGGCTCGCCGCCGCCCGCGAACCGCGCGTGCCGGAGTCAGCCCTCCAGCCGGCAATGCGCGAGCTTCAGCCCCGGCAACACGGGCGCATCGATATAGCCTTCGTTCACGCAGCTGAAGCGGAAATTCGCGGACGCCGTGAACGGCTTGATCTCGCCGCCGGGGAATTTCGGTTTCAGCGCAGCCTGATCGGCCACGTCAAAGTGAGTGTCGAACTGCTCGCCGTCGGTCGTCAGCGCGCCGAAGTACGTGCCGCCCGGGACGCTGCCCATCCGGATCACGGCGCCGACGAATACGAGGCGCTTGCCGTCGTACTTCGTCTTCGCGGCGGCCATGTCCCGCGTGTAGGCCTCGATCACGGCGCCGTAATGCGCGTCGATCGCGGGCTCGGCAGCCGAAGCCGCGCAAGCGGTCTGCTGAATGCCCGCCAGCAGCGCGCAGGCTGCAAGCGTCACCGCCGCGAACGGCGTGGAAAACTTGTTCATGGGTGGTCTCCCCTCTAGCGTGGTGATTGAAGTGATTGAAGCCCGGCGCTACGCCGGATGAATTCGCTTCCGTTGCTTTATTCGTTCGAATGGCGGAACACGGCTGCGATCACTTCATCACCCGCACGGTCGACCGCGCTGCACGCGACGTGACAGGAAGATGACATGGTGCGGCCCCCGGCTCTCATTGGATTTCACTGCGTCTGATTTTGGCCGCTACGGTAGCAGACGGCCGACGGCCCGGCAATCGCGGTTCACGGTCCGTATCGGCCTCGTTACAATTGCAAACGATTCTCATTACCTATATCATGCGCATCCTGCCGCAGCGGCGCAGTGAAGCGCTGCGGCCTGTGCCTCCGTCCTTAGCACTCCGTCACTCATCGATTCATGCCATCCCGTCGAACGCCCCGCCGCGCGCGGACCTTGCGCCCGTGGCTCGCGAGCCTGCCTGCCCTGATCACCCTTTGCGTCGCCAGCGGCGCGCATGCCGAGGCGGAGCCCGCCCAGGCGGCATCCGCGCCCGCACCGGCATCCATATCGCCGCCCGAACGCGAACTGCCGACGATCAGCGTCAACGCATCGGCGGTCGCCGATCCGACCGTCGGCTATCAGCCGCGCACCAGCAGCATCGCCGGCGGCGACGCGCGCCCCATCAAGGAGATCCCGCAATCGGTCGCCGTGGTCAGCAGCAGCGTGATGCAGGACCAGCAGGCGCGCTCGCTCGATGACGTGCTCGGCAACATCAGCGGCATCACGCAGACCAACACGCTCGGCGGCACGCGCGACGCGTTCATCAAGCGTGGTTTCGGTTCGAACAACGACGGCTCCGTGCTCGTCGACGGGGTCCGCACGCCGGTGCTGCACAGCTATCTCGCGACGATCGATCGCGTCGAAGTGCTGAAGGGCCCGGCTTCGCTGCTGTACGGGATGCAGGACCCGGGCGGCGTGATCAACCTCATCACGCGCAAGCCGGAGGACACGTTCGGCGGCTCGATCTCCGCATCGCGCACGAGCCACGGCGGCAGCAGCGCGCAGTTCGACCTGACGGGCCCGCTCGGCAAGCCGGGGCAGGTCGCGGGCGGCACGCTCGCGTTCCGGCTCACCGGCGAATACGACACGAGCCGCTACTGGCGCAGCTTCGGCCGCGAACGCAACGCGCTGATCGCGCCCGCGCTGTCGTGGCACGACGCGAACACGTCGATCGACGTCAGCTACCAGTACGTCGACTACACGATGCCGTTCGATCGCGGCACCGTGCTCGTGAACGGCCGCCCCGACGATGCGCTGCGCTATCGCCGCTACGACGAACCGTGGGCGCAAAGCAGCGGGATCCAGGAAACGCTGCGGGCGCGCGTCGAGCACCGCTTCTCCGACGCGTGGCGCGTACGCGCGACGTACGGCTGGGGCCGCGACCGCTACGATCAGTACATCGCCCGCGGCACCGCCTTCAACAGCGCGACCGGCGCGATGACGCGCACGGCCGACGCCAACCTCGGGCGTAACGACTCCGACCAGATCGCGACGCTCGGCCTGCTCGGCAACCTGACGCTCGCGGGGATGAATCACGCGCTCTACATCGGTGGCGAATACGAACGGCAGCGCAGCTTCCGCGGCGACACGATCCGCGGCAAGGCGATCAAGGGCTTCGATCTCTACGATCCCGTCTATGGCCTGCTTGCGCCGGGCGGCACGCCGAACGCGAAGCAAAGCGATTCGCGGTCGTTGGTCCACACGTATTCGATGATCGTGCAGGACTCGGTGAAGATCACCGACCGGCTCACCGCGGTCGGCGGGCTGCGCTGGGAAGACTGGCAGCAGGAATCGGGGATGGGGCGGCCGTTCGCATTCGCCGACCGCTCGCACGGCAACGTGTGGCTGCCGCAGTTCGGGCTCGCGTATGCGCTCACGCCGTCGCTGACCGCGTATGCGAACGTGAGCCGCTCGTTCAAGGCGAACGTCGCGTCGAATGTCACGTCACCGCTCGCGCCGGAATTCGGCCGCGTGCTGGAAGCCGGCCTGAAGTTCAACCTGAAGCCGGGCATCACCGGCACGCTCGCGGCCTACCAGATCGACAAGCGCAACGTCGCGGTAACAGTAGGCGACATCACGTCGACGATCGGCACCGCGCGCTCGCGCGGGATCGAACTCGACGTCGCGGGGCAGCTCACGCAGCACCTGAGCCTGATCGGCAGCTACGCGTACACGAACGCGAACGATCGCGACAGCAACACGTCGCTCGTCAACGTCGCGCGTCACACCGGCAGCCTGTTCGCCGTGTATGACACGGCGCTCGCGAACCTGCCCGGCCGCTGGCGCTTCGGCGGCGGCGCGCGGCTCGTCGGCGCACGGCCCGGCGACACCGCGAACAGCTTCACGCTGCCCGGCTACGTGACCGTCGATGCATTCGCGGCCTACGAAACGACGATCGGCAAGTTCCCGACGCGCATCCAGCTCAACGTGAAGAACCTGCTCGACAAGACCTACTATCCGTCGAGCAACAGCAACCTGATCGTCGCGGTCGGCGAGCCGCGGCTCGTCACGCTGACGACGACGGTCTCGTTCTGACACACCGTCGCACCGGCCGGGGCGCGCGACACGCGCGACGCACGCGACGCGCGCCGGCCGGCGACACGAACCGGTATGAACTGAACGCGCGATCAGCCGCCCGCGAAATCGAGCAGGATCTTGCAGCTTTCCGCGGGATTTCGCTCGGCCATCTCGAACGCCTGCGCGACGTCGCGAAAGCCGACCTTGTGCGTGACGATGTGCTCAGGCTCGATCAGCCCGCGAGCAATCCAGTCGATCACCTGCGGGAACATCGCGCAGTTGAGCCGCGATGCGGCGAGCGTCAGCTCCTTCTTCGTCAGCTCGGCCTGCACGATCGCCGACGGCTCCGACGAAAACCCGAGCACGCCGATCCGGCCGGCCGGCGCGGCGATCGTCACGGCCTCCTCGAGAATCGACGGATGGCAGACTGCATCGAAGATCAGCGTCGGGCCGCCATCGACACCGCGCTTGGCCAGCGCGTCGGGCAGCGGCTCGACGCTCGTGTTGATGATCTCGTCCTCCGCCGCGCCGCACTTGCGCGCGAGCTGCAGCCGCGCGTCGAGCCGGTCGGTGATGAACGCGCGAATGCCGTACACGCGCTTGAGCACCTGCAGGATCGTCAGCCCGACGGTGCCGGCGCCGTAGATCAGCGCGACATCGCCCGGCAGCACGCAGGTGCGCGACGTCGCGTTCGCGGCCACCGCGAACGGTTCGACGATCGCCGCGCAGGTATCGGCGATCGCGTCCGGAATCCGGTACGCATTGCCGGCCGGCACGCACGTGTACTGGCTGAAGCCGCCGTCACGATGCACGCCGAGCACGCTCAGGTGCCGGCACACGTTGCGCCGGCCGATCGTGCACGCGTGGCAATGCCCGCAGCTGATCACCGGATCGACCGCGACGGTCTCGCCGAGCCGCGCGGCATCGACGCCCGCGCCGACCGATTCGATCGTGCCGACGAATTCATGGCCAATGATGCGCGGGTACGACACGAACGGATTCTTGCCGTGAAAGATGTGCAGGTCCGACCCGCAGATGCCCGCATAGCGCACCTTCACGCGCACCTCGCCGGCGGCGGGCACGGGCAGCGGCACTTCACGCACGCCCATGCTATTCGGACGATCGACAACGACGCTCAACATTTCGGTTCTCTCCTTCGGATCTTCGCGGCTCACCAGTTCCACATCGAGCCGTCGCGCAGCCGCGCGACCGGCAGGTACGCGCGCTCGTACGGATATTTCGCGGCCAGCGTCTCGTCGATATCCACGCCGAGGCCCGGCACGTCGTCCATCACGAGATAGCCGTCCTCGAAGCGGTAGTTGTGCGGAAACACTTCATCGGTCAGCGCGCTGTGCGGCATCAGCTCCTGGATGCCGAAGTTCGGCGCCCACAGCCCGAAGTTCACGGCCGCCGCCATGCAGACGGGCGACAGGTCCGTCGCGCCGTGGAAGCCGGTGCGCACCTGGTACATCGCCGCGTAATCGGCGATGCGCCGCACGTGCGTGATGCCGCCCGCGTGCACGATCGTCGCGCGGATGTAGTCGATCAGCTGATCGCGGATCAGGTCCTTGCAATCCCAGATCGAGTTGAACACCTCGCCGACCGCGAGCGGCGTCGTCGTGTGCTGGCGGATCAGGCGGAATGCGTCCTGGTTCTCCGCGGGCGTCGCGTCCTCCAGCCAGAACAACCGATGCGGCTCGAGGTCACGGCCGAGCCGCGCGGCCTCGATCGGCGTGAGCCGGTGATGCGCGTCGTGCAGCAGGTGCGGCGCATCGCCGACCGCGTCGCGCACCTTGCGGAACAGTTCCGGCGTGTGACGCAGGTAGAGCGCGGTGTCCCACGGCTCCTCGGGCGGCAGCCCCTTCTCGGCTGGCTCGTACGCGCCGGCCGTCTTGCCGACGCCGTACACCTTGTCGAGCCCCGGCACGCCCGATTGCACGCGGATCGCGCGATAGCCGGCCTCGATGTGCGCACGCACCGCGTCGACCGCTTCGTCGTGATCGCGCCCGTTCGCGTGGCCGTACACCATCAGGCCGTCGCGGCTCTTGCCGCCGAGCAGCCGGTAGACGGGCATCCCCGCGAGCTTGCCCAGGATGTCCCACAGCGCCATGTCGATCGCGGCGATCGCCGTCATCGTCACGGGCCCGCGCCGCCAGTACGCGCCGCGATACAGGTATTGCCAGATGTCCTCGATGTTGCGCGGGTCGCGGCCGACGAGGCACGGGAACACGTGGTCTTCCAGGTACGCGCGCACCGCGAGCTCGCGCCCGTTGAGCGTCGCGTCGCCGAGGCCGTGGACGCCCTCGTCGGTCACGATCTTCACCGTCACGAAGTTCCGGCCCGGACACGTGACGATGGTCTGCAAGCGTTCGATTTTCACTGCGCTCCTCCAGCGGGCGATTCGGATGTCAGTCGACAAAGTAATGGGGCGCGCGGCTGCGCACGTCCGGCAGGTGCGATCCGATCCGGTCGACGTGCGCCGCGACCGACGCGCCGAGCAGCGCCATGTTGCGCGACGCGATGTGCGCGAGGATCTGTTCGTGTTCCTGCAGCGCGCGGCGCGCGTGATCCTCGACGCGATCGAGCAGCAGCCAGCGCACCCGGTCGAACTGGCGCTTCATCGGCTGCAGCATTTCCCACACGTGCGGCCGGCCCGCGAACGCGAACATCCGCCCGTGCATCGCCTCGTCGAGATCGAAGAACGCTTCGACATCGCCGGCGGCCACCGCGTCACGCTGCGCGTCGATGATCCGCGACAGCTCCGCGAGCTGCGCCGGCGTGATCTTCTGCGCGAGCTCGACGTGGTTCGCGCATTCGAGCGTGCTGCGCGCGAAGCGCCCTTCCTCGAGAATCGACACCGGGATCGGCGCGACCAGCGTGCCGACCTTGCGGATGATCTGCACGAGCCGCTCGTCGGCGAGCTGCGCGAACGCCTCGCGCACCGGCGTGCGGCTGACCTTGATCGTCGTGGAGATCACCGCCTCCGACAGCGCGGTGCGCGGCGGCAGCGCGCCGCGCACGATCGCGTGGCGCAGCAGCGCATGCACCTGCTCCGTATATGACCGGCTCTCGTCCAGCGAGAACCCCTGCAACGCCGTGACGACGACGTCCGCTTCTTCCAGTACTGCCGTTTCGCTCATGGTGCGATTGATCCGCCTCGATATCGATAACTACCATGGTACAGAACCGGCCGAATTCCGGCGATTTAGCGTTTACACCGATAACTTCGCGGGGAAACTCGAAATAACCTGCACGCATTCGACCATCTACCATGGTACGCATCACACCTGATCCCTATGTCATCCACCCCCGATTTCCTGCGCACCGCGCCGCCCGGCACGCGCCGCCCCTGTTATGACCGGCGGGCGCTCCGCACCGGCATCGTCCATCTCGGCCTCGGCGCGTTCCATCGCGCGCATCAGGCGCTGCATACGGAAACGGTGCTGGAACAGGGCGATCTGCGCTGGGGGATCGTCGGCGTCGAGCTGCGCCGGCGCCATACCGTCGACCTGCTCGCCGCGCAGGATCACCTGTACTCGGTGACCGAACGCGACGGCCACGGCGCACGCACGCGCATCGTCGGCGCGGTGCACGGCGCGCTGTTCGCGCCCGAATCGCTGCCCGCGCTACTGGCGCTGATCGCCGATCCGGCCGTGTCGATCGTCAGCCTGACCGTGACCGAGAAAGGCTATTGCCGACGCCCCGGCGGCGGTCTCGATACCGACGACCCCGCGATTCGCCAGGATCTCGCGACGCCCGACGCGCCGCGCACCGCGCTCGGCGTGATCGCGGCCGGCCTGCGCCGGCGGCCGGCGCATGCCCCGCTGACCGTCGTGTGCTGCGACAACATGACGTCGAACGGCGACACGCTGCGCGCGCTGCTGATCGACTATGCGGAACACATCGACGGCGCGCTCGCGCGGCGCATCCGCGACGACGTCGCGTTCCCGAACAGCATGGTCGACCGGATCGTGCCGGCCGCGACGCCCGAATCGCTCGACTGGGCGCATGCGCATCTCGGCGCGCGCGACGCGGCCGCGATCGTCTGCGAGCCGTTCTCGCAATGGGTGATCGAGGATCGCTTCGCCGGCCCGCGCCCGCGCTGGGAAGACGCCGGCGCGCACCTCGTCGGCGACGTGCGGCCCTACGAAACGATGAAGCTGCGGTTGCTGAACGGCTCGCATTCGGCGATCGCGTATGCGGGGCAGTTGCGCGGCCGCGCGACCGTGTCCGACGCGATGGCCGATCCGGCGATCGCGGCGCTCGTCGACGGCGTGATGACGCGCGACCTGCTCGCGACCGTCGACGTGCCGTCCGGTTACGACGCGCATGGCTATTGCGCGACGCTCGTGCAGCGCTTCCGCAATCCGACGCTCGCGCATCGCACCGAACAGATCGCGATGGACGGCACGCAGAAGGTGCCGCTGCGCTGGCTGCCGGCGCTCGGCGAAAGCGCGGCGACCGGTGTCGAGCGTCCCTACCTGGAACGCGCGCTGGCGCTCTGGCTGCACTACGTCGCCACCGCGCGCGACGAGTCGGGCCGGCCGCTCGCGATCAACGATCCGGGCGCGGCCGCGCTCGGCGCGACGCTCGCGGCGGCCGGCGATGCAACCGGCGCGGTTCGCGCAGCGCTCGGCAGCAGTGCACTCGCCGGTTCGACCGTGTGGCCCGAGGCGTTGATCGCGCGTATCGGCGCGCATCTGTCGACGCTGCGCACGCACGGCACCGACGCGCTGCTCGCGCCGTTGCACGCACGCTGAACGAACGCTCACCACGGTTCGCCGCAACCTAAGCGAACCGCGCAATGCCCCTGCCCGCCGACGGCAATCCCGACGCGGCGAACGATCGACACGACATGACGGCCGGCCCACCGGCACGAAGGAGACAGACAATGAAGCAGAAGTCGCAGGCGTGGTTCACGGTGTTCCTGCTGTTCCTGGTGTACGGGATCAACTATCTCGACCGTGTGGCGCTGTCGATCGTCGCGCCGATCGTGCAGACCGATCTCGGCATCGATGCCGCGCAGATGGGCCTCGTGTTCAGCACGTTCTTCATCGGCTACGCGCTGTTCAATTTCATCGGCGGGCTCGCGTCCGACCGGCTCGGGCCGAAGCTCGTGTACGTGCTGTCGGTCGGACTGTGGTCGGTGTTCTGCGGGATGACGGCGCTCACTGTCGGCTTCGTGAGCCTGCTGATCGTGCGGCTGCTGTTCGGCATGGCCGAAGGGCCGCTGTGCTCGGCCGCGAACAAGATGGTCAACAACTGGCTGCCGCGCGACGGCGCCGCGACCGCGATGGGCCTGCTCAGCGCCGGCTCGCCGCTCGGCGGCGCGATCGCCGGGCCGATCGTCGGCCTGCTGGCCGCGCAGTTCGGCTGGCGGCCGGCCTTCTGGATCGTGTGCGCGATCGGGCTCGCGTGGGTCGTCGTGTGGATGATGTCGACGTCGGACCGTCCGGCCGCGCCGGTCGGCGACGCATCGGACGCGCGTGCTGCGACGCGTGCGGCATCGCCCGCCCACGCGCCCGCGGCGGCCGCCGCAACGCCGGCGCATACGCTGTCGCACTACGTGCGCCAGCCGCGCATCATCGCGACGGCCGCCGCGTTCTTCAGCTACAACTACGTGCTGTTCTTCTTCCTGAGCTGGTTCCCGAGCTACCTCGTGCGTGCGCACCATCTGAACATCAAGGAGATGAGCGTCGCCACCGTCGTGCCCTGGCTCGTCGGCACGGTCGGCCTCGCGTGCGGCGGCGCGATCTCGGACGCGCTGTACCGGCTCACCGGCAACCTGCTGCTGTCGCGCAGGATCGTGCTCGTCACCTGCCTGCTCGGCGCGGGCGCGTGCGTGGCCGTCGCGGGCGCCGTGCAGTCGACGCAGGGCGCGGTCGCACTGATGTCGGTGTCGCTGTTCTTCCTGTACGTGACGGGCGCGATCTACTGGGCGATCGTGCAGGACGTCGTGCATCCGGCCCGCGTGGGCGGCGTCAGCGGCTTCCTGCATTGCATGGGCAGCCTGTCGGGCGTGATCGGGCCGGCCGTGACCGGCTTCATCGTCGAGCGCAGCGGCTCGTTCGCGTCCGCGTTCGTGCTGGCCGGCGCGATCGCCCTCACGGGCGCGGTGCTGGCCGGCGTGTTCGTGCGCAACGCGCGACCGTCGAACGTGCTGCGGGAACGCACCGTGCACTGACTTTCCACGGCTGACGAAGGCCGCGCGGCGCCGCATGAACCGGCGCCGCGCGGCCTTGTCGTTTGCGTCAATCATCGCCCCCTCGAATATCTCCCATCCGATATCGCGATTTCCGGTATCGATCGCGCGCCCCTAGACTGGCTACGCGATGGCGACGCATCGCCGGCAGCACGGCGATGCGGCACGCCCCTCACAACAACGATATGGGAGAGTTCGATGTCCGACCGGCATGCGCGCCGCGGCGCGCTCAAGACACTCGGCCTCGCGGCCGGCACCGCGCTGCTCGGCGCAGCGCGCGTCGCCCAGGCGGCCACACCCGAAACCGGCGCGCTACTGGCCAGCGGCGCGACGCACCTCGCCGAGCTCACCCGCCGCCTCGCCGGCACGCCGAGACGGCGCGACTTCAAGACGGTGCCGATGATCGTCGAGCGCCCCGATCAATGGGATCACGCGGCGCTCATGGAAGTGATCGGCTATCGCGGCGGCCCGAAGCAGGTGTGGGACAACACCGAGCTCGGCGGCCCGTGGCTGAACCTGATGCGCAATGCGCTGAACGCGCAGATCTGGGGCTTCGGTCATCCGGACTTCCTCGTCGTGTCGGCCACGCACGGCGCCGCGCATCTCGCGCTGTTCGACCAGATCGCGTGGGACAAATACGGCCTCGCGAAATTCGCGGGCGCCGCGTTTGCGACCAACACGCTGCTCGCCGCAAAACCCGCGCAGTCGAAAGACGCGCACGACCACGAACTGGCCGACGGCGCATTCTCGTCGCACGACAACAGCATCGCCGCACTCGAGCAGCGCGGCGTCGTGTTCCTGTCGTGCCACAACGCGATCTGGGAACTCGCGGAACGGCTCGACCGCGCGAGCGCGAATCCGGACAAGCTGCCGCTCGACGCACTCGCCGCCGATCTGACCAACCATGTAATTCCGTCGGCAATCGTCACGCCGGGCGCGGTCGGCACGCTGCCCGAACTGCAGCACGCCGGTTTCACCTACGCGAAATGAGGCGCGCCATGACATCGATCCGTTCGCGCGCTCCGTTGCAACGCCGGTGGCGCACGGCGCTGCATGCGGCGCTGGCCGCGCTCTGCTGCACGTCGGCGCTGTCGCTCGCCGCACCGGCCGCCCCTTCCATCAGCGTCTTTCCGCCGTGGCAGGACGGCCGCAACAACGACGCGACGAACCGCGGCCTCGAATTCACGGTGCCGCAGGTCGACGTGCTCGCGGATTTCCATGGCGACCTCACCGCGCCGAAGCTCGTCCTGTACGTCGGCGGCAATTACTTCTTCGCGATGGCGCCGCTCGTCGCGAAGTTCGAGGCCGATCATCCCGAATACCGCGGCCGCATCTACTGGGAAACGATCCCGCCCGGCTTGCTCGTGAAGCAGATTCACGCGGGCGGCACGATCACCGTGGGCAACATGACGTGGACGGTCAAGCCCGACGCGTATTTCGCAGGGCTCGGCAAGATCGACGAACTGATCGCGGACGGCACGCTCGAAGGCCCGGCCGTGCCGTACGTGACGAACCAGCTGACGATCATGGTGCGCGCCGGCAATCCGAAGCACATCGCGTCGCTGAACGACCTCGCGCGGCCCGACGTGCAGCTCGCGATGCCGAACCCGGCATTCGAAGGCATCGCGCGGCAGATTCGCGCGTCGCTCGTGAAGGCCGGCGGCGATGCGCTCGCGCGCACCGTCTACGACGACAAGGTGCGCGCCGGCACGACCGAACTCACGCACATCCATCATCGGGAAACCGCGCTGTTCCTGATGCAGGGCCGCGCGGACGCCGGCGTGCTGTGGCAGTCGGAAGCGGCGTTCCAGGAACAGGTCGGGCATCCGCTGATGCACATCGACATTCCACCCGAGCACAATACGACGGCGATCTATGCGGGCGCGATGGTGAAGCACGCGCCGCATCCGGAAGCCGCGCGTGCATGGCTGGCGTTCATCCGGTCGCCGGACGCATTCCGGATTTTCGCGCGCTACGGCTTCGGGCAATACGACGCGACGGCGCCGACACCGCATCTCGCGCCGCCTGTCGCGCCACGACAAGACCGGCCCGACGCGAGCTAAGTACGCGAGCGCACGCGCCACAAGACAGACAACAAGGAGGGGACACGTGAACGATTCGGTCGACCTACCACGACGCCGGTTCGCGCCGCTGCTGCTCGCCGCGGCCGCGCTGCTGGCCGGCCACGCCCGCGCGGACGACATCGCGCTCGGCAAGACGATCGCCACCCAGGGCACGACGACGGGCGTGACCGCCTGCATCGGCTGCCACGGTGCACAGGGCGAAGGCAACGCGGCCGCCGGCTTCCCGCGTCTCGCCGGCACGAACGCTGGCTACCTGTCCGTGCAACTCGCCGCGTTCGCGGACGGCAGCCGTCAGAACCCGGTCATGCAGCCGCTCGCGAAACAGCTGTCGCCGCACGAGCGCGATGCGGTGTCCGCGTATTTCGCGAGCCTGCCCGCGCCGCCGGCCATCACGGCGTCCGACGCCACGTCGATCGATCCGGCCAACACCGGCGCATGGCTCGCGACGCGCGGACGCTGGTCGCAGGGCCTGCCCGCCTGCGCGCAATGCCACGGCGCGGGCGGCCTCGGCGTGGGCGCCGCGTTTCCGCCGCTCGCCGGCCAGCCGGCCGCGTATCTCACGGGCCAGCTGAACGGCTGGAAGCACGGCACGCGGGCGCCCGGCCCGATGGCGCTGATGCCGATGATCGCCGGCAAGCTGTCCGACGCCGACATCAACGCGGTGGCCGCCTACTATGCACGCGGCGGCGCCGCGCACGGAGAAAAACAATGATCGACCGCACGAAGCTGATCCGCGCCGCGCTGCTCGGCGCGGCCTGGCTGCCCGCGCTCGCCTGCGCGGCCGCGCCGCAGGACGCACCGGCCGCCGCTTCCGCCCCCGCGGCGGCACCGCTTCCCGTCGCGGCGGCGAAGCCGTTCACGCCACCGCCCGAATCCGCGATCCCTGCCGACGACTTCGGCAAGACCGTGAAGCTCGGCGAGCAGATCTTCCTGCACACGCCCGAGTACGCGGGCAAGTACGTCGGCAACAAGCTGACCTGCGCGAGCTGCCACCTCGACGCGGGCCGCCGGCCCGATGCGGGCCCGATGTGGGCCGCGTACCTGCTTTACCCGGCCTACCGCAGCAAGAACGGCCACGTGAACACGTTCGCCGAACGTCTGCAGGGTTGCTTTCGCTACAGCATGAACGGCAAGGCGCCGCCGGCTGGCGACCCGATCCTCGTTGCGCTCGAAACCTATTCGTACTGGCTCGCGAAGGGCGCGCCGGTCGGCACCCGGCTGCCCGGCCAGGGTTTCCCGAAACTGCCGCCGCCCGCGCAAAAGCCCGACTACGCGCGCGGCGCCGCCGTCTACACGCAGCACTGCGCGCTCTGTCACGGCGCGGACGGCCAGGGACGATCGAGCGGCGGCAAGCCGGTCTTTCCGGCGCTGTGGGGCGCACGCTCGTTCAACTGGGGGGCGGGGATGGGCGACATCCGTAACGCGGCCGGCTTCGTGAAGGCGAATATGCCGCTCGGGCTCGGCGGCACGCTGACCGATCAGCAAGCGTGGGACGTCGCGACCTTCATGGACAGCCACGAGCGTCCGCAGGACCCACGCTTCACCGGCTCCGTGCAGGACACGCGCGCGAAATTCCACGACACGCCCGACTCGATGTACGGGCGCGACGTGAACGGCCGCGTGCTCGGCGCGCCGTGACATGCGCGCGCTGCGGCCTGCGTGATCACGGACGCCAGCGATACACGACGAGGCTCGACCCGTTGTAGTTGTCCTTCGTGATCACGTATTCGCCGGTCGAGCGCCGGTACGCGCGGATGCCGTACATCGAGTCGACGTCGTTGCCGACGTCCATCGCGGACGTGTTCGAGTTCGTCAGCGTGGTGACGAGGCTGCCGGTGTTCAGGTCGAACACGTCGACGTTCGGCACCGTGTGCACGTAGCCGACGAACAGGTAGTGGCCGGCCGCCGCCATCGATTTCGGGTTCGCGCTCGTCAGGTCGATCGCCACGTTCGGCGTGGTCGTGTTGCCAGCCTTCCAGCCGCGATAGACCTCGATGTGCCCGTTCATCGCGGTCCAGTCCCAGCTGCCCGAGAGGCCCTGCGCGAGGATCATCGTGTCGCTGTCGGCCTGGTAGATGATCCGCGTGAGCGGCAGCACCGTGCGCGGAATCTGGATCTGCACCGGCGTGCCCCAGGTCGGCTTGCCGGTCGCGTCGAAGCCCGTCATCGGATAGTGCGAGATGTTGTTGGTGCGATCGAGCCCGGCCCATACGTCGCCGTTGTCGTCGAGCGAGAAACCGGCCGTCACCTGCAGGGTCGTGTTGAACGGCTTGCCGGGGATCGAGCCGTCCGGAATCGCGATGTAGCCGCTCGCGCTGTTGAAGTGATAGATGTTGTAGTTGCCCGGGTTCTGCCCGGTCGCGACGAGCATCCGGGTGCCCTTCACCAGCGCGAGCTGGCCGAAATGCTGGCCGCGCTGGTAGTCCTTCATGTCGAGGCGCGGGTCCTTCGGATAGGTGAACGGATCGATCGTGTTCGCGACGAACGTGCCGCCCGCCGTACCGGTATAGACGTTGTTGCCGCTGTAGAAGAACGCGCCGTCGGTCGCCGGATCGGGCGCGGCGGCGCCCTCGAAGTTCAGCGCCTGCAGCTTCCATTGCAGCACGCCAGTCGGGCTGTACGAATGGAGGTCGGTGCTGCCGTTGCGCCCGAGATCCCAGCCGCCGCCCCATGCGTTGTTCAGCACGTACAGGTTGCCGGCCGCGTCCTTGCCGATGCCCGCGACGCGCGTGAAGCGCTTGTCGCCGACCTGCCCCTTGATGCCCGACGTCGTGTCGAGATAGCCGCCCAGCACGCCGAACGTGCCGATCTGCAACGGCAGGCCGGCGAGCGTGTAGACCTTGATGTTCATGTCGGGGCCTTCGTCGCCCACCAGCATCTGCCCGCTCGGCGCATCGAAATACAGCGACGCGGGCCGCGCGCGTGCCGCCATCTGGATCGTGTTCATCGCCGTGCCGGTCGGGCTGAACTGCGCGACGACGCCCGCGCTCTTGCGCGCGACCCACAGGTTGCCGCCCGCGTCGAGCGCCAGCGCGCCGGGCCCCGAGACGCTGATGTCGCGCTGCCACACGCCATCCGTCGTATACACACGCACGCGGTTGCCGTAGAAGTCGCTCACGTACAGCAGGTTGCCGGTCGTCGCGAGGCCGGTGATCACGTCCGCGTACTGGATGCCCGTCCACGTGCTGACCGGGATGCGCAGGTCGCGCTGGTTCGTGCTGCGGTTGTAGCGGCCGACCGAGCCGCTGCCGAACGTGCGGTTGTAGCCGAGCGCGACGAACAGCGAGTTCGCGTTGCCGGTGATCGCGCCGCCCTGGAATTCGTCGTGGATGCCGATCGTGCCGAGCGTCTGCCCGTTCTGGTAGATCGCGACGCCGCCGGCGTTCTCGTCCCAGCGCGACGCCGTATAGATCACGCCTTCGGGCGCGACCCACAGCGAGCGCGCGCCGTTGCCGACGTGCGCGGCCAGCGTGCCGAACGTATTTGCGAGCCAGTCCGTCGTGTATTGCGCTTGTGCGTGACTGAGCGGCGCCAGCATTACCATGCACAATCCAAGCAATGCCGCGCGAATTTGTTTCGATAACATGAACGATGCTCCCGGACGATCGCTACTCGATACTCTAGTTCGGCGCGTATGAAATATTGGTGATTTCTGCAAAAATCCGGTCATTTCCACCACGAATTACTCATCACGTTTTTTACCCGGGATCGGCCCGTGGTTCCCCGCCAGATAGCGCTGTGGCGACTCGTCATTACCGGCACTTTGTTCCGAATTTCCCGCTGCGGATGCGTCATTTTTTCTGATACACGCGCATTGAATTTCCATTGCCGGCAAATCGACTCGATGATTACAAATCGAAATTAAAATGAAAGAGAAAAAATATTATCCGGCTGCATGCCGCATTGCCGGTAAATCGTGAAGAAGTGAAATAAGGCGGGGCGCGGCGGACTGCGGTTGCCGATGAAGACGGAGAGGGAAACGAAGGTGCGCCGCACGTGCGGCGAAGCGTGATGCGGGCCGTGTTGAATGGAGAAGGCCGTACGCCGGCCCGGCGTGCGACCGGCGGCCCGCATTGCGCGCGGACCGCCGGTCCCGCGGGTGCCGTCAGAACTTCTGACGCAGGCCGAGGCTGACGATCGCCTGCGAACGCGAATCGGACGAGTGGCCGTTCGCCTTGTCCGACACCGCCGCGGTCGCGGCCACCGGCCGACCGAGTGCGTCGAGCGTCGTGCCGGACGCACGCTGGTACGCGCCGAGCAGGTACACGCTGGTGCGCTTGGACAAGTCGTAGACCGCGCCGAGCGTGACGTTGTGATACTGCGCGCGGTCGTCGATGCCGTCGACGTCGCTGCCGCGCGTGTAGCTGTAGCCGGCGAACAGTTGCGTCTGCGGCTGTACGTTCCAGCGCGTGAACACGCCCGCGACGTTGAACGTCGCATGACCGCTGAACAGCGACTGCGCGCCGCTGCGATACTGAATGTTGCTGTAGTTCACGCCGACGACGGCCGGGCCGAAGTTGTACGTCGCGCCGGTCGCAATCACCTGCTGCGACTGCGCGCTCGCATAGCCTTCGTTGATTGACGAGTTGAACAACCCGTCGTCGGTGCTCTGCCATTTGCCGGCCGTCGGATCGGTCGCGCCCGTCTTGCTGTTGTCCGAGCGCTCGTAGCCGACGCCCACGCGCAGCGGCCCTGCCGCGTATGCGGCGCCGACGCTCCACGTGTTGCGCTGCTTCATGCTGCCCGGCTGGCTGCCGAAGCCGTACAGCGCGCCGAACGTGAAGCCCGCGTAGTTCGCGCTCGTGTACTTGATCGAGCTGTCCACGCGCGCGGTCTGGTCGAGATCGTCGATGTCGCCCGGGTGCGCGCCGAACCCGCCGATGAACGACGACGGGGCGACCGGGCTCACGAAGTCGTTGAGCGACGTGTACTGGCGGCCGAGCGTGACCGTTCCGTAGCGGGTGCTGCCGACGCCGACGAACGCCTGGCGGCCGAACTGGCGGCCACCCTGCCCCGACGTGCCGTTGGTCACGTCGAAACCGTTCTCGAGCACGAACAGCGCGCGCATTCCGCCGCCGAGATCCTCGGAACCCTTGATGCCCCAGCGGCTGCCCGACAGGTTGCCGGTGGTCAGGCCGACCTCCGAATGCCCGGTGTAGGCGCCCGGCGAGCCGACCCGTTCGTTGCTGCGATAGGTCACGCCCGCGTCGACGATGCCGTACAGCGTGACGGAGCTTTGCGCGGAGGCGATGCCCGCGAGCGAGAGCAGCAGCGGTGCTGCGATCAGTTGCTTGTTCATGGTTTTTAGCGTCTCCGGGTGGTCTACCCGTTGTTCTATGCGAGTAACGCGTGCGGCCGGCGAGATACGCCTGCATGCGAGGCCGACGGCGTTCGCACGCGGGAACGCGCGCGTGCGATACGCGCGCGGCACGTCGCGGCGAGCATGCCCGCCGAGGCCGTCATGGTAGTTGGAACCGGTTTCGCTCGATAGCGCAATAATGAAAACAGCTTCTTGCCGAGATCGAGATAATTGGTTGCGCGGGCAACGTCGCTGTACGGCGCGGGGGCGGGCGCCGGATAATCGAGCGCACCGCTGCGATTGGGAGCCTCTGTCATGCCTGAAACGACTCTGCTGATCTTGGCCGCCTTCGCATGCGCCGGGATCGGGGCAACCGGCCCGAGCGTGCGGCTCGCATTGGCCGTTCGCTCGCGCTGTATCGGCGTCATGCTGCGCAGGGGCGTCGGCACGCGCACCGCATCGTTCGCGACGAACGCGCGATGAGAATCGACGCGCCGCCCCGCTCCGGCTTTCCCGGCCTGTCGCTCCGGCAACTCGACCGCACGAATCTCGACGCGTGGTACGCGTACCTGTCGAACCCCGACGTTGTCCGACACACGAGCTGGAACCTGCATTCGCGCGACGATCTGCTGCCGCTGTTCGACGGCATCGATTCGGCCCAACCGGATTCGATCCGCCGGCTCGCGATCGTCGATGATGCATCGGGCGCGCTCGCCGGGACGATCGGGCTGCATACGGTGTCCACCGCGAACCGCTCGGCCGAGATCGCGTACGACCTCGCGCCGTCGCACTGGGGGCGCGGCATCGCGAGCGCGGTGTGCGCGAGCGTCACCGCATGGGCGTTCGCCGAAGGCGGCTTCATGCGCATCCAGGGTGTCGTGCTGACCGGCAACGCCGGCTCCGCGCGCGTGCTGCAGAAATGCGGCTACCGGTACGAGGGATTGCTGCGCGCCTACCGGATGGTGCGCGGCGTGGCGGGCGACTTCGCGATGTACGCGCGCATCGCGACCGACTGACGCGCCGGCCGACCGATGGCCGACGCTCGATGGGCGGGCCCACTCGCCGCGGGCGCGATTGGACGCGCCACGCCGAATTGGCGACAATCGCTGCTCCCCGCATCGACCTCTTCGCCATGAAAATCGCCGCGCTGTCCGACATCCACGGCAACCTCGCCGCGCTCGACGCGGTGCTCGACGACGTGCGCCGCCGTGGCGCCGACCTGATCGTCAACCTCGGCGACATCGTGTCGGGCGCGCTCCATCCGGCCGAGACGGCCGATCGCCTGATCGCGCTCGACCTGCCGACCATCAAGGGCAATCACGAACGGCAACTGCTGAGCGGCGATCGCGAAACGATGGGGCTGTCCGATCGCTGGGCGCACGACACGCTGCGCGATGACCATCGCGCGTGGATCGCCGCCTTGCCCGCACGCCTGATGCTCGACGACGACGTGCTGATGGTGCACGGCACGCCCGCCAGCGACCTCGTCTATTTCCTCGAAACGGTGACGCCCGACGGCTGCCGCGCGGCGACGCCCGATGAAATCGCGCAGCGCGCGGGCGACGCGCCGGCGTCGCTGATCCTGTGCGGCCACACGCATGTCCCGCGCATCGCGAAGCTCGACGACGGCCGGCTGATCGTCAATCCGGGCAGCGTCGGGCTGCAGGCCTACGCGGACGATCACCCGCATCCGCACTGGATCGAAACGGGCTCGCCGCATGCGCGCTACGCGATGGTGTCGCGCACGCCGGCCGGCTGGCACGCCGAGTTCCACGCGGTCGAATACGACTGGCACACGGCCGCCGACACCGCGGCAGCGCGCGGCCGCGACGACTGGACCGTCGCGCTGCGCACCGGTCGGTGCTGACGGATCGTCGCCGTTCCATCCCGCTTCGTTCACCGGCAAACCGAGCTGCCGTGCCTGCCGGCGTCAGGCCGCACCAAGCGTTCTGGCAACCGCTCGCGAGCCGTCTCGCGCATCCGGTGGCGCGACGGATCGTCGGCTGTCCGTGCTTCGGCGACACGCCGCGCGATCCGCCGTCGACACGCATTTGCAGCGCGTGTGACGCCGCCCGCCTCAACACGACGCCCGCGACGCTCCAGACGGGCATCGCATCACGCAGCATTCGCCAGCGTCAGCCGCGCTTCGAGCCCGCCGCCATCCGTCCGGTTGCGCAACGTCAGCGTGCCGCCCATCGCGAGCGCAAGCTGCCGCGCGATCGCGAGACCAAGCCCCGTGCCGCCCGTCTCGCGATTGCGCGACGTCTCCACGCGCCGGAACGGTTCGAACACCGCGTCGAGCTGATCGTCCGGAATGCCGGGCCCGCGATCGCGCACCGCAATGACCGCGCCGCCGCCCGACGCCGCCTGCACGTCGATCTCGGCCGCGCCCGCGAACTTCAGCGCGTTGTCGACGAGGTTGCCGACGATCCGGCGCAGCGCCTTCGGCCGCGTGACGAGCGCGAGCGGGCCGCCGCTGTGCAGCGCGACGTCCTGCCCCGCATCCGTGTAGTCGCACACGATGCTGTCGAGCAGCGCATCGAGATCGATGCGGCGCGCGGCTTCATCCGTGCCGTGCAGCGTGCGCGCATACGCGACGCCCTCCTTCACCAGATGCTCCATCTCGATCAGGTCCTGGCGCAGCTTCGCGCCCTGCGCGTCGTCGTCCATCACGTCGACACGCAATCGCATGCGCGTGATCGGCGTCTGCAGGTCGTGCGAGATCGACGCGAGGATCTGCATGCGTTCGGCCATGTACTGCGCGATGCGGTCCTGCATCGCGTTGAACGCCCGCGCGGCACGCGCGACTTCGGACGGCCCGCTCTCGTTCAGGCGTTCGCCCTTCAGGTCGGGGCCGAGCGCGTCGGCCGCCCGCGCGAGCTGGTTCAGCGGCCGCGTCGCGAGCCGCACCGCGAGCCAGCAGCACGCGGCCAGCACCGCGAGCTGCAGCGCGAGCACCACCGGCAGCCAGCCCGACAGCGGCACCGTCGACATCGGGTGGATGTCGATCGTCAGCGGCGAGCCGTCGGTCAGGCGCAGATGCACCTGCAGATGCTCGCGATCGCCGGGAATCGCGTTCGCGGTCAGCGGATAGTCGCCGCCGATGCCGTCCGAGATCGACCGCTCGACGCGCGCCGACAGCCGCGCCTCGGACGGCGTGCCCGTCTCGCCGGGCCCGAGGATGAACGCGTAGCTGCGCCGCGCGAGACGCGGCAGCCACGCGGCGCGCTCGGCGGCCGGCAGGTGGTCGAGCAGCGCGACCGAGCTCGCGACCTCGCGCTCGATGTAGCCCATCATCAGGTTGGTGGTCGCCTGGTCGCGCTCCGTCATCGTGAGCCAGAACGACAGCGTCTGCGCGAGCGCGAGGCCCACGCACAGGATCAGCGCGAGCCGCGCGAACAGCGAGCGCGGCCAGTGCCGCAGGGTGCGCGCGCTCATGCGTCGCCTTCGACCGTGGTCACCGCCGACGAGAACACGTAGCCCTCGTTGCGCAGCGTCTTGATGTAGCGCGGCTCGCGCGCGCCGTCACGCAGCCGCTGACGCAGCCGGCTCACGAGCAGGTCGATCGACCGGTCGAACGGATCGGACTGGCGGCCCTGCGTGAGGTTGAGCAGTTGATCGCGCGTGAGCACGCGCTGCGGATTGTCGAGGAACACGCGCAGCAGCCGGTATTCGGCGCCGCTCAGCGCGACCAGCGTGCCTTCGGCGTCGAGCAGATGACGCCCCGTCGTGTCGAGCCGCCATTCGCCGAACGCGAGCATCTCGGCCGTCTCCGTCACCTGCATGCCGGGCGGCAGCATGCGCGCGCGGCGCAGCACCGAGCGGATCCGCGCCAGCAGCTCGCGCACCGCGAACGGCTTCGCGAGATAGTCGTCGGCGCCCATCTCGAGGCCGATGATGCGGTCGGTTTCCTCGCCGCGCGCGGTCAGCATCAGCACCGGCACCGTGCGGAACTTGCCGGCGCGCAGATCGCGGCACAGCGTGAGGCCGTCCTCGCCGGGCAGCATCAGATCGAGCACGACCAGGTCGGGCGCGCCGTCCTCGAGCACGTTGCGCATCTCGCGGCCGTTCGCGGCGAGCGACACGCGCATGCCGTTCTTCTCGAGGTAGTCGGCGATCAGTTCGCGGATCGCGCGATCGTCGTCGACGATCAGTACGTGGTCGATCTTGTCCATGAGTCAGGGTCGGGGTCGTGAGGTTGCGGCTGGCGATGTCCGCCTTTATACCGCACCGCGGGCACGCATTTGTATCCCAATGTATCGCGCCGCCGCGACGACACACAACATTGCACGCACGCGGCTCGCCGGACACATCGCAGATACGTCGGCGCGGCCCAATGAGGGCTGTCGAAACCAGTCCGGCCGACGCGATCGCGCGGCGGCCGGCCGAACCGGAGAACCGCCATGCTGCCCAGACTCAAGACTGCCGCCCTCGTGATCGCGCTCGCCGCCACGGCCGGGCTCGCCGCGTTCGCCGGCACCCGCGACGACGCGGGCATGACGGCCTCGCTCGCCGGCACGCCGGCGCCCGACTTCACCGGCATCGAGCGCTGGCAGAACAGCCCGCCGCTCAAGCTCGCGCAGCTGCGCGGCAAGGTCGTGCTGGTCGATTTCTGGACCTACTCGTGCATCAACTGCATTCATACGATTCCGTACGTGAACGACTGGTACCGGAAGTATCGCGACCAGGGGCTGGTCGTGGTCGGCGTGCATACGCCCGAGTATCCGTTCGAACGCGATCCGAAGAACGTCGCCGACGCGCTCAAGCGCTTCGACATCCAGTATCCGGTCGCGCAGGACAACCGCTATGACACGTGGCGCGCGTACGGCAACCAGTACTGGCCCGCGCTGTACCTGATCGACGCGAACGGGAAGATCGTCTATACGCGCTATGGCGAGGGCGGGTACGACAAGACGGAGGCGGCGATTCGCGAGGCGCTGGTGCAGGCGCAGGCCCAGGCGGGCGAAGGCACGAAGGGCGCGATGCGTACGCAGTAACGGGCGCCGGCCGGAGGCGCGGCAGGCGCCCCGGGCGATTCGCCGCCGCTCACTTGAGCTTCGCGTCCGCCTCCGCCAGCATCGCCTCCCCGATCGCGAGCTGCCCGCCGGCGATCAGCGCGTCGCCCGCGCCGCGGATATCGTCGACCGCCTTGTTCTGCCCGAGCTTGCGCTTGCCGACGAGCCGCGTGATCTCGATCTGCAGCCCGACGATCGACTGCAGCATCGTGTCGAGATAGTCCTTCGGCGCGTCGGCCATCTTCCACGGCGCCGGCTGCGACGCCTCGTGCGTGCGGGTCAGCCGCGCGACCACGCCGCGCACGAACTTCTCGTCGTCGCGCACCGTGATGCGGCCGTGCGCGTGCACGACCACATAGTTCCACGTCGGCACCTGCCGGTGCGCGACATGCTTGCTCGGGTACCAGTTCGGCGAGATGTACGCATCGCCGGCACGGAAGATCACGAGCACCTCGTCGCCGTTCGCGACCTCCTGCCAGACCGGATTCGCGCGCGCGACGTGCGCATGCAGCTCGCCGAGGCCGCCGTCGCCCGGCAGCAGTTCGAACGGAATGTGGTTCGCGTCGAGCCCGCTCCTGCCATGCGTGACCAGGCTGCCGAACGGATGCTGGACGATCAGCTCGCGCAGCGCGTCGGGGCGGGATTCGGCGAAATCGGCGGGGACATACATGGCGGCTCCACGGTCGGACAAGGTTCAGGAAGGAACGCGCCCGAAACAGGCGCGTCATGCCCCGATTGTGAGCGCTAACTGGTTTATGCTGTAGAGCCGGTTTCGAACAATTTCAGCAGACCAGAATCATGGCCAGAACCGCCCGGATCGTCGAAATCCCGTCGCTCGGCGCGCTCGACCGCGCGGCCGGCGACCTGAGCCGTCAGCTCGCGCAGGCGTTGCGGGACGCGGTGCGCCGCGGCGACGTGCGGCCCGGCGACACGTTGCCGTCCACGCGGCTGCTCGCGGCATCGCTCGAGGTTGCGCGCGGCACCGTCGTCGACGCGTATGCGCAGCTCGTCGCCGAAGGCTTCCTGGAGTCGCGCGGCGGCGCCGGCACGCGGGTCGCGAACGCGCTGGCCGAGCCGCCGGCGGCCGGCGAACCACCGGCCGCCCGCCCGCGCGCCGCGCACGCTGGCCTGCCCGAGCCGGCCGCGACGTTCGCGCGGATCGCCCGCGAATTCCGGCCGCTGCCGGCCGCGCCGTTCGCGATCTCGGTGCCGGTCGGGCTCACCGCGCCCGACGACATCTGGCGCCGGCTCGGCAACCGGCTGCGCGCACGCGGCGCCGGTGCGCCGTCCGGCTATGCGGATCCCCAAGGCGCGTTGCCGCTGCGTGAAGCGATCGCCGATTACGTGCGCCGCTCGCGCTCGGTGCGCTGCAGCGCCGATCAGGTCGTGATCACGAGCGGCACGCAACAGGGGCTGCATCTCGCGAGCCAGGTGCTGCTCGGCGCGCACGATCGCGCGTGGGTCGAGAATCCCGCCTATCGCGGCATCACCGCGCTGCTCGAGAGCACCGGGCGACGCGACGCGATGGTGCGCGTGCCGGTCGACGCGGACGGCATCGACGTCGAGGCCGGCATCCGCGTCGCACCGGACGCACGCGCGGCATTCGTCACGCCGTCGCACCAGTACCCGCTCGGGATGCCGATGAGCATGGCGCGGCGCAACGCGCTGCTGGGCTGGGCGCGCACGCATCAAGCATGGGTGGTCGAGGACGACTACGACAGCGAGCTGCGCTACGAAGGCTATCCGTTTCCGTCGCTGCAGGGGCTCGACCCCGATCGCGTGGTCTATCTCGGCACCTTCAGCAAGATCCTGTTTCCGTCGCTGCGGCTCGGCTACGTGATCGCGCCCGACGATCTCGTGCCGGCCTTCTGCGGCGCGCGCGTGCTGATGGATCGCCATGCGCCGACCGCCGATCAGCACGTGCTCGCCGCCTTCATCGCGGAAGGCCATCTCGACCGCCACATTCGCCGCGTGCGCGGCGTCTACGCGGAACAGCGCGCGCTGCTGATCGACACGCTCGGCGCGCGGCTGCCGCGCGAGCGCGCATGGGTGCAGCCGGGCGATCAGGGCATGCACGTGGTGCTGTGGCTCGCGAAAGGGATCGACGATCTCGACGTGGTGGCGCGCGCCGCGCAGGCGGGCGTCGCGGTGCGTGCGGTGTCGCCGATGTTCGCGCCGGGCACCGAGCGTCCGGGCCTCGTGCTCGGTTTCGGCGGGTTCGATCGCGCGCGGATGGAAGCGGCCGCCCAGCGTCTCGCGGATGTGGTGGGCGACGCGGCCGGCGCCGATTCATCGGATGAATCGCGACGCCGCACGCGACCAAAGGTTGTCCGCGGGCAACAAACGTAATCGTCTGTAAATCCTGCGAGAAAACCGGCATTTTGGCCACAGCCAACGTTGCGCGGTTTGCTAGGATCGCGCCTTTCCGACCGCGCTCCTGCCGCCGTGAATCGCTTCGTGCCGTTTCTCCGCAACCTTTGGCTTCGCTGCCGTGACGGCGCCCGCGCGCTGGGCGCCGGCGCGTGGCAACGCCTGCGCCATCCGACGCGCCGCGGCGTCGCGCTGACGCTCGCCGCGATACCTGTGCTCGGCCTGCTGGTCCTGCTCGCGTTCGTGCCGTTCACGCCGAGCATCGGCGATATCCGCAAGGCGCGCATCGACCGTCCCGCGCGCGTGCTGTCGGCCGACGGGCAGCTGATCGCCGAGTTCCGGCCCGTCAACCGCGAATGGGTGCCGCTCAAGCAGATCTCGCCGCACATGGTCGACGCGCTGATCGCGACCGAGGACCACCGCTTCTACGCGCATCACGGCATCGACTGGCGCCGCACGCTCGCGGCCGGCCTGCACACGTTCTCGGGCAGCCGCCAGGGC
This sequence comes from Burkholderia sp. SIMBA_051, assembly GCF_046534915.1. NCBI lineage: Bacteria > Pseudomonadati > Pseudomonadota > Betaproteobacteria > Burkholderiales > Burkholderiaceae > Burkholderia > Burkholderia sp. SIMBA_051. Next base: position 46,047 of record NZ_JAWRXS010000018.1, on the reverse strand, counting down.
GGCTCGACGATCACCCAACAGCTCGCGCGCAACCTGTACCCGGATGAAGTCGGCCGCGCGCCGACGCTCACGCGCAAGATGAAGGAGCTGATCACCGCGTTCAAGATCGAGACGGTGTACAGCAAGGACGAGATTCTCGAGACCTACCTGAACACCGTGCCGTTCCTGTACAACGCGTTCGGCGTCGAAATGGCCGCGCGCACCTATTTCGGCAAATCGGCGAACCAGCTCGACATCGTCGAAAGCGCGACGCTCGTCGGGATGCTGAAGGGCAACAGCTACTACAACCCGGTGCTGAATCCGGAGCGGGCCGTCCAGCGCCGCAACATCGTGCTCGCGCGGATGGCGGCGATGGGCATGCTGTCGCCGCAGCAGCTCGCGCGATTGCAGCGCCGGCCGCTGCGCGTCGACTTCGAGCCGCAGACGGCACAGCCCGGCCCGGCTCCGCACTTCGCGGTGCAGCTGCGCAAGTGGCTGATCGCATGGGCCGACCGGAACAACTACGACCTCTACTCGGACGGCCTCGTCGTGCGCACGACGCTCGATGCACGGCTGCAGGACATGGCGACGCAGGCGCTGACCCGGCAGACCGAACGGCTGCAGGCGGTCGCCGACGGCGCGTGGCGCGGGCCGTCCGGCTGCGGGCTGCGCAACGACTTGTTCCGCGGCTTCATCCGGCAGACATCGGACTACCGCGACGCGCGCGATGCAGGGCTCGCCGATGCAGCGGCGCTGAAGCAGCTCGGCGCGAATCGCGCGTTCATGCAGGCGTTGTGCGAACGCAAGACGCAGGTGCAGGCCGGCTTCGTCGCGATCGATCCGCGCAACGGCGCGATCCGCGCGTGGGTCGGCAGCCCCGATTTCGGCAGCGAGCCGTTCGATCACGTCATGCAGGCGCGGCGCCAGCCGGGCTCGACATTCAAGCCGTTCGTCTATGGCGCCGCGTTCGCGGACGGGATGCGGCCGGGCGATACGTTCGTCGACCGCCCCGTCGCGATCCCGATCGACGCGCACACGGTGTGGCATCCGACCGATGCGGAGCCGCCGACCGACGCGCCGATGACGCTGCGCGACGCGCTCGCGCTGTCGCGCAATCGCATCACCGCGCAGGTGATGCAGCGCGAAGGCGCAGCCAAGGTCGCGCAGCTCGCGCGTGCGATGGGCGTGCGCGACAGCCCGCTCGACGCGGTGCCCTCGCTCGCGCTAGGCACGAGCCCCGTCACGCTGAAGGAGATGGTGTCCGCGTACGGGACGATCGCGAACCGCGGCGTGTACGTCGCGCCGCAGATGATCACGCGCATCGAGGATCGCGACGGCAAGGTGCTCGCCGCATTCGGCAGCGCGCCGCCCGAACGCGCGCTGCCGGTGGCCGCCGCGCAGACGCTCGTCGACGTGATGCGCGGCGTCGTCGATTACGGGACCGGTGCCGACATTCGCTCACGCTACGGGATTCGCATCGACGTCGCGGGCAAGACCGGCACGACGCAGGACAACACGGACGGCTGGTTCATCCTGATGCATCCGCAACTGGTGGCCGGCGCGTGGGTCGGCTTCGATGACGGCAGCGTGACGCTGCGCAGCGACTACTGGGGCGCGGGCGCGCACAGTGCATTGCCGATCGTCGGTTCGTTCTACGACGCAGCGCTGCGAGCGCGGGCGATCGACCCGCATGAGCAGTTCTCGCCCGACTTCCGGCCGCGCAGCGCACCGGCGCCGAAGCGGCGCGCGCCGCAGCATTCGGGCCTGTTCGACTGGTTGAGGTTCTTTCGCTGATCGGGATAGCTGCGCGCCGGGCTACCGAGGCGTCGTCGTCGCGTGCCCGTCTGCGTACAGCCACACGGGCACGCCGTCGTCGCGCAATGCGGCGACCGGTTCGTCCATGCTCCAGCGCCGCGCGATCTCGACAAGGCGAACGAACCACGGCATCAGCGTCACATGCCGTGCATTGTCGTCGCGATCGTCGTCGAACAGCGCATCGTCGCCGATCCGCGTGTAACGCGCCGGATGCAGCACGGTGCCGTCCGCGCGCAGCACCGTCGCCCGCACGTCGTTGCCGCCCTCGTCCTGCACGCAGGCCAGCCAGCCGTGATCGGCCCCCCAGAACAGGCCGGCCACGTCGTCGTAGCGCCCCTGCGCGACCGTCCCGCCTGTCTCGAGATCGCAGATCGCGAGTTGCCCCGGCTCGCCCGGCAGGACGCCGATCGCATAACGCGTGAACAGCTCGCCCGGCACGGGTTCGTCGTCGGGCAACCACGTCAGCGCCCCCATGTTGACGAAGTCGAACGGCGTCAGCACGCGGCCCTGCCCGTCGACGATCGCGCAACGCCCGTCGTCGCGCCGCACGATATGGCGGATCGCGCCGAGCGCGTCGAGCATCTCCGCCCGCTCACCGTCGGTCAGCGGAGCGACTTCCGCGTAATGCGGTTCGACAATCACCCGACCTTTCGCATCGACGAGACCGACGCGACCGTCGCGCCGTGCGACGAACGCGCCGCACGCTGACGACCATTCGAGCGCCGTCCACTCGGGCCGTGCGTGCCATTGCCCGTCGCGCCCGATCAGCCCCCACTGCTCGCCTTCGGCTACCGCCGCGACGGCGCCGTTCACGAATTCGTGCGCGTCGTCGAAGCGCGGCGGAATCGCCCACGCGCCACGCGCATCGACGAAGCCCCAGCGGCCATTCAGGCTCGCCGACGCGACGCCGCCGGTGAACTCGCCGAAATCGTCGAGCGACGGCTCGAGCGCCCACGCACCGTCCGTGCGCACGAGCCCGAACCGCTCGCCGACGCGCACGCAGGCGACGTCGCCGCTGAAATCCCACACCGCATCGAACGCTGGTTCGCGCACGATCCTGGCACCGTCGCCCTCACCGTCCCCATCGGCAAGCAGCAGGCCGACCTTGCCGTCGCGTGCGGCCCACAACAACCGGTCGTCGCGCGCGCCACTGGCCCACAGGTTCGTCCATTCGGGCGGCACGATCACGTCCCACGCGTCGTCGGTTTCGCGCCGCACGCCCCAGAGGCCGTTGCGTCCGCGAAAGCTGAACGTGTCGTGATCGAGCCAGTTGCCGTGCAGTTCGCCGGCGTCGAACATCTCGGCGAACGTCACGCGGCGCGGCGGGTTCTGGCGCTGGAAATAATGATGCGACACGCCGCCGAACCCAAAGCCCCACGCCCAGTCGCGCCAGTCGGCGGGCGTGTCGATCTCGAGTATGTCGCGCACACCGCGCACGTCGCGGAAGTCCATGCAGTTCGCGACGCGCCACCACAGGCGCGTGCAGGCATCGCGTTCCTCGTCGATGTAGTCGTTCGGATCGCCGTCGTCGAACCATGACAGTTCGTCGAGGTTCGCGGATAGTTGCGGCGCGCCGTGCGCATCGCCGAGCGCATCGATCGATTCGCCGAGATGGCGCACGACCGCATCGAACTGGCGCGCAAGCGCCGGATCGTCGCCCGGCAGCAGATACGCGGTGACGAACGCCGCGAGCCGGCTGATGCGTGCAAGCGCGGCGCGTGCATCGCTCACGAGATTCGGCGTGCCCGCGTCGCCGAACACACGCTGATCGGCAATCGCGTCGCCCGCGCCGCCGTCGGCGAGCAGCACGCGCCACAGCAGCGGGAAGTGGTTATTGGATTCCGCGAACTCGATCGTTCGCGCGACGTCGCCGTCATCGGCCTGCAGATACAGCCATGCTCGATTGCCCATCGGAAGGAGTCGCCTCGTTGTTATGTCGTCGTGTGCAGCAACCTGCCGGTCCGCTCGCCATCAGCGCGCGGCAACCGTCTTCACGGCGCCGGCGGCGAATCGCCGCTGCGCGCGACCGGATGGAGCTCGATGCCGTCGACCTGAAAGCCTTGCACCATCAGCAGCAGGACACCCGTGGTCGAATGCTTCGTCGTGAAGTTGCTGCCCGTGATCGACGTGACCTGATAGGGCGAGCCGATCGGCATCCTGATCAGTTCGCCGCCCGGCACGTCGAGCACGCACGCGTCGGCAGGCGGCTTCTCCGGACCGTCCATATCGAGCTCCGCCACGCGTGCCGGGGCCGTTTCGGCGCTCCAGCGGCCGGCATCACGCGCACGCAGCACGAAGCCGTCGCCCGTCTTCTCCACCCGCAGGGTCGCGGGCTTGCCGGCGGCCGGCGCGTAATCGCCCAGCAGCCCATCGCAAGCACTGCCGGCTCGCGCGGACAGCGAGACGAACAACATCAGACAGAAGACGGGGATACGCACGTGGAGCCTCTCGGAATCGAATTATTGTCGGAATGCCGGCGCGGGCGCGCGCGGCGGCAGCGACACGCTCGGGCGCTGCCGGACGCCAATATAGCGAATGCGATCGAGGTATGCCAGCCTGACACGCATAGCGCGGCGCGGAGAGACGACAGGACGCGTGCGCGGCATCCTGCTCCGCCCGTGCACGGCCCGGGGCCGTCTGGAAGAAGTGCCGACCGGTCGAGCGACCGGCCGGAAAGCATGCCCGGGCGCGCTCAGTCCGCCGCGAGCGTATCAGCCAGCATGTCGAATTCCGGCGCCCACGCCGCGCGCCATGCTGCCTTCGTGTCATCGTCGACCCACGCGCCGTCGATCCCGTTCAGCATGAACTGCTTCAGGTCGGCGATCGCGAAGCCGAAATGGCTGAACATCAGCTCCCACGCCTCGGACGGATTCACCTTGTGCAGCGTCGGGTCGTCGGTGTTCGGATGGATCTTCAGCCCGAGGCCCGGCATCTTGCGCATCGGATGCCGCTCCGCCCATTGGTCCGGCGGCAGCGTGCGCAAGTAGTACGAGTTGGTCGGCACGACCGTGAAGACGATCCCACGTTCCGCATAGCGCGCGCAGAGCTCGGGGTTGTCGACGATCGTATAGCCGTGATCGATGCGGTCGACGTGCAGCAGATCGACGGCCGTCTCGACGTTGCGCCACGGCATCCCGAACTCGCCCGCATGCGCGGTCGTGCGGAAGCCGGCCGCACGCGCGTCGCGATACGCCTTCCAGAACAATTCCGGCGGCCGGTCGTTCTCGCGATAGTCGATCCCGAGCCCCGCGACTTCGTCCGCGCGATTCGCCTTCATCCAGTCGACGATCGCGACCGCTTCGTCCGGGTCCTGCTCGCGGTCGATGCTCGGAATCAGGCGCGCGCCGATCCCGAAATCGCGCGCGGCATCGCGCATCCCCGTCACGATCGCGGCCTGCGCGTCCGCATACGGAATGCCCGACACGCGCACCGTACCCGTCGGATTCCAGAAGAATTCCGCATGCCGGACGTTGTGCGCGGCCGCATCCTCGAGATACTCGTATGCGATCCGCCGCAGGTCGTCGGGCCGCGTGAGCAGGTATCGGTCGAGCGCGCGCAGCACGTGCAGCACGCCGACCGGCTTCTCGCCGCGCGCATAGAACGCGTCGATCTCCGCGCGCTCGATCGGTGCGCCGCTGCGCTGCGCGAGCGCGACGAACGTGTCGTGCCGCACCGCGCCGAGCAGGTGGCAATGCAGCTCGACCTTCGGCAGCGCGTGGAAGAAGGCCCGATGAGCGGCCGTGATCTCGATGCCCGTGCGCGCGGCCGGGACGTTGCCTGGTGTTCCCTTCATGTGTGTCTCTTTTACGGTAGTGCCGATGCGTCGTGAACACCGTCTCTCAGTGCGGCTTCACGACGGTCCAGAAGTAGTAGCCGAGCGGCAGCGCGAGCACGACGAGCCCCCACGACACGTCGCGCCAGCGGCCGGCCAGCAGCTTGACGAGCACGTAGCACAGCAGCCCGCCCGCGATGCCGGTGCCGAAGCTGTTCGACATCAGCGTGAGCAGCACCATCGACATCACGGGCAGTGCATCGGTGAAGTCATCGAAGTGCGTATGGCGGATCGTCGCGAACATCGACAGCCCGATCAGGATCAGCGCCGGCGCGGTCGCCTCCTTCGGGATCGCGAGCGCGACCGGCACGAACAGCAGCATCGCGGCGAACAGCACGGCCGCCGCCAGCGACGACAGCCCGCTGCGGCCGCCGGCCTCGACGCCCGCCGCCGATTCGATCAGCGCGGTCAGCGCGGGAATGCCGAACACGGGGCCGAACGTCGCGGCGAGCGAGTCGACCAGGAACGGCCGGTTGATGTTCGGCAGGTTCCCGTGCCCGTCGAGCAGGTTCGCCTTCGCGCCGACCGCGAGCGCGGTGCCGAGCGTCGAGAAGAATTCCGCCGCGAAAAACGCGAACAGGTACGGCGCGGCCGCCAGCGTCAACGCGCCGCGGAGATCGAGCTTGAACGCGATCGGCGCGATGCTGTGCGGCAGCGACACGAACGACGCCGGCAGATGCGTGACGCCGAGCGGCACGCCGGCCGCGGCCGCGACGAGAATCGCGATCAGGATCGCGCCGGGCACCTTGCGCGCCTGCAGCACGATCGCGACCGCGAGACCGATCAGCGCAACGAGCGCACCCGGCCGCGAGAAGTCGCCGAGCGCGAACGCGTTGGTCTTCGCGTTCGCGACGACCATCCCTGCATTGCGCAGCCCGAGCATCGTCACGAACAGGCCGATCGATGCGCCGAGCCCGAGCTTGATCTGCACCGGAATCAGCCGCATCACGACGCCGCGCGCGCCGAAGATCGTCAGCAGGAAGAACAGCACGCCCGATACGCACGCGATGCCGAGGCCCGTCTGCCAGCCGACGTGTTCCGTCGTCGCGAGCGTCACGCCGATGATCACCGAGCCGCCGATGCCGGGGCCGACGAGGAACGGCAGGTTCGCGTAGAAGCCCATCAGCGTCGTGAACAGCACGAACACGATGATCGTCGCGGTCGTCGCCGCACCGCGCTCCATCCCGCCGGTCGCGAGCAGCGACGGGATCACGACAAGCAGATACGCGGCCGCGAGAAACGACGTGATGCCGGCGAGCGTCTCGGTGCGCACGCTCGTGCCGCGCGCCGCGAGCGCGAAGCGTCGTTCGAGCCAATTGGCCGGCGTACGCGCCGGCATCGTGTCAGTCGCTGACATGGTGGTTCTCCTGTGATTCCGATTATTGTCCTGTGTCGGTTCGCACGGCGCGGCCCTATACTGCCGCGTACCGCACCCGACCGTTATTGCCCGATGTCGTCCGACCGCTCGTCGCTGTTACCCGCACTCACGCTGCGGCAGGTCCAGCACTTCGTCGTCCTTGCGCATGCGCGCAGCTTCACGCAGGCCGCGCAGGCGCTGTCGCTCACGCAGCCCGCGCTCACCGCGTCGATCCGCCAGATCGAGTTCCTGCTCGGCGGGCGCCTGTTCGCGCGCACCGCCCATCGGCTCACGCTGACCTCCGCCGGCGAGGCCGTGCTGCCGCTCGCCGAACGCCTGCTGAACCAGGCGCGCGGCACCTTCGACGACATGACGCGGCTCATCGGCGAACGCATCCAGACGGTGCGGATCGCGTTCATCCCGTCGGTCGCCGGCCGCCTGCTGCCCGCGCTCAACGCACTGCGCGGCACGCATCCGGCGCTGCGCTTCACGCTCACCGACCTGCCGAACAGCGCCCTCGTCGAAGCCGTGCGCGACGGCGTCGCGGATCTCGGCATCGGCGTGCGCGAACCCGACAGCGACGACGGCACGCTGCACTATCGGCAGCTCTTCGAGGACGAGATCGTGATCGTCGTGCGGCACGACGATCCGCTCGCGGGCGCGAAGAGCGTCACGTGGGCGAAGCTCGTCGACCGCGAGCTGGCCGTGTTCGTGCGCGGCAGCGTCAGCGAGTCGCTGCATCGCACCGGCGGCGCCGCGAAGCTGCGCCTGAACGTCGCGTACCGGATGGAATACACGGAGCCGCTGTACGCGCTCGCGCGCAACGGCCTCGCGACCGCCGTGCTGCCGAGCCTCTACACGATGCATCTGCACGATCCCGAACTCGTCGCGCTGCGCGTGGAGAAACCGCGCGTCACGCGCGCGATCTCGCTGATCTCGCTCGCCGCCGACGATCGCGGCCCGCACGTGCGCACCTGCCGTGAGTGGATTGCGAAGCACATCTGATCCGGTTCGGTGCGTGGCACGTCTCGTTGCGACACGTTGCGTTCAAGGAAGCTTCGCGATGCGCTCGGCGAGCGTCGCGTAGAAGCGGTCCGCGTCGACCTCGTTGATCCACGTCGCGTTCGGCGCGCGGCCGCTGCGCCCGTTCCAGTCGATCACCGTCTCGCCGAGCGTCCACTGCCCGGTCGTCTCGACGACGACGTTCACCTTGCGTCCGTTGAACAGCGTCGGATCGACGAGATAGCCGACCGCCGTCGGGTCGTACATCGGGCCGTCGTCGACGCCGCGCCGCTTCCTGTTGTACGCCAGCTCGGCGTCCATGATGTCCGCGACGATCGCGCCGCAGCGATTGCCGAGCGCTCGGAACGGCGCGACGCGCGCCGGCGTGATCGGCGCCTTCACCGCGACGTCGCGCGGCAGCACGACGATCGGCACACCGCTGCCGAATACGATTTCGGCCGCCTGCGGATCGACGTAGATGTTGAACTCCGCGGCCGGCGTGATGTTGCCGCGCTCGAAAAACGCGCCGCCCATCAGCACGATCTCGCGCAACGCGCCGCGGATCTGCGGCGCTTCGACCAGCGCGGTCGCGATGTTCGTCAGCGGGCCGAGCGCGCACAGCGTCACGCTGTTCGGCGCCGCGCGGCTCAGCGTATCGACGAGGTAAGACACCGCATGCCCGGCCGCGAGCGGCGCGCGAGGTTCGTGCAGCGCGACACCTTCGAGGCCGGTCTTGCCGTGCACGTTCGCGGCCGTCACGAGTTCGCGCACGAGCGGGCGCGGGCAACCCGCGAAGATCGGCAGTGTCTGCGTGCGGCCGGCCCAGTCGCGGATGATCCGCGCATTGCGTTCGGTCAGCTCGAGCGGCACGTTGCCGGCCACGGCGGTCAGCGCGCGCACGTCGAGGCGGTCCTGCGCGCCCAGCGCGAACAGGATCGCGATGGCGTCGTCCTGCCCCGGGTCGGTATCGATGATCACCGTGCGGCGCGCGGCGTCACCGCCGGCCGCGAACGCGCCCGTTTCGGGCAGCAGCGCGGTGCCGGCCAGCGCGGCGGACAGTTTCAGGAAGGTGCGGCGGGATGCGATCGGATGGGTCATGGTCGGGCTCTCAGAATACGTGCCGCACGCCGAGCGTCGCCATCATCTGGCGCGTGCCGGTCGAGCGTGCGTACGCGAAGATTTGCGCGTGCTGCGCGTCGCCGGCCGCCTGCTGCGCGATCACCGTCAGCGCGACGTCGGTGCGTTTCGACAGGAAGTAGTCGGCCTGCAGGTTCACCTGATGCCATTTCGGCCGCTTGTCGATCACGTCGTACTTGCCGTTCGTGAACGCATACGCGGCACCGAGAAAGAGCTGCGGCGTCATCGTATAGACGACGTTCACGCCGATGTTCTGCAGGTGCAGATGCGAATTGTCGAGGTAATCGTAGCGCACGTCGGTAAACAGCGCCGCGAACTGCGCGCGGCCGATCGTGTAGAAGCCGCCCGTGCCCGCGATGCGCTGCCGGCTCGCGAATACCGCCGGTGACATCGCGCTCTTCGCGAAGATCAGCAGCGGCGAACCATAGTCGTTCGCGATCGCGCCGTCCGGATTCGTGCTGCTATAGGGATGGTTGTACTGCGCGTAGACCACGCTCCAGCGCAGCGGGCCGCGCTCGTAGCCGAGCCCGAAGCTGTATGCGCTGTTGTTCGCGAAGCCGGTCGCGTTGCTGAAGCCGTACAGCGCGGTGAACTTCAGGCCGTAGTAGACGGGGCTCACGTACTTCACCGAGTTCTGCACGCGGATGTCGTTGTAGCCGTTGTCGTTGTCGCCGATGTTCACGCCGTTGCTCGCGATGATCACGGGCCCGATGTAGTCGTGGATCGCGTCGTACTGGCGGCCGAACGTCAGCGACCCGGAGGTGCGGTCGGCGAGGCCCACGTAGGCCATGCGCCCGAACTCGCGGCCGTTCTGCGCGGCCGTGCCCGTCATCACGTTGAAGCCGTTCTCGAGCTGGAAAATCGCGGACAGCCCCTGCCCGAGATCCTCCTTGCCCTTCAGCCCCCAGCGCGGATTCTGGTTCGTGCCGGACAGCGCCTGCCACGCGTTCTTGCCGCCCTGATTGGTTGCGTACCCGACGCCGGCCGAGATGAGACCGTACAGCGTGATGCTGCTTTGCGCACCGGCATGGGTCGCGAAGGCGCCGAGCATCGCGAGCGGAGCGAGCTTGTAGAGAGTTTTCATGCGGGTCGTATGGTCGGTGAGAGTCCGGGCGCGGCAGGTTTTCCGCGAAACCGGACTCGACTATACGAATCGCGATCGCGATAATAAAAGTTTGCTTTTCTTATGTATCCATAAAACGGATTTATTCTTATCCGACCACCTCCCGCGGCGGACCGGCTGCCGTCAGTCCGCCGTGTCGCCGTTCTTCGGCAACTTCGACCATGCGTTGCGCCCCGCCGCCGGCGACCATGCCGGACGCGTCTTGCGCGCGCTGTCGATCACGACGAGGTAGCGGCCGGCGATCGGCGTGATGTCGCGATCGTGGCGCAGCACCCAAAGCGACTTGCCGGCTTCGACGCGCGCCTGATAGTCGTCGTCGAGAATGCCGTGCCGGTCGAGGAACGTGTTCAGCGACGCGGGAATCCGCACACAGCCTTTCGAGTGGCGGATGCCCAGCAGTGCCTCGAGACGGTCGGGGTCGGTCGCGTGCATCTGGAAACGCATCGGCGACTTGCCGCCCTTGCCCCAACCGCGCTCGCCATCCACCCAGCCGAAGTCATAGATGCGCATGTCGCGGTGGCCGTAGCCGCGAATGCCGTTGTCGTTCGTCGTGCCTTCCGCGCGGAAGTCCATGTTGTCGGGTGAGTGATGGAACACGCCGAGCGGCGTCAGGAAGTGATCGTACTTGCCGGGCCAGCCGGTGCCGACCGGCGACGCGCCGATCATCAGCCACGCATTGGTCGGCGTCGCGCGGAAGTAGATGAACAGCGCCTGCACGTTCGGCGCGCGGTCGACCATCACGATGTACTCGCCGGCGAGGTCGCCGAGGTTCGCATCGGCGAGGGCTTTCTGAAGGCGCACGCCGTACGCGCGCTGCTCGCTCGCGGGCACGTTCAGGCGCCGCGTGACTTCCTGCGTGAAGTCCTTGTGCATGTCGACCGCTCGCGCGGTGGCGTTCTTTGCTTCGTCGGCCGACAGCGGCGGGTGCCGGCGCGGCGGCGTGGGCGCGGGAGCCTCGGCTTCGCTCGCGGGCGTGCCGGAAGCAGCCGATGCGGGCGATGCCGCGGACGCCGGCGATGCGGTGGACGCGGCGGATGCTGCTGATGCCGCGCTGGCCGGTGCAGCATGATTCACGGCGGATGCTGCGGATGCCCCGCTCGCCGGCGCAGCATGATTCACGGCGGATGCTGCCGATGCCCCGCTCGCCGGCGCAGCATGATTCACGGCGGACGCCGCGGACGACGCGTTGGTCGGCGCAGCGTGATTCACCGCGGATGCCCCGGACGACCCGCTGGCCGGCGAAGCATGATGCACGGCCGATGCCGCAGACGCCCCGTTGGCCGACGAAGCACGATGCACGGCAGATGCAGCAGACGACGGCATTGCCCCCGACGATGCAGACGCCCCCGAAGCCGGATGCGTGGGCGACGCAGTTGATGAGGATGACGTAGCACCAGACGACGGCACGTCGGACGCGGCAAAGGCTGACCGCTCGACAAGCACGGAGATCGGGAGCGCGGCCGCGAGCCACATGGACGCGGCGACGGCGAGGGTACGGCAACGCGGCTTGGGCAGCAACCGCGTCAGGTCGGAAAGCATCATACGATCGAGGCCATCGGCCGATCCGGCCGCCGCATAGGGCGAACGGCGCGTCTTCCGCGCGAGCCATCGACACGCCGCAGGCATCGCATGCCTCGGCGCCGACGCCTCTTCGCGGTGGGCCGTTCGCAGTACAGCGCGTTCGGCACGATGGCGGCTAATGAGTCGTCAGGTCTTTCATTCTACCCGCGCGAATGACGATCCGCAGGGCCGAACCCCTGGTTTGACGGCGGTTTTGCGCTTCGTCACGCTTTGTTTCAACTCGTTGCCGATTGCGTCGCGGCCGCATGGCAGGCTGTTACGTTGCGCGTTTTCAGCAACGCCGCGCTCGCGTGCTGTACCCAACACACGAGCGCCCCACCCGCCCTCCCTACTTCGAAATCGCTTCAAGGGCGATGCCTTTGGTGCGCGGCCCCATGAGCCCGATCGCGGCCATCACGATCATCATCGCGCCGGCGATGAACGCGAACACGCCGAACGTGCCGAAGCCTTTCAGCACGGCCGCGATCACGAACGACGAGAAGATCGCCGAGAAGCGGCTCCACGAGTAGACGAAGCCCACCGCGCGTGCGCGGATCGACGTCGGGAACAGTTCGGCCTGATACGCATGGAAGCTGTACGACATGATGTTGCTCGCGAGCGTGAGGCCGATACCGAGCACGATCAGGAACGCGCCCACCGTCGTCTGGCTGAACATCAGCCCGCAGACGACGATCGCCGCCGCCATCGCGACGATCACCGACTTGCGCTCGAAACGGTCGGCGATCAAGAGGCCGATCAGCGGACCGAGCGGCGCCGCGAGCGCGATCACACTCGAATACATGAGGCTCGACGTGATCGTGATGCCCTGCTTGATCAGCAGCGTCGGCACCCAGTTCGCGAAGCCGTAGAAACCGACCGTCTGGAACACGTTGAAGATCGTCATCATGATCGTGCGGCTGCGATACGGCGGCACCCACATGTCGCGGAAGCTGCCGCGCGGCGGCACCGGCTCGGCCGGCGCGGGCGGCGGCAGCGGCCGGCCGTATTCGGCTTCGACCTTCGCCTCGAGCGCGCGCATGATGCGGTCGGCTTCGTCGACGCGGCCCTGCTGTGCGAGCCAGCGCGGGCTTTCCGGCAACGCGCGGCGAATCCACCACACGAACAGCGCGCCGTGCGCGCCGATCAGCACGACCCAGCGCCAGCCGTCGAGACCGAACGGCGCATGCGGCACGAGCAGGTACGCGAGGAACGCGACCACCGGCACCGCGACGAACCCGACCGCCTGCTCGCATGCGAATGCGCGGCCGCGGATCTGCTTCGGCACGAGTTCGGAGATGTACGTGCCGATCGTGACCATCTCGACGCCCAAGCCGAGACCGACGACGAAGCGCCAGAAGTTCAATCCGCCCGCGGTGTCCTGGAACGCCATCACGACGTTGGCGGCCGTGTACCACAGCAGCGACCACGTGAAGATCGCCCGGCGGCCGAAGCGGTCCGCGAGGAAGCCGCATGCGATCGTGCCGATGAAGAGGCCGGAGAACAGCGCGGCGATGAAGCTCGCGACGCCCGTGGTGCCGAACAGGCCGTGCGTCGTCGCGGACAGGATTCCGCTTTTCACGAGGCCCGGCGCGATGTAGCCGCTGTACAGCAGGTCGTAGAGTTCGAAGAAGAAGCCGAGGCTCAGCAGCACGACGAGCTTCCAGACGCTGCGGGTCGGCGGCAGGCGGTCGAGGCGGGCTGAAATCGAGCCGGCGTCGATGGGGGCAGTTCGAATGGTGTCCGCTACGGAAGCGGGATCAGGCACGGTCGATGCCATGGTGGCGAGTCTCCGGATTATTGATTGTCTTGGCGCTACCAGAGGGCATTGGCAAGCGGCTTTGCGCATTTTAGCGACGCGAGCGACCGAGCACATCAATCGTTGAAGCACGGTCGCTGGCGACAACGCGCCGGAATCGACAATCGCCCCACGCACTCGATCCCCGTTTATGCACGCCATCCGCGCGCTGGAGTATGTAACTTTCGTAACCATCGATCCGGCTGATCGCGCGCGCAGCATCGTCGAAACACGGCTTTCCGGCTTCGGCAAAATCGGCGTTCGCCCTGTTGGCACGGGCGCGAGCGGCGATTTCCGGCGCCGCCGCCGACGCCCCGCCGGCCGAATTCGCGCATATCTGTTCGAATTTCGTTCGACCCACACCCCGGTAACATGCTACCGGGCCAAACTCCCGGCTTCCGGGCGCCTTTTCGGCGTCCGACATTGTCGGCAAAACGTAAGCATTCCATGTCCATACAACGACTCTCCACCTACGCACGCCGGATCGCGCTGTTCGCGTTGCTGCAGTTCGCTGCGCTCGCGACCGCGTCGGCATTTCCGGGCGCCGCATCCGCGCCGAGCGCGAGCGGCGTCGGCGTCCCCGTGCCGACCATCTCGCTGAGCGACGCCGTTGCGCAGCTCAAGCAGATGCAGGTGCAACAGGACCGTATCAAGCAGCAGACGTCGAACGCGACCAACAGCAAGGAGCTCGACGGGCTCGGCGAAGCGACGCAGGAACTGAGCGCCGATGTCGAGAAGCTGCAGAGCGAGCTCGCGCCGCAGCGCACGCAGATCCAGGCCCAGCTCGACGTGCTCGGCCCGCCGCCGGCGCCGGGCGCGTCGCCCGAAACACCCGCGGTCGCGCAGCAGCGGGCGACGCTGAACGCGCGCAAGACGCAAATCGAAGCAGCGCTGAAGCAGGCGGCCGACCAGAAGGCCAACCTGGCGAACCTGAACGACCAGTTCGCGAAACTGCACCGCAGCCTGCTGAGGAATCAGCTCGCGTTCCGTTCGGGCAGCATCTTCGGCGCGCAATTCTGGCTGCCGCTGTTCCATCTGTCGCCGGACGATGTCCAGCGCCTCGACGACTTCAACGACGAACTGCGCGACATGCTGCGCTCGTCGTGGACACCCGGCCAGCGCGCCATCACCACGCTGCTGCTGATCGCCGCGCTCGCGGTGTGGCTCGGCGGCCGCCGCCTCCTCGAGCGCGGGCTCGCGTGGTTCTGCCTGAACCGTCTGCCGCCCACCCGGCTGCGCCGCAGCGCACTGGCGCTGGCGACGGCCTTCTCGACGCTGCTGGCGACCGCGGTCGCCGTGCAGGTGCTCTATCTCGCGCTCGCGCGCCACTACGAGCTCACGCCGTCGATGAGCGATCTGTGGGACCAGTTCGCGAAGCTCGCCGTGACCTGCGCGCTGATCGCCGGCCTCGGCCGCGCGCTGCTCTGCACCAAGCATCCGTCGTGGCGGCTGCCGGCGCTGGCCGATCCCGTCGCGCTCGCGATGCGGCCGTTCCCCGGCGTGCTGGCCGCGCTGCTGTTGATGTCCGGCACGCTCGAATCGATCAACCGGATCGTCGATACCAGCCTGTCCGTCACGCTGCTCGGCCGCGGCATCGTATCGCTCGTCGTCGCGCTGACCGTCGGCGCGTCGATCCTGCGCGCGAACCGCGTACGCACCGCGCTCGCGGCATCCGGCGAGGCGCCCGAGGAACGTTCGACGCTCGCGGGGCTGATTCATGCGGGCGTCACGCTGGCGATCGTCGTGTCGCTCGTTGCGCTGCTGATCGGCTACATCACGGTCGCGCGCTTCATCACGTACGAGCTCGTATGGTTCGAGATCGTGCTGTGCAGCGTCTACATCCTGACGCAGCTCACGCGCGACGCGAGCGAAAGCCTGTTCTCCGCGAACCTGTCGAGCGGCAAGCAGATCAAGCACCTGTTCGCGCTCGACGACCGGCATCTCGAGCAGGCGCACACCGTCGTGTCCGGGCTCGGCACGAGCCTGCTGATGCTGGTCGCGGCCATCGCGCTGGTGACGGGCGGCTTCGGCACGACGCCGAGCGACCTGCTCGACAGCGCGATAGCGATGATCGGCGGTCAGCGGCTGCAGAGCCTGAACATCATGCCCGACCGGATCCTGAACGCCGTCATCGGGTTCGCGATCGGCTTCTACCTGCTGCGCTCGGTGCGCCGCTGGCTCGACAACGAATTCATGCCGGCGCTCGGCATGGACGCGGGCATGCGCGTGTCGCTGGTCACGCTGTTCACCAACGTCGGCTACGTGTTGCTCGTGCTGATGACGCTGGGGCTGCTCGGTGTCAGGTGGAGCAACCTCGCGTGGATCGTCAGCGCGCTGTCGGTCGGTATCGGTTTCGGCCTGCAAGAGATTGTGAAGAACTTCGTGTCGGGGCTGATCCTGCTGACCGAGCGGCCGGTGAAGGTCGGCGACATGGTCAGCATCGCGGGCGTCGAAGGCGACATCCGCCGCATCAACGTGCGCGCGACCGAGATCCAGCTCAGCGATCGTTCGACCGTGATCGTGCCGAACTCGCAGCTGATCTCGCAGAACGTGCGCAACGTGACGATGGGCAATAGCACGCAAGGCGTCGCGACGCTGACGCTGACGTTCCCGCTGAACACCGATCCCGTGCAGGTGCGCGACCTGCTGCTCGATGCGTATCGCGAACACCCGGCGATTCTCGACAAGCCGGCGCCGTCGGTCACGTTCAGCCAGCTGGCGCCGGACGGGATCACGCTGAGCGTGACCGGCTACGTGGCGAGCCCGCGCATCGCGGCCTCGACCAAAAGCGACCTGCTGTTCGAGATCCTGAAGCAGTTGCGCGCGGCGCAGATCACGCTGTCGACGCCGCAGATGCTGGTCGTGCAGAACATGCCGGCGCTCGAGAGTTCCCCGCAGCACGAGCCGGAAGCGAACCCGCGGGTGCACGCTGGTCGATCCTCGTAACGCACGCCTCATCGGAAACGACAAGGGCCGGTTACCGCTTCCGCGGCAACCGGCCCTCTTCATTCGACGGTTAAGGCGCCCTGCCGGGCGCCGCGCCTCACACGTCGAACTTCACGCCCTGCGCGAGCGGCAGCTGACGGCTGTAGTTGATCGTGTTCGTCGCACGGCGCATATACGCCTTCCACGCATCCGAACCCGACTCGCGGCCACCGCCCGTTTCCTTCTCGCCGCCGAACGCGCCGCCGATCTCCGCGCCGCTCGTGCCGATGTTCACGTTGACGATCCCGCAATCGCTGCCCGCTGCCGACATGAACTGCTCGGCCTCGCGCATGTCGTTCGTGAAGATCGCCGACGACAGGCCTTGCGGCACCGCGTTGTGCAGCTCGATCGCATCGTCGAAGTTGTCGTAGATCATCACGTACAGGATCGGCGCGAACGTTTCGCGCTCGACCACCGCCGATTGCTTCGGCATCCGCACGATGGCCGGACGCACGTAGTACGCATCCGCATGACCGATGTCGACGCGCTCGCCGCCCTTCACTTCGCCGCCCTGCTCGCGTGCATCGGCCAGCGCCTTCTGCATCGCGTCGAACGACGCGCGGTCGACCAGCGGGCCGACGAGCGTGCCTTCCTCGAGCGGGTTGCCGACCTTCACCGACGCATAGGCCTTCTCGATGCGCGGCAGCAGTTGCTCGACCAGGCTGCGATGCACGATCAGGCGGCGCAGCGTCGTGCAGCGCTGGCCGGCCGTGCCGACCGCCGCGAACGTGACCGCGCGCACCACGAGGTCGAGATCGGCGCTCGGCGCGACGATCATCCCGTTGTTGCCGCCGAGCTCGAGGATGCCGCGCGCGAGACGCTGGCTCAGCACCTTCGCGACTTCCTGGCCCATCCGCACGCTGCCCGTCGCGCTGACGACCGGCACCTTCTTCGACGACGTCAGCACCTCGCCGACATCGCGCATGCCGAGCACCAGCTGGCTCAGGCCCTGCGGCGCGACGCCCGGGTGGGTCTTCTCGAATTCGCGGATCGCCTTCTCGAGCAGCACGTGGCATGCAATCGCGGTGAGCGGCGTCTTCTCCGACGGCTTCCACACGACCGAATCACCGCACACGAACGCGAGCGCCGCATTCCACGCCCACACCGCGACCGGGAAGTTGAACGCCGAGATCACGCCGCACACGCCGATCGGGTGCCACGTTTCCATCATCCGGTGGCCCGGGCGCTCCGACGCGATCGTCAGGCCGTACAGCTGACGCGACAGGCCGACCGCGAAATCGCAGATATCGATCATTTCCTGCACTTCGCCGAGGCCTTCCGACGTGATCTTGCCGGCTTCGAGCGTGACGAGGCGGCCCAGCTCGGCCTTGTGCTCGCGCAGCACGTTGCCGAACACGCGCACGAACTCGCCGCGCACCGGCGCCGGCACCGTGCGCCACTTGAGGAATGCGTCGTGCGCGGCGTCGATCTTGCGCTCGGCGTCGGCGGGCGAGTCGACCGCCAGCGTCGCGAGCGTCGCGCCGTCGAGCGGCGAACGCGCGGTCAGCGCGGTGCCTTTCCACCGGGCGAGATCGATGTCGAGCGCAGCAAGAATGTCGTTGAATTGCATCACTTCCTCTTCAGGGACAGATTGATCGGTGCGGCGGCGACGCCGCCCGCGTGATTCGATTGGAGCGCGTTCGCGCGCCTTGTGCAAGCGGATGCGCGCCCCGGCCGGCCCGACGCGCCGCCCGGCGCATCGCCCGCGCGCCGTCGCCGCAACCCCGGCCGACCGGCACGCCGTCGCCTCGCGACGCACGATCCATGAGACACATTGTCGGTGGCCACAAGTCGGCCCGCTATTGATATTAACTCACGACTTCATTCCGAAAGCGCAACACCCCGGCGGGACGAATCCCCCACTTTCCGTAACGGCATGAGACTTGTCCGAGGCCCGTGACCGGGGCAGCCGCCGCGTTGCCGGCCACCCCGACTTGATGACTATCCGGCATTACCCTGTGCGGAAATATCGTTTGCCGCGCGTGCTCCGGCCCCACACAATCGGATCGCGTCGAAGTGCTCCGCACCCGGCGCGACGACGGCCGCCCGACACGCGGCCGGACGACAGACGAACGCGACGCGCATCGCGCCCCGCGGTTCGCCAGAACCGGGCCGCGCGGAACCGCCGCTGTCCGGCCGGCGGCCGGCGACGGGTGGCGCTTCGTGGCCAAAAACAATTCCGGAGACAGCGCCCAGCACCGCCCATGCATTCAGATGCCCGCCCCGATTCCCCTTCCCCGTCCGGCTCGCGTCCCGCGAAACCGTCCCTCCACCGCAGCCTGCAGGCGCGCCATCTGCGGATGATCGCGATCGGCGGCTCGATCGGCACGGGCCTGTTCGTCGCGTCCGGCGCATCGATTTCGCAGGCCGGCCCCGGCGGCGCGATCGTCGCGTACATGCTGATCGGCCTGATGGTCTACTTCCTGATGACGAGCCTCGGCGAAATGGCCGCGTTCATGCCGGTGTCGGGCTCGTTCGCGACCTACGGCTCGAAGTTCGTCGACGAAGGCTTCGGCTTCGCGATCGGCTGGAACTACTGGTATAGCTGGGCCGTCACGCTCGCGGTCGAACTCGTCGCCGCTCAGCTCGTGATGCATTACTGGTTTCCGCATGTGCCGGGCATCTGGTGGAGCGCGCTGTTTCTCACGCTGATCTTCGCGCTCAATGCGCTGTCGGTGCGCGGCTTTGGCGAAGCCGAATACTGGTTCGCGCTGATCAAGGTGCTGACGGTCGTCGCGTTCCTCGCTGTCGGCGTGATGATGATCTTCGGCATTCTGCAGGGCGGCCCGAGCGCGGGCTGGGCCAACCTCACGATCGGCGACGCGCCGTTCGCCGGTGGCCTCCCGGCGCTGATGGGCGTCGCGATGATCGCGGGCTTCTCGTTCCAGGGCACCGAAATGATCGGCGTCGCGGCCGGCGAATCGGAGAACCCGCGCACGACGATCCCGCGCGCGGTGAGCCAGATCTTCTGGCGCATCCTGCTGTTCTACGTGCTCGCGATCATCGTGATCGGCGTGCTGATTCCGTACACCGACCCGAGCCTGCTGAAGAGCGACGTGACCGACATCGGCGTGAGCCCGTTCACGCTGGTGTTCCGCCACGCAGGCCTCGCTGTGGCGGCCGGCGTGATGAACGCGGTGATCCTCACGGCCGTGCTGTCGGCCGGCAACTCGGGCATGTACGCGTCGACGCGGATGCTCTACAACCTCGCGGTCGAAGGCCGCGCGCCGAGGCTGTTCGCGAAGCTGTCGCCGGGCGGCGTGCCGCGCAATGCGCTGTACGCGACCACCGCCGTCGGCGCGCTCTGCTTCCTCACGTCGCTGTACGGCGACAAGACTGTGTACCTGTGGCT
Organism: Burkholderia sp. SIMBA_051; assembly: GCF_046534915.1. Taxonomy (NCBI): domain Bacteria; kingdom Pseudomonadati; phylum Pseudomonadota; class Betaproteobacteria; order Burkholderiales; family Burkholderiaceae; genus Burkholderia; species Burkholderia sp. SIMBA_051. The sequence continues at coordinate 26,110 of NZ_JAWRXS010000018.1, read as the reverse complement.
GCTGAACACGTCGGGCATGGCCGGCTTCATCACGTGGCTCGGCATCGCGATCAGCCACTACCGCTTCCGCAAGGGCCTGCTCAAGCAGGGCTATCGCCTCGACCAGCTGCCGTATCGCTCGAAGTGGTTCCCGTTCGGCCCGATCTTCGCGTTCGTGCTGTGCGCGGTCGTCGCGCTGGGCCAGGACTACCAGGCGTTCATGGGCAGCAAGATCGACTGGGCGGGCGTGGCCGCGACCTATATCGGCGTGCCGTTCTTCCTCGCGATCTGGCTCGGTTACGCGCTGGTGCGCAAATGCCGCCTCGTGCGCTACGAGGACATGGAGATCGCGCCGTGGATCGAGCGCAACGCGACGCCCGACGCGACGGAGAAGGCCGACGCCTGCTATCCGGCTTTCGTCGCCAGCCCGGCCAACCCGACGCCGGGCGCCTGACGTCCGGTAAGCCCGATCATTCCGGTAAAGCAGCGGCCGCCGCACGCGCGCGACGGCCGCTCCGCTGAAAACCCCATTCGACGCGGCGCGCGCGTTCAGGCAAGATCGACGCGCGCGCCTGTTTTTCCGCCGTTACGAGTCACCGAAACCGCATGCAGAACTTCTACGAAGCCACCGTTACCCGCCAGCCCTACCCGCAACTGACCGGCCCGATCGATACGCAGGTCTGCATCGTCGGCGGCGGCCTCGCCGGCCTGTGCACCGCGCTCGGTCTCGTCGAGCGCGGCGTGCAGGATGTCGTCGTGCTCGACGGCGAACGGGTCGGCTTCGGCGCGTCGGGCCGCAACGGCGGATTCGTGTTCGGCGGCTACAGCCTCGACAACGCGGACCTGCTGCGCGCGCTCGGCCGCGACGAAGGCCGTCGCCTGTACCGGCTCACCGTCGATGCGGTCGAGCTGATCCGCGCGCGGATCGCCCGCTACGGCATCGACTGCGACATCGTCGACGAGGGCGTGATGCTCGCGAACTGGTTCGACGATCCGTCGCGGCTCGACAGCGTGCGCACGCTGATGAAGCAGGAATTCAACGTCGACTGGGAACCCGTCGCGACGGACGCGCTGCGCGCGCGGCTGAAGACGCAGCGCTATCACGGCGGCCTGTTCGAGCCGAACGCGTTCCACTTCCATCCGCTCAAGTACGTGCTCGGCGTCGCGGCGGCCGCGTCGCGCGGCGGCGCCCGCGTGTACGAACGCTCGGCCGCGCTCCGCATCGCGCGCGAAGGCGCCGGCTACGTCGTGCGCACGGCGCACGGCACGGTACGCGCGAAGGATGTCGTGTTCGCCGGCGGCGGTTATGCGCGCGGCGTGTCGCCGCGTATCGAGCGCGCGGTACTGCCGATCGCGACCTACGTGATCGCGACCGAACCGCTCGGCACGCGGCTGCCGGACGCGATCGATGCGCCATACGCGATCTACGACACGCGTTTCGCATTCGACTACTACCGTCCGCTGAAGGACACGCGGATTCTGTGGGGCGGCCGGATCTCGGTGCTCGACCGCGGCCCCGACGCGATCGCGCGGCTGCTGCGGCGCGACCTGCTGCGCGTGTATCCGCAGCTCGACGGCGTGAAGGTCGAATACGCGTGGGGCGGGCTGATGAGCTACGCGCGGCACAAGATGCCGCAGATCGGGCGCGATGCGGACGGCGTGTGGCACGCGATCGCGTTCGGCGGCCACGGGATGGCGCCCACCACCGTCGCCGGCGAAGCGCTCGCCGCCGCGCTGGCCGGCGAGCGGCCGGTGCCGGAAGGCTTCGCCGCGTTCGGCCTCACGCGCACGTTCGGGCTCGCGGGCCTCGCCGCCGCGCAGCTCACGTACACCGCGTACCAGGCCCGCGACGCACTCGCGTCGTGCCGGCGCTGAACCGCCGCGGCGGCGGCCGAAACCGCGCCGCCGATTAGAGCAGCGAGTCGGCAGGATGGCGATTTCCTGCATGCTAGAATGATTTTTTCATGCCGCCGCGAACGCACAACAAAGTCACATGAAAGCTGCAAGCAAGGCCGCCACGTCCGAAAGCCGCGCGCTTGCGACCGATGCGCGGCGCAAATACGATCCCGAGCAAACCAAGCGCAACATCCTCGACGTCGCCACGCAGGAGTTCTCCGCGATGGGCCTCGCCGGTGCGCGCGTCGACGCGATCGCCGAGCGTACGAACACGACGAAGCGCATGCTCTACTACTACTTCGAAAGCAAGGAAGGCCTGTACGAGGCCGTGCTGGAGAAGGTGTACGGCGACATCCGCGCGCTCGAGCAGGAGCTTCATGTCGGCGACATGGAGCCGCGCGAAGGCATGCGCCGGCTCGTCGAATTCACGTTCGACTATCACGACAAGCATCGCGATTTCGTGCGCCTCGTGTCGATCGAGAACATCCACGGCGCGAAGTATCTCGAACAGCTGAAGTCGTTCAAGAACCGCAACGTCAGCATCATCAAGACGCTCGAGGAACTGCTCGAGCGCGGCGCCGCGAGCGGCGCGTTCCGCAAGGATATCGACGCGTTCGACCTGCACCTGCTGATCAGCTCGTTCTGCTTCCACCGCGTGTCGAACCGCTATACGTTCGGCGCCGCGTTCGGCCGCGATCCGTCGGCGCCGCGGCTGCGCGCGCGGCATCGCGAGACGATCGCCGACTCGGTGCTGCGCTACGTCGCCGCGTAGTTCGCACCGCGCGCTTCTGCGCGATTCCGCCCGAAAGCCGAACGACATCACGACGCGTGCAACCGGCATGAGCCGGAAGCACGTCGCGCTTCCGGCCGAGCGCATGCGTCATGCCCCACGCATCGCGCGTCAGTCCGTCGGCGCAGTCGACGCCAGCGCGATCCGCGCCTTCTCTTCCGGGCTCCCCGCCACGTAATACTTCTTCGCCCAGCTCGAATCCGGCGCGAGCGCGAGTTGCCGATGCGAACCGGCGCCGTGCCGTTTCGTCTCGATCGCCAGCGCCCGCGCGCGATAGTGCTCGTAGAGCCGCAGGAATTCCGCGAGATAGATCGCGGCGATCCGCGTGTCGCGAATCTCGAGCAGGTTCTCGTCGTTGTACTGCTCGGAATTGCGGCTCATGTTCGCCGAGCCCGTATAGACGATCGGGTTCGTGCCTTCCGCATCGATCACGATGAATTTGTGGTGGATCACGACCGGCGGATAGGCGGGCGCCGGTTCGCCCGGAAAGAGGCGCAGCTCCGGCTCGAAACCTTGCGGCACCGTTGCCGGCGAAAAATACGCGGCATCGATCACGTCGCGACGATCGCGCTGGCGATGGTAAAGCTCGAGGTTCGCGAGTGTCGCCGCATCGAGCGACTGGCCGTCGTGCTGCGCGGCATCGGCCTTCGTCGCGCTGCCGGCGCTGATGCGGTTCACCAGGCCGAACATCATCAGGCCGCGGTCGCCGGCCGCGAAGCATGCGTCGCGCAGCGCCGCGTCGGTCGGCATGAACAGGCAGAACGACACCGAATGCTTCGCGGCCGCGATCGCGGCGACGATCGTATCGATCTCGGTGCGCTGCCCCGCCGGCTCCGGCGAAAACGCGACGCGCACCTGCGCGCTGCCAACCGTCAACGGCGCGGACCAGCCCGACGACAGCCGCGCCGTCTCCGCGATCGACGGATTCGCGGCCAGCGCATGCGCCCGCGCGTTGTACAGCGCGGCGAGCGCCGGCGAATCGAACGCATGCAGCACATTGGCCTGTTCCGTCAGCCCTTCGGTCGTGAAGTTCGCGGAGCCGGTCAGCACGCGCGCGGGCGTCGCATTCCCCGGCGCGTCGGTCACGATGAACTTGTCGTGCATGATGTGCGTGCGGTCGCGCGGCGCCAGCGTCGCGAGGCCCTGCAGCGCGTCGACGGCCGGCTGGTTCGGCGACGGCAGCGCCGGCTTGCCCTTGCGCGCGGTCGTGTGCGCGTCGTAGACGATCGCGAGCGACGTTTCGCCGTGCCGGCGTCCGAACGCCTCGAATGCCGGCAGCGCCCACAGCGGGTCCGTCAGGTGATAGACGGCCGACACCGCGCGCGACGCGGGATCGAGCATCTCCGCGAACACCTGCTCCATGTCGTTCGCGAGCCACGTGCGCAACTTCAGCGCCTGCGCGTCACTCGGCGCGGCGCCCGGCGCGAGACCCAGCGCCGCGACCTGCTTCGCGAACGCCTGCGAGCTCACCACCGCGCGGTTGAACCAGGTACCGATGCCGTCGACGCTATGTGCGGGCAGCACGACATCGCACACGCCGGCCTCCGCATCGAGCACCTGCAGGTTCGCCGGCGTGCCGACGACGGGAAAGACGTCATAGCGGAACGACGCATCGCGATCCGGCGGATCGATGCGCGCATCCCACCACATGAATTTCTGGATCGGCGCCTGGTCGGTCGGCGCGTCGCCCTGCGTGTCGGCGGCGGGGCCGTCGAACGTCAGCCGGTTCGGCAGCCAGCTGTTCGGCGCCCGCGTCTTGCCGTCGACCGACCAGAAGCCCGGCGTGCGCCGGATCGCGAAGCCGAGGAAATCGGTGCGCGATGTCGCGTCGGACCAGTCGAAGGCCAGCAGGACCAGGGTGGGGGAAAGATAGCTGCGTACGCTGACGGTCATTCGTGCTCCTGGCGTTTCGGCCGAAAGAGAGGAATGAGTCAGTGTTGACGGCGGTTCTTCCCGGGCGATGACCGTTCGATGAACCTTGTATGTCGGAGCCGCGTCAGTCGCACACGAGCAGCTCGATGCCGCGTGCGGCCAGCGCGCGGCGCACGGCCTTGTCGGGCATGCGCTCGGTGACGAGGTAGCGCGCGGCCGCCGTGCCGTTGATCCGCACCGGCGTCACGCGGCCGAACTTCGAATGATCGGCGACGATGATCGCCGTGCCGGCCGCCGCGATCATCCGGCTGCGCACTTCGGCGGCGAGCCGCGAGTAGTCGGTGCAATCGCCGTCCACCGTGATGCCGCCCGCGCCGACGAACGCGAAATCGACGTGGTATTGCGCGAGCTGCTGGATCGTATCGAGCCCGAACGTCGCGTCCTCGTCGTCGGACAGCTCGCCGCCGAGCAGCGTCACGCGATTGCCGTTGCGGCGCGCGAGCACGAACGCGGTGCGCCAGTCGTTCGTGTAGATCGACAGCCGGTGCCGGTCGGCCAGGGCGAGCGCCACCGCATGCGGCGTGCTGCCCGAGTCGATCAGCACCGAGGCATCGTCGGGCACGAATTCGGCCGCGCGTCGGCCGATCGTGCGCTTCGCTTCGGCGTTCGCCGCTTCGCGCTCGGACAGGCTCGGCTCGCGGCGGTCCGCCGCCAGCGCGCCGCCGTGCGTCATCACGAGCAGGCCGCGCGCCGCGAGCGCGTTCAGGTCGCGCCGCACGGTCTCGCGCGACACGTCGAGCGAGCGCACGAGTTCGGCAACCGACAGCGCGCCCGATCGGCCGAGCTCCGACAGAATGTATTGATGACGTTGTTCCGCCAGCATCGCAATGCGCCCGAGGCGACTGGTAATGGGTAAGCCAGCCATTGTATTACGGTCGTTTGACTGTCATTTGACGGCGCTGCGTCCGGCGGCGGCCGCGTTTCACGCCAGCGAAATTCTGTATTGCCGGATGCGCGCGAATCGGCGCGGCAAGCGGTTGCTACACTTTGCGCTTCGCCTAACGACAGACCATCAAGGGGCTTGCGCAATGTATCGCAAAGGCAGTGTGCTCGAAATCCAGTTTTCGCCGGAACGACTCAACGACGGGGCCGGCGATCCGTACTGGATCGACCTGACGCTCGACGAAGCGCGCCGGCTGTACGAACAACTCGCCGCGCGCTTCGCGACCGACGCGCGTGCGAACCAGCCGCTCGACACGTTCTCGCTCGATTGATCTTCGTTTCTTCGCCCGCTCGATGGCACGCCTTCGTGGCGCGGCCCTTTCGCCCGGCCGGGTGATAACCGGACGGCTGGCTCGACTGATCTCCGTTTCTTTGCCCGCGCCACGGCGCGCCTTCATGCGGCGGGCCCTTTCGCCCGGCCGCGTGATAACCGGACGGCTGGGTCGACTGATCTCCGCTCCTTTGCCCGCGCCACGGCGCGCTTTCACGGCTCGGCCCTTTCATCCGCCGAACGGCCGGCATGCTGGCGCGCTGACGCGCTTGCGACGTATCGCACCACGGTCGCCGCTTGCACCCGCAGCAGCAGCGCGAGCCCATGGCCTCTGCACGCATCCCGCACGCGCGACGCCCGAGTGCAGAATCCGACAAGACGGCGGCACCGCTTCATCCGATACTGACCGACTTCACGATTCGTCCGGCCGTATCGCGGCCCGCCACGCATGTTTACCTCGCTCGTCGCCGCGGCCTTCGTCGCGCTGTGGTCCACCGGCTTCATCGTCGCCCGGGCAATCAAGCCCTACGCCGATCCGAACCTGTTCCTGCTCGCGCGTTTCGCAGGCACGGCCGTGCTGTTCGGCGCGGTCGCACTCGTCGCGCGCGCGCCGTGGCCGGCCCGCCGCGAATGGCCGCGCCACCTGATCGCCGGCGCGCTGCTGCAGGGCGTCTATCTCGGCGCCAGCTACTGGGCCGTCGCGCAAGGGCTGAACGCGGGCGTGATGGCGCTGCTCGGCGCGCTGCAGCCGCTCGCCACCGCCGTGCTCGCCGTGCCGCTGTTCAACGAACGACTGCCCGCGCGCGGCTGGCTCGGGATGGCGCTCGGGCTGGCCGGCGTGGCGCTCGTGCTCGCGCCGAAGGTCGCGGGCGGCGTCGCGCCCGCGTGGTTCGTCGTGACCGTATCGATCCTGGCGGTCGGCTCGATCACCGCCGGCTCGCTGTACCAGAAGGGCAAGCTCGCGCAGAACGACCTGCGCACGGCCGTCGCCGTGCAGAACCTCGGCGCGGCGATCGTCGCGGCCGTTTTCGTCGTGCTGCTGCATGAAACGCGCTGGATCGGCGCGCCGGCGCTGTGGATCTCGCTCGTGTGGGGCGTCGTGTTCCTGTCGGGCGGCGCGGTCACGATGCTGATGTGGATGCTGCGGCGGGGCAACGCGGCGCGCGCGACGTCGCTGCTGTTCCTCGCGCCGCCGCTCGCCGCGCTGCAGGGCTATCTGCTGTTCGGCGAAACCCTCGCGACCGTCCAGCTCGCCGGCTTCGCGCTTGCGCTCGTGGGTGTCGTGCTCGCGCGGCGCTGACGCACGCGGTCGGGCGGTCGGGCGGTCGGGCGATAGGAAGCACCCGTCACCGCCCCCACCCCGCATCGAAACAAAGCATCCGCGCGCACGCCCGGGTGCGCCGCCGCGCACTCTGCACCATGACGATGCACCGCGTCTCGCCGATGCAACGCGAAGCGGCCGGATCGCATGCCCGGCGCGGCGCCGCGCCGCGATTGCGCTTATGATGGGCGCCTCGCATTTCGTTCCGGAACCACCCCCATGACATCCGCCGATTACGCCAGCCGCCAACGCGCGATCATTGCCGAACTGAACGTCGCCCCGCACTTCGACGTCGACGCCGAGATCGCCCGGCGCGTCGATTTCCTCGCGCAGTACCTTCGTTCGAGCGGCCTGCGGACCTACGTGCTCGGCATCAGCGGCGGCGTCGATTCGTCGACGGCCGGGCGGCTCGCGCAACTGGCGGTCGAACAGTTGCGCGCCGGCGGCTACGATGCACGCTTCATCGCGATGCGCTTGCCGAACGGCGTGCAGAACGACGAAGCCGATGCGCAGCGCGCGCTCGCGTTCGTGCGCGCGGACGAGACGTTCACGGTCGACGTGAAGCCCGCGGCCGACGCGATGCTCGCGTCGCTGGTCGCATCGGGCCACGCGTTCGAAACCCCGGCGCAGCAGGACTTCGTGCACGGCAACATCAAGGCGCGCGAGCGCATGATCGCGCAGTACGCGGTCGCCGGCGCGCGGCGCGGCATCGTGATCGGCACCGACCACGCGGCCGAATCGCTGATGGGCTTCTTCACGAAATTCGGCGACGGCGGCGCGGACGTGCTGCCGCTTGCCGGCCTGAGCAAGCGCCGCGTGCGTGCGGTCGCGCGCGCGCTCGGCGGCGACGAACTGATCGTGATGAAGGTGCCCACGGCCGACCTCGAGGAACTGCGTCCGCTGCGCCCCGACGAGCACGCATACGGCGTCACCTACGACGAGATCGACGATTTCCTCGAAGGCAAGACCGTCGCCGACACGGTGTACGAAACGGTGCTGCGCTTCTACGACGGTTCGCGCCACAAGCGCGCGCTGCCGTATACGCCGTTCGACTGGCCGACCGCTTAAGTCGGCCACGTAAGTCAAACAGCGCCGCGCGAACCCTAGCGGTCACGCGCGGCACGTGCACGACGGGCGACGCTACGCGTGCCCGCCCGTCTTCTTCGCCTGCAGCGCGCGAATCCGCAGTCGCGCGCCCGTATCGCTGACCGTCGCGTCGTACATCGTCGCGAGATCGCGCTTGAGCGCGGTGCGCGAACCGCCGTCGAGATACACCATGTGTCCCGACGGATAGAAGCGTGCAGACAAGTTCTGCCGCACTTTCTGATCCTCGAGCGGCATCTGCTGCAGGTCGATCACGGTCTGGTAGAACGGTGTGACGAAATCGTACAAGCCGTTCGCCGACAGCACCTTCAGGTCGACGTTCAGCGCCATCACCGCGGCGAGGTCGCCCGCCGTGTAGAGAATCACGTTCCCCTTCGCGTCGATGCCCTGCTGCTCGCCGGTCGGGTCGATATGGCTGAAGTCCCAGTTCTGGAACGCCTGGTCGTTCAGGTCCGTGAACGCGGAGTTCGACGTGAACTTCAGCTGCTCGTTCAGGTAGCTGTTCCACATCGCCGTGTAGACGCCCGTCACGGCCGTCATCGTCGGATCGTTGCCGCCCGAGTTCGGATCGATCTTGCCGGCGATACCGGTCGAGATCGCCGTCACGCGGCCGTCGTACGAACCGAGCGCCAACCCCTGCGCCTGCAGCAGCGTCGTCAGGAACAGCGAATTGCCGCGCGCGTTGTAACCGGCGATGTCGAGCCCCCATGTCTGCAACGTGGCCGTGTCGATGCCCGTGTAGTCCGACAGCTTCCGCACGGCGGCCGGGTCGGCATGCGGCACGTTGCGCAGTGCCTTCAGGTAATCGGTGCGCGCGAACTGCGCGACCTCCTCGATGAACGCGCCAAGATCGGCCGGCGCCGGCTTGACGCCGAGCTTCTTGTGATACCACGCGTCGGCCGCGGCGGTCGGCAGCGCGCCGACCGGGTTGCCAGCCTGCCGGTAGTCGAGAATCGACGACTGCAGCGTGACGCCGTTCAGGTCGACGCCGTCCTCGTGCAGCTTGTACGCGAGCACGCAGCTGCGCGCGGTGCCATACGACTCGCCGAACAGGTATTTCGGCGAATTCCAGCGATTGTTCTTCGTCAGGTAGCGCTTGATGAACTGCTTCAGCGAATCCGCATCCTGGTCGACGCCCCAGAAATTGCGGTTCTTGTTCGGCGCGACGGCCGCCGAATAGCCGGTGCCGACCGGATTGATGAACACCAGGTCGCTGTGGTCGATCATGCTGTCCGGGTTGTCCTCGATCTGGTACGGCGCGGGCGGCGTGAACCCTGGCATCGACGTCTTGATGCGCTTCGGCGCGAACGAGCCGAGCAGCACGAACACCGACGACGAACCGGGCCCGCCGTTGTAGAAGAACGTGACGGGCCGCGTTTCCTCCTTCGCGCCGTCGGCCGTGAAGGCGACGTAGAAGATCTTCGCGGCCGGCTGCGAACTGCTCGGGTCGACCGTCACGAGATGGCCGACCGTCGCCGTGTACGCAAGCCGCTTGCCGCCGATCAGGATCGTGTGGTGCGTGATCGCGGCCGCTTCGGTCGTGTCGGTCACCGAGTCGTCGGGGCCGTTGCCGTACGCGACCGGATCGAAGAACGGCTGGTCGCGGCCGTGGCTCAGCGCGACGGGATTGATGGTCGGCGGCACGCTATGCGAATTGTGGTCGCCGTGATGCAGCGGATACACGCCGCCGGAAGATGCGGAATCGATGCCCATCGTGCTGCTCCTGGAGGTGAAAAAAGACGCGGGCAAGGAACCCGCGTCACATGGAAAGACTTGTGCCGGCGCGTCAGCGCGATGGCTTGCGCGCGAGGATCGCCGCGAGTTTCGCGCCGTCGGGGCTGCCGAGGCCCGTGCACGCGTCCCAGCCGGACGCGGCCGCATACGTGCCGTTCGAGCCTTTCGTGATGTCGCGCAGCGCGCCCGGATGCTTGTACAGCACGGGATTGATCCAGCCGGCCGATGCGCCGGCCGCCGCGTTGATCCGCGCGATCAGCGCGGCCCACAGCGGCGCGACCGCGCTCGTGCCGCCCATCACCGCGGGCGTTCCGGCGATCGACACTTCGTAGCCCGTTTGCGGCGACGCATCGCCGGCGACGTCCGGCACGCCGCGCTTCGCGAGCGGCCTGCTGCTGCCGTCGGCGAGCGCGACGGTCAGCCCCTTCTGCCAGGCCGGCACGTCGAACATCGTGCTGACGCCGCCGCCACCCGCGCCGCCCCCGGCCGCCTCGTCGTTCCACGTGACCTCGCTGCGAATGCCCTGCCCCGGCAGCGCATCGAGCTGCGTGCCGCCGCACCCGAGCACGTACGGGCTCGACGCCGGGAAGTCGACGTGATCGGCGCCGTCCTGCAGCCCGTCGCCCGAGCCGCTGTCGCCCGACGCCGCGCACACCGTGATCCCCTGCGCGGCCGCCGCCTGCAGCACGCGGTTGAACGCATGGGCCGACTGCGCCTGCCAGATCGCTTCCGGGCCGCCCCAGCTGATCGAGATCACGGACGGCCGGTTGGTCTTGTCGGTGACCGCCGCGTTGACGGCCTGAATGAAGCCCGCGTCGCTGTTCGGCGCGAAGTAGACGGCGATCTTCGCGGCCGGCGCGATCGCCCCGGCGATCTCGATGTCGAGCGCGACTTCGCCGTCCGGGCCGCTCGCGTCGCCGGTCGGCGTGTTGCGGCCGGTGCCGACGTTCACGTCGACGACCGTCGGCGGCTTGTCGATCCCGAGCCCGCGGAAATACTGCTGGATATCGGTCGCGCGATAGCCGCCGCCGAGTTCGACGATCGCGATGCATTGCCCGGCGCCGTCGCCGGCCGGAAAGCCGTACAGCGACGCGAGCTGGGGCGGCGTGAACGTGACCGAGGTGGCGCCGCGCGCGGGCTTGAACGGCGGACGCAACCGGAAGTGCGGCCGCGCCTGTGGCCGGCTGTCGAGGCCGAGCACGGCCGTGACGACGTCGCCGAGCTCGTCCGGCAGCGCGATCGGGCCCGAGCGGCCGCGGTACTGGCCGATCGAGCGATGCTCGAAACGCTCGAGCTTCACGCTGAATGCCGCCTCGAACTGCTGGATCGTGCCCGACAGCACGACGACGCTTTCCACCGGATCGACGCGATCGACCGTCAGCTGGTGACGGTGCGCGAAGTCCTCGGTCTTGCGAATGTCGTCGGGATTGGCGGAGAAACGCTGCGCGAAGGCGTCGCGCGACAGCGGTGTTGCGTCGGTGTCGCCAGCGGCGAGCTGATTGACCAATGCGTCGAGTTGCCCTTCTTCCGGCCGCCGCAACATCATCGTGACGTGGATGCGTTCCGCCGGATCGCACTGACCGAGGCACTTGGACTCGGCGACGATACGGGGTTCACGGTCGGCTTGAAGATGCCTTGCCATGTTCAGACCCTCCTTGGTACCGCGTTGCACAGGCGTTGCACACGCGTTGCACGGAACAGCCAGGAAATCGGACAGGGCCGGCGGCAGACGGTTCCGTCCGGTCGCCGGTTCGCGGCAGCGCGAAGTCAAAGGAAGTTTAGAACAGTCAGATGATTTGCGCGCGCCCCTGGGCGTGTCGGGCGCGTGCGCGAAGGCCGGCATTGCGCGCGGCGTTCGTTGCTGCACTGCACCGCGTGGCTGTCGACCCGCGCGGTGCAGTGCGATGTTGCAGATCAGTCCATCGACAGGCGCAGCGCGAAGCCGATCAGCGCCGCCGAGAAGGTCCAGCGCTGCACCGTCTGCGCGAGCGGATGCGCGCGCATCCACGCCGCGATGCGCGACGCGCCGAACACGCATGCGAGGTCGAAACACACGCCGGCCGCGACGAGCATCGCGCCGAGCTCGAACATCTGCAACACGACGGGCCCGGCCTCGGGCCGCACGAATTGCGGCAGCAATACCGAGCAGAACAGCAGCGCCTTCGGGTTCAGCAGGTTGGTCAGCAACCCCTTGAAGAACGACTGACGCAGCTCGCCCGCGGCGGCCGCGTCGCCGTCGCCGAGCGCGAACACCGGCGAGCGGAACACCTGGATCGCGACATACGCGAGATACAGCGCGCCACCGTAGCGGATCGCTTCATACAGCCACGGCGCGCTGCGGATCAACGCCGCGACGCCGCAGGCGGACAGCGTCACATGCGCGGTGCGCGACAACGACAGGCCGGCCGCCGCCGCCATTCCCGGCCGCACGCCGCGACCGATGCTGGTCTGCAGCACGAGCGCCATGTCGGGGCCCGGCACCGCGTAGATGGCCGCGAGCGCGGCGAGATAAATCAACAGCAAATGCGTGGAAATCATGGTCTGCCCCCGTCCTTCAATGACGATATGTTGCCGCTGAAGGTGGAGGGATTATTGGCCATGTGAGGCTCGAAATTGGCGATCCATAGCGGAATCCGCCACAATTCCGAAACTACAACACGGATTCCGCCAAGATGACCGAACTCGACAAAACCGATCGCGCGATTCTCGCCGCGGTGCAGCGCGACGGCCGCCTGCCGATCGCGCGCCTCGCCGATTCCGTCGGCCTGTCCGAGACGCCGTGCGCACGGCGCCTGAAACGTCTCGAAAACGACGGCTACATCGAGCGCTACCGCGCGCAGCTGTCGCGCCAGGCGCTCGGCTACGGCGTCGTCGCGTTCGTGCTCGTGCGATTCGCGACGCACGACCGCAAGGTCGCCGACCGGTTCGAACGGGAAGTGCTCGCCATCGAGCGGATCCTCGCGTGCCACAACGTCGCGGGCACGGCCGACTACCTGCTGCAGGTGGTCGCGCGCGATCTCGACGACTACGGCACGTTCATCCGTGATTCGCTGCGGATGCTGCCCGGCGTGACGTCGATCGAATCCGCGCTGTCGTTGCGGGAGGTGAAGCACGACGCGGGGTTGCCGGTGCCATGATGCGGCGGGCCAACGGCGGAAATCGGCACGTTACCGCACGCGCCCCGTCACTTCGACACCCATCGATGTGGGCGGTTGGCCGCCCGCTTCGTAACACTTGTTCACCTGTTTGACGCCACCGGCCGTCACACGGCGTCGGGCGCCTGGTGCGCGTGCTCGAGGTCCTCGAGAAACGCCTCCACGAGCGGATTGCCGCGCCCGTCGCGCGCGACGACCATGTGGAACGTGACGTCGTAGCGCAGCTGCTCCGGATTGAGCGGCGCGAGCAGCCCCTGCGCGACGTACGGCGCCGCGAAGTGCTGCGGCAGGTAGCCGAGGTGATGGCCCGACAGGATCAGCAGCGCGACGGCCTCCATGTTGTCGGCGGTCGCGGTCACGCGGTCGGGCGTCGTCGACATCTGCGCCTCCGGCAGCGGATACGAGCGCCACGCCCACTCGAATTCCGCGACATCGGCCGGCGTCAGCGCGCCGGCCGCGTCGAACAGCGGATGGCCGCGCCCGCAATACGCGATCTGCCGCTCGATGAACAGCGGCGTGTAATGCAGCGACGGCACGCGATGCCAGAAATAGCCGACGGCAATCTGGATCTCGTCGCTCAGCAGCTTCTCCTCGAGATCGCCCGGCGCGCGCACCGAGATCGAGAAGCGAACGGCCTGGTCGCGCACGCGGAACGCGGCGATCGCCTCGGCGATCCGCGCGTTCTGGCTGATCGGCGTATGGCCGATCAGGCCGATGTTCAGCGTGCCGACCAGCTGGCGGTCCATGTGCCGCGCCGCCATCCCGAATTCGTCGAGCGCCGCGAGCAGCTTGCGGCTCATCGCATGGAACCGCTCGCCCTTCGGCGTGAGCCGGAAGCCGCTGCGGCCGCGCTCGCAGAGCCGGTAGCCAAGCCGTGTCTCGAGCGACGACAGCTGCGCGCTGATCGTCGACTGGCCGACGTTCAGCATCGCCTGCGCGGCCGACACGCCGCCCGCGTCCGTGACCGCGAGAAACACGCGGATCAACCGCAGATCGAGGGTCGACAGATTCCCCAGCACGCTATTCCCCTTCCATACATCGATGAAAATCGATGTTTACGTCGATATCTTCGCATTCTTCTTTGCGGTCGGACGCGTAAGACTATGCGCCAAGCCGCGTCGCATGATACGGCAACCCCACATCGGAAGAGACACCATGAACGACCACACCCATTTCCAGCCGCTCGGCGGCAATGAAATGCCGCGCTGCGGCGGCATCGCGACGATGATGCGCCTGCCGCACGTGGCGAGCGCCGCAGGCCTCGACGCATGCTTCGTCGGCGTTCCGTTCGATCTCGGCACCTCCAACCGCACCGGCGCACGCTTCGGCCCGCGCCAGATCCGCACCGAATCCGTGCTGCTGCGCCCGTACAACATGGCCACACGCGCCGCGCCGTTCGATTCGCTGCAGATCGCCGATATCGGCGACGTCGCGATCAACCCGTACAACCTGCACGATTCCATCGCGCGCATCGAGGCTGCATACGACGCGATCCTCGAGCACGACTGCAAACCGATCACGCTCGGCGGCGACCATACGATCGCGTTGCCGATCCTGCGCGCGATCCACCGCAAGCATGGCAAGGTTGCATTGATCCACGTCGATGCGCACGCCGACGTGAACGATACGATGATGGGCGAAAAGATCGCGCACGGCACGCCGTTCCGCCGCGCGGTCGAGGAAGGCCTGCTGCACGGCGACAAGGTCACGCAGATCGGCCTGCGCGGCACCGGCTACGCGGCGGAGGATTTCGACTGGTGCCGCGAGCAGGGCTTCCGCGTGGTCCAGGCCGAGGAGTGCTGGAACAAGTCGCTCGCGCCGCTGATGGAAGAAGTGCGCGCGCGCGTCGGCGACACGCCCGTCTACATCAGCTTCGACATCGACGGCATCGATCCGGCCTACGCGCCCGGCACCGGCACGCCGGAAATCGCCGGCCTCACGGTGCCGCAGGCGCTCGAGATCATCCGCGGCGCGAAGGGGCTGAACATCGTCGGCTGCGATCTCGTCGAAGTCGCGCCGCCGTACGACCCGTTCGGCACCACGGCGCTGCTCGGCGCGAACCTCGCCTACGAGCTGCTGTGCGTGCTGCCCGGCGTCGCATACCGCGACTGATCCGGCCGCGCGACCGATTCCAAATCAGAGGATTCCAGAGGAGCACAAAAACAGATGGGGACTTCCGTCAAACAACCGAAGCGGGCGGCGCTCGCGTCGTTCGTCGGCACCACGATCGAGTGGTACGACTTCTACAGCTACGCGACCGCCGCCGCCATCGTGTTCGGGCCGCTGTTCTTTCCCGGTGAAAACCGCTTCGTCAGCCTGCTCGCGTCATTCGGCTCGTTCGCGGTCGGCTTCTTCGCGCGGCCGCTCGGCGGCGTGATGTTCGGCTATCTCGGCGACCGCTTCGGCCGCAAGCGTTCGCTGCTCGCGACGCTGATGCTGATGGCCGTGTCGACGGTCGCGATCGGCCTGCTGCCGACCCATGCGCAGGCCGGCGTGATCGCACCGATCCTGCTCGTGCTGATGCGCGTGCTGCAAGGCATCGCGGTCGGCGGCGAATGGGGCGGCGCGGTACTGCTCGCCGGCGAGCATGCGCCCGAAGGCAAGCGCACGTTCTTCGCGTCGTTCGCGCAGCTCGGCAGCGCGAGCGGCCTGATTCTGTCGATGCTCGCGTTCGGCGCGATCAGCACGCTGTCCAGGGAAGACATGATGAGCTGGGGCTGGCGCGTGCCGTTCCTCGCGAGTTCCGTGCTGCTGGTGGTCGGCTTCGTGATCCGCGCGAGCGTGTCGGAGTCGCCCGAGTTCGAGGAAGTCAGGAAGAGCGGCAACACCGCGCAGAACCCGGTGCGCGAAGCGCTCACGTACTGGCCGCTGCTGCTGCTCGCGATCGGCGCGAACGTATACGGGATCGCCGGCGTGTATTTCAGCAACATCTTCATGATCAGCTACGCGACGCAGTTCCTGTCGCTCGACCGGTCGATGGTGCTGCATTGCATGACCATCGTCGCCGTGCTGCAGTTCGTCGTGCAGCTCGCCGCCGCGTTCCTCGCGCAGCGCTTCGGCACGACGCGCGTGCTGCTGATCACCGGCGCCTGGGCCGCGATCGTGCCGTTCGTGATGCTGCCGCTCGTGCACATGGGCACGCCGCTGTCGATCACCGTCGGCGTCGGCCTCGCGACGCTCGCGGAATCGGGCTACTACTCGGTGGTCGCCGGGTTCGTCAGCGGCATCTTCATCGCGCGCATCCGCTACACGGCGATCTCGATCGCGTACCAGGTGTGCGGCGCGCTCGCCGGCGGTTTAACACCGCTCGTCGCCACGCTGATCGCGCAGAACGTCGCGCCGCAATGGTGGCCGCTCGCGATCCAGTACACGAGTGCCGCCGTGCTGTCGTCGCTGTGCGTGTGGCTGATCTCGCGCCGCGTCAGCATCGACGATGCGGGCGCGCCGCGTGAAGCGCTGCCGCGCGGCGCTCGCACCGCCTGACGCACCACCCGACGGGCGGCCTCCCGGGCCGCCCTCCCCCCTACACGATCATTCAGGGCCTGCTGCGACGCTGTCGCGGCAGGCTTGCGCGCGCCCCGGCCTCGCAGCCGTGCGCCAGGAGACACCCGTCATGAACCGCCCCGACACCCTCGCGCTCGACCGCGCCGAACCGGCCGGTCTCAAGATCGAGCATCGCTCGATCGACTACATCCCCGAAACCGAACGCCACGCGAAACTCGCGAGCCAGGGCCCGTTCTGGTTCCTCGGCAACTTCCATTTCTTCACGATCTCGATCGGCTTCGTCGGGCCCGGCATGGGGCTGTCGGCCGGCTGGACCACGCTCGCCGGCGCGCTCGGCATCATGTTCGGCACGCTCTTCATGGCGTTCCACGGTTCGCAGGGCCCGGAGATGGGCCTGCCGCAGATGATCCAGTCGCGCGCGCAGTTCGGGTATCGCGGCGTGATCGTCGCGCTGCTCGCGACGTTGTTCGTGTTCGTCGGCTTCAACGTCGTGAACGTGTCGCTGATTGTCGACGGCGTGCATAACGTGTTCGGGATCGACGGCGGATTCGTCGCCGTCGCGGCCGTGTCGATCGGCGCGCTGCTCGCGATCTACGGCCACGACCTGATGCACCGCACCTTCAAGTGGGCGCTGGTCGCGACGCTGCCGCTCTATGCACTCGTCACGCTCGCGCTCGCGTTCGGCCACGCGGCGCCCGCGCAGGCGGGCACCGCCGCCGCGCCGGGCTTCAGCTGGATCGCGTTCGCGACGCAGTTCGCGATCGCCGCGAGCTACAACATCTCGTATGCGCCCTACGTGTCCGATTATTCGCGCTACCTGCCGAAACACACGAGCCGCGCGAAGTTGATCGCGGTGATCTTCGCCGGCGCGTCGCTGTCGGGCGCGTGGATGATCGGGCTCGGCGCATGGCTCGCGCAGACGCTGCACGCGGCCGATGCGCTGGTCGCGATGAACGACGTCGGCACGTCGCTCGCACCCGGCCTCGGCAAGCTGATCGCGATCGTGTCGATCGCCGGCTTCCTGCCGATCATCGCGCTCAATGCGTACAGCGCGATGCTGACCGTGCTCACCGGCGTCGATTCGCTCGTGCCGATCAGGCCGACCCGGCGCGCGCGCGTCGTGTCGATCGTCGCGATCAGCGCATTTGTGCTCGGCTGCGTGTTCGCGATCCGTGGCAACGG
The DNA here is from genome assembly GCF_046534915.1 of Burkholderia sp. SIMBA_051. Lineage (NCBI taxonomy): Bacteria > Pseudomonadati > Pseudomonadota > Betaproteobacteria > Burkholderiales > Burkholderiaceae > Burkholderia > Burkholderia sp. SIMBA_051. The sequence goes on along the minus strand of NZ_JAWRXS010000018.1, from coordinate 8,300 downwards.
CATCGCGCTGCTGCAGACGTTCCTCACGCTGATGCTCTACTTCCTCGTGCCGTGGACCGCGGTAAACCTCGTCGACTATTTCTTCGTGCGCCGCGGCCGCTACGCGATCGCGCACTTCTTCACGCCGCGCGGCCTGTACGGTGCGTGGCAATCGCGCGGCATCCTGTCGTACCTGATTGGCTTCGCGGCGATGGTGCCGTTCTTCTACGTGTTCGACGCCGAAGCGAACCGCGAGGTATTCGTCGGCCCGTTCGCGCGGATGCTCGGCGGCGTCGATCTCGCGTGGCTCGTCGGGCTGGTCGTCGCCGGCGGCGTCTACGGGCTGCTGTCGCGCTCGCTCGACCTCGACCACGAGCGGCGCGTGATCGCCCGAACACCCGCGCCCGACGCGCCGGCCCCCACCGCGGCGCAGGGAGACGCACGATGAACGGTCCGCGCATTCGCATCGTCCAGTCGGCACTGCGCGACGGCGACGTGGCCGGCAATCTCGCAAAAGCGCTCGCGATCATCACCGCAGCACGCGGCGCAACCGACCTCCTCGTGTTCTCCGAAACTTACTCCAGCGGCTTTCCGACGCCCGACGACGTCGCTCGGCTGGCCGAGCCGCTCGACGGGCCGTCCGTCACCGCGGTACGCGATGCCGCACGCGATGCGGCGGTCGCCGTCGCGTTCGGCTTCCCGGAACGCGACGGCTCGCGCTTCTTCAACACCGCGCTGCTGATCGATGCGAACGGCGACGTGCTGTTGCGCTACCGGAAGACACATCTGTACGAATCCGACCTCGGCGTGTTCGAGGCCGGCGACGCGTTTCCGGTCTGCACGTGGCATGGGATACAGGTCGGCCTGCTGATCTGCTTCGATCTCGAGTTTCCGGAAACGGCGCGCGCGCTCGCGCATGCCGGGGCCGAACTGATCGTGATACTCGACGGCATGATGAACCCGTACGGCGACGTGCATCGCCGGATGATCCCGGTGCGCGCGCTGGAAAACCAGCTCTACGTCGCGATGGCGAACCGCGTCGGCGCCGGCGACCGCTACACGTTCAGCGGCACGAGTCTCGTCGCAGCCCCCGACGGCACGTGCGTCGCGGTCGCGCCCGGCGATCGGGAGGCGATCGTCGACGTCACGCTCGATCCCGCGGCGATTCGCGATGCACGCGCGGCGTTCCGCTACGTCGACCTCGCCGCGGTGCCGCTCGGCGCGGCGACGCGGCGCGATTGACGCGAACGGCCCGGCGGGTGGGGAATGGCCCGCGACGATCCCGCATCGTGGCGACGGCGGGCGCGCGGCGGGCTGCGCGTCACTGCACCTGATTGCGCAGCGTCTTCGCGGCGGCGACCATGTTCGTCAGCGCCGGAATCACTTCCGCCCACTGGCGCGTCTTCAGCCCGCAGTCCGGGTTCACCCACAGGCGTTCCGCCGGAATCCGCTCGGCCGCCTTCCTCATCAGGCCGACGATGTGATCCTGCGTCGGGATGTTCGGCGAATGGATGTCGTACACGCCCGGCCCGATCTCGTTCGGATACCTGAAGTTGTCGAACGCGTCGAGCAGTTCCATGTCCGAGCGCGACGTCTCGATCGTGATCACGTCCGCGTCCATGTCGGCAATCGACGCGATGATGTCGTTGAACTCCGAATAGCACATGTGCGTGTGGATCTGCGTGTCGTCCTGCACGCCGTTCGCGGTGATGCGGAACGATTCGACCGCCCACTTCAGGTACTCGCCCCATTGCGCGCGGCGCAGCGGCAGCCCTTCACGCAGCGCGGCCTCGTCGATCTGGATCACGCGCACGCCGGCCTTCTCGAGATCGAGCACTTCGTCGCGGATCGCGAGCGCAAGCTGGTAGCACGACACCGAGCGCGGCTGGTCGTCGCGCACGAACGACCAGTTCAGGATCGTCACCGGGCCGGTCAGCATGCCCTTCATCGGCTTGTTCGTCAGCGACTGCGCGTACGTGATCCATTCGACCGTCATCGCCTTCGGACGGCTGATGTCGCCGAACAGGATCGGCGGCTTCACGCAGCGCGAACCGTACGACTGCACCCAGCCGAACTGGCTGAATGCGTAGCCGTCGAGCTGCTCGCCGAAGTATTCGACCATGTCGTTGCGCTCGGCTTCGCCATGCACGAGCACGTCGAGTTCGAGCGATTCCTGTTCGCGCACGCTGCGCGCGATCTCGGCCTGCATCGCCGCGCGGTAGCCGGCTTCATCCAGCGCGCCGGCCTTGAACTGGCTGCGCGCGTGGCGGATCTCGGCGGTCTGCGGGAACGAGCCGATCGTCGTCGTCGGGAAGGCCGGCAGGTTCAGGCGTGCCAACTGCTTCGGCGCGCGCTGCGTATAGGGGCTCGCGCGGTTGCCGAGCTGCGCGTCGATGCGCGCGAGCGCGGCCTTCACCGCCGGGTTGTTCACGCGCGGCGAACGGCGGCGCGAGTCGATCGCGGCGGCGTTGGCGGCAAGCGCGTCGGCCACCTTGTCGCGGCCTTCATTCAGCGCCGTCGCGAGCACCTTTAGTTCGTCGAGCTTCTGCAGCGCGAACGCGAGCCACGAACGGATCTCCGCGTCGAGCTTCTCTTCGCTCGCGAGATCGACCGGCACGTGCAGCAGCGAGCACGACGGCGCGATCCACAGGCGATCGCCCAGTTGCTTCGCGAGCGGCTCGAGCCAGCCGAGCGTCGCGTTCAGGTCCGTCTTCCAGATGTTGCGGCCGTTGATCGCGCCCACCGACAGCACGCGGTCGGCCGGCAGTTCGCGCACGAGCGCGTCGACTTCGTCGCGGGCGTTGATCGCGTCGACATGCAGGCCGTCGACCGACAGCGACGCCGCGAGCGTCAGGTTGTCCCCAAGCGTGCCGAAGTACGTGGCGAGCAGCAGCTTGATACGGCGCGTTTCCAGCGCCGCGTACGCGGTGCGCAATGCCTGACGCCATTCGGCGTCGAGCTCGGTGACGAGGATCGGTTCGTCGATCTGCACCCATTCGACGCCCTGCGCGGTCAGCGTGTCGAGCAGCGCGCCGTACACCGGCAGCAGCTTCGGCAGCAGCGCGAGGCGATCCGAATCGTCCTTCGCCTTGCCGAGCCACAGGTACGTGACGGGGCCGAGGATCACCGGCTTCCCGGCGACGCCCAGCGCCCGGGCTTCAGCCAGTTGCTGAAGCAGGCACGACGGATCAAGCGAGAAGTTCGTGTCCGCGTGGAATTCCGGGACGATGTAGTGGTAGTTCGTGTCGAACCACTTCGTCATTTCGCCGGCGGAAACGCCGCCGCAGCACGCGGCATGCGCGTCCACCGCTTGCGCCGAACGGCCGCGCGCGACGCGGAAATAGTTGTCGAGCACGTCGCCGTGGTAGCCCTGCACGCGCTTCGGCAGGTTGCCGAGCGTAAAGCTCATGTCGAGCACCTGGTCGTAGAACGAGAAATCGCCGATCGGCGCGAGATCGAGGTCGCGCTGGGCGTTCCAGTGACGCGCGCGCAGCTCGGCGCCGAGTGCCTTCAGCACGTCGCGCGACGATTCGCCCTTCCAGTAGCGTTCGAGGCCGAACTTGAGTTCGCGCTGCGCGCCGATGCGCGGAAAACCGAGGTTGTGTGTCGTAACCATGAAGCTGCCGTCCAGAGAGAAATTGAAGATCCGGCAGCCATCATAGGGATTTCATCCCATGAAATAAAATGGCATTATTTCATTCATCCATTAAATTTGTTCATGTGTTTGTGGGGTGAGCGATATCCATGCTGGAACGATTCCATCTCGTCGTGATCCGTGAAGTCGAGCGCCAGGGCTCGCTGACCGCCGCCGCCAATGCGCTGCACCTCACGCAATCGGCGCTCAGCCATACCGTCCGGAAAATCGAGCAGCAGCTCGGCACGCCGATCTGGGATCGGGAGGGCCGCGGCCTGCGGCTGACGCAGGGCGGGCAATATCTGCTGAAGCTGGCGAACCGGCTGCTGCCGCAGTTCGAGCTCGCCGAGGAGCGGATGAAGCAGTATGCAAAGGGCGAGCGCGGCACGCTGCGCATCGGGATGGAATGCCATCCGTGCTACCAGTGGCTGCTGAAGGTCGTGTCGGCGTACCTGTCGCGCTGGCCGGACGTCGACGTGGACGTGAAGCAGCGCTTCCAGTTCGGCGGCATCGGCGCGCTGTTCGGCCATGACATCGACGTGCTCGTGACGCCCGACCCGCTGAACAAGCCGGGGCTGCGCTTCGATCCCGTGTTCGATTACGAGCAGGTGCTGGTGGTCGCGGATGCGCACCGGTTCGCGAACGCCGACTACGTGACGCCCGAGCAGCTGACCGACGAGGTACTGATCACGTACCCGGTCGAGACCGACCGGCTCGACATCTACAACCAGTTCCTGACGCCGGCCGGCATCGTGCCGCGGCGCCACAAGTCGATCGAGACGACCGACATCATGCTGCAGATGGTGGCGAGCGGGCGCGGCGTGGCCGCGCTGCCGAGATGGCTTGCCGATGAATACGCGGACCGGATGCCGGTCGTGCCGGTCAAGCTCGGCAAGAAGGGCATCGCGAAACAGATCTTCCTGGGCATCCGCGAGGCGGACGCGTCGATCGACTATCTGGCCGCATTCGTCGCGCTCGCGCGCGAATCGACGTGGAGCGCGCCGCGCATGCTGCGCTAGGCGCGCCCCGATGCGATGCGCGTCAGGCGGCGCGCATGGTGCGTTCGCCGCGTTCGACCCATGCGCCGAACAGCAGGCCGATCGTCGTCCACATGATCGCCTGCATGCCGATCGCGGCGACGCGGAACTTCCACAGCACCGCGGCCGGGAATTCGGCCGGCACTTCATCGATCGACGGCAGCCCGATCTGCACGGCCGCGATGATCGCGACGAACGCGAGGCCCGCGACGATCGATGCGTTCCACGGGCCGAGCTTCGCCAGCAGATGACGACGCACGCTGACCGAGAACGCCATCGTCGCGACCGAGATCGCGATCATCAGGAAGAACAGGCCCGTGCGATAGCCGATCGTGTCGTGGTCGCCGACCGCCGGCGGATTGGCCGGGTATTTGATGCTCGGCACGATCACGAGCGCGACGAACGCCGCCGCCGCGAGCCATGCCGCGAGCGGCCGCGCCGGGAGGCGGCTGCCTCGCCCGTATGCAAACGCGAAGACCAGCGAGAACAGCCCGCCGAATGCCGCGCCGTAAGTCACGACGCCCGTCAGCAGGCCGACACCGGCCTGCGTGTGGCGGCTGACCAGTTCGGGCTCCGGGGCTTCGCCGTTGGCGGCGTCGACTTTTTCTCCGAAGGAGATCGCCTGATCGACTTGCGGTTCGCCGACGATTCTGGCGAAACCGAACGTGAGGAGGCCCGCGACGATGCCTGCGAGCATCCCGCGCATGAGCAGCTTTCCGACCATCGTGTACTCCGCGTCAGTGGCAGGGAAAGCCGAGCAGATGGCGGCCGTCGTGAACGAACTCGTGCACGTACATGCCCGGCACGAGCGACGCCGCCCCCTGTTCCGCACCGACGAAATAGAGCGCGAGCAACAGGATCAGGCCGACGAAGATGGCCCACGGCAACAGCTCGCGGACGGGAATGGGCGCCGGCACGACGACCGGCTTCAGCACTGCTTCGCTCATGAATGCACCTCAGGGGAATCGCGCCCCGACAAATGTTGGATGGAATACGAAGGCAGGTCTGGCTTCCGGGATTGAAGATCCGCAGTTACAGTGGCGCGACCGCGCCGGGCTTGCACCGGCTTCCGCCCTTCGTATCGGGCGAATTGTACGCGCGAACGTTCGCGTGTTAAAGGCCCACGCATCACGGGCGCGGCCGTTCCGAACTTTCCGGCCATCGACATGACCCAACCTGCCTCGCTGCGCCTGATCGCGCATGCGCCGACCCGCGCGATGCGCATCGGCGCGTTTCCCGCCGACGATCCGCTCGATGCACCCGGGCTCGCCGAGGCTGCCGCGCTGCGCGAGCGGTTCGCCGGCGCACCCGGCGCGATCGTGCTGTGCAGCCCCGCACGTTGTGCGCAGCAGACCGCCGACGCGCTCGGGCTGCGCGCGGGCATCGACGACGCGCTGCGCGATGTCGACTACGGCCACTGGCACGGCAAGCGGCTGCACGACCTCGCCCGCGACCTGCCGGACGAACTCGGCGCCTGGATTGACGATCCGTCCGCGTCGCCGCACGGCGGTGAATCGTTCGAAGACGTCGCACGCCGCGTCGGCGCATGGTTGAACGCACTGCCACGTAACCGCGATATCGTCGCGATCACGCATGCGGCGATCGTGCGGGCGGCCATCGCGCACGTACGCCGGATGGACGCGAAGGCGGCGACCCGCATCGACGTCGCGCCGCTGTCGTGCACGATATTCGCCGCGTCGCGAGATGGCTGGACGTCGATCACGGACGACGTTCGACGCGATGCCGATGCGTAAGCCCGCCTGCTCACTATATGGAGAATGACGGCGCATTTTCTTACATCCCTGTAAGAAAATGGTTCGTCCTCCCGACTGTCATCAAACTGACTGGTAGCGAAAGCTAGGATCGGCTGCGGTTACCTACGAGATGCCGCCATGAATCAGCCTGCTTCGTCCGCCGCGAATCACTCCGGCTCCACCGAACGTACCCGACAGGTCGGCTATGCCGTTTTTCTGCTGGTACTCGCGGCCGGCGCCGTCTATATCGCCACCCACCTGATCGCCGATCTGTCGCCCGTGCGCGAAGGGTCGCTGTTCCCGTACCTGATGCTCGGCGCCGCGCTGGTGATCGCGCTCGGCTTCGAATTCGTCAACGGTTTCCACGACACCGCGAATGCGGTCGCGACCGTGATCTACACCCACTCGCTGACGCCGAACGTCGCGGTGATCTGGTCCGGCATGTGGAACTTCCTCGGCGTGATGGTTTCCAGCGGGGCCGTCGCCTTCGGCATCCTGCAGCTGCTGCCGGTCGAGCTGATCCTGCAGGTCGGCAGCGGGTCGGGTTTCGCGATGGTGTTCGCGCTGCTGATCGCCGCGATCGTCTGGAACCTGGCGACCTGGTACTTCGGGTTGCCGTCGTCGAGCTCGCATACGCTGATCGGATCGATCATCGGCGTCGGGCTGATGAACCAGCTGATGCACGGGCCGTCGGGCACGAGCGGCGTGGACTGGGGCCAGGCGCTCGGCGTCGGCAAGTCGCTGCTGTTGTCGCCGATCGTCGGGTTCCTGTGCGCGTCGCTGCTGCTGCTCGTGCTGAAGGCCGTCGTGCGGATTCCGGAGCTGTACAAGGAGCCGCCGAAGGATCAGCCGCCTCCGTTCTGGATCCGCTGCCTGCTGATCCTCACGTGTACCGGCGTGTCGTTCGCGCACGGGTCGAACGATGGGCAGAAGGGGATGGGCCTCATCATGCTGATCCTGATCGGCACGATGCCGACCGCGTATGCGCTGAACAAGGCGGTCACGGCGGCTGAATCGCAGACCTTCGTCGCCGTCGCGAACCAGGCTGCCGCGACCTTCGCGAAATATTCGAATGGCGTCGCGCCGTCCGCGAATCCGCGCGCCGACGTCGAGCACTTCGTGCAGCACCGCGAGATGACGCCTGCCGTGCTGCCGGCCGTGCAGCAACTGTCCACGTCGCTCGCGGCCTCGGTCGGCTCGTCGGGCTCGATGGCGGCCGTGCCGCAGGGCGACGTCGACAACGTGCGCAACACGATGTATCTGGTATCCGAAGCGATTCGCCTGATCGAGAAGGCGGGTCGGCCCGCGTTCGCCGTCGATGACAAGCTCGCGATCGACAACTATCGCAAGCAGCTCGATCACGCGACCAAGTTCATTCCGACCTGGGTGAAAGTGGCCGTTGCGATCGCGCTGGGTCTCGGAACGATGGTCGGCTGGAAGCGGATCGTCGTGACCGTCGGCGAGAAAATTGGCAAGCAGCATCTGACGTACGGACAGGGTGCGTCGGCCGAACTCGTCGCGATGCTGACGATCGGCGCGGCCGACGTGTACGGGCTGCCCGTGTCGACGACGCACGTGCTGTCGTCGGGCGTCGCGGGCACGATGGCGGCGAACGGGTCCGGATTGCAGTGGAGTACGGTGCGCAGCCTCGTGCTCGCGTGGGTGCTGACGCTGCCGGCGTCGATCGCACTCGCGGCTGGACTTTACTGGCTGTTCAGGTCGATCGCCTGAGCGGACGGGCGGCGAGCGGCTGGGGAATTGGTCGCTCGCCGGGGAGGATTTGGTTCGGGTGGTGCTGCGTCTGTTCGCCTCACACTCTGGAGGTATCCGGAATTTAGTGTGTGAGGCGGGTTGAGATTCAGACTCCGATGTTGAATCGTTCCGGGTAAAGCAGCG
>NZ_JAWRXS010000111.1:0-335 GCF_046534915.1 Burkholderia sp. SIMBA_051 | reverse complement strand
CCGCTGTCGCAGTTCCGCTGATGGATAGATCTGGGCGGATCGTAGCGGCAATGAATGTCGCGGGACATATCCATCGGAATTCTCGCGAGAAGATGCTTACCGAAAATCTACCCGTCCTTCAATTCGCTGCCAACGACATCAACCTCGCGTTAGCGTCGCGTGACGTACTTTAGAGGTTCTGGTGCAAATGAGAGTGCGGACAATTTAAGCTCGCGGTTTAGCGAGTGGGTGGCGAGGACCGGCTAACGGCGTGTCGTCGCATTTTTCCCGGCGCTCCCGGTAACCCTTCTCCCCAAAGCGGTCACAGCACGTTGGCTTAACGCACGTGCGCAAAG
>NZ_JAWRXS010000867.1:0-237 GCF_046534915.1 Burkholderia sp. SIMBA_051 | reverse complement strand
CGGGCTTCGCGCCGAATGACTGGCAGGTCGGTCAGACGGGCAAGATCGTCGCGCCGCAGTTGTATATCGCGTGCGGCATCTCGGGTGCGATCCAGCATCTGGCGGGCATGAAGGACTCGACAGTGATCGTCGCGATCAACAAGGATCCGGAAGCGCCTATTTTCAGCATCGCGGACTATGGTCTTGAAGCCGATCTGTTCGATGCGGTGCCGAAGCTGGTTTCGTCGATATAACGAA
>NZ_JAWRXS010000866.1:0-237 GCF_046534915.1 Burkholderia sp. SIMBA_051 | reverse complement strand
AATCACTGTGATTACCACAGCGACCTCCCAGCCTGCCATGAAGAGTGCAACTCGCCCTATCATTAGCAACGCGCCGCGCTCGCCGACTGCCACGACAACTTCTCCTGCTGCCACACCAACTGCTTCTCTGCCGGCTGCATTTGCTGCGGCCGCCCGAGCAGCTGCCGTCGTACCTTCTTCGGCGGCTGTTGCCAGGCTGGCAGTTCGTGCCGTCGCTCCGGCAATACCAGCGCTCGC
>NZ_JAWRXS010000865.1:0-237 GCF_046534915.1 Burkholderia sp. SIMBA_051 | reverse complement strand
CCTCGCCGAAACCCAGAGCTTCAAGGACATCGCCGCCAAGTGCGGCTGGCAGATGGTGATGACGGATGCCAACGGGTCCAACTCGAAACAGGTCTCCGACATCCAGAGCATGATCGCGCAGCACGTCGATCTGCTCCAGCGCATTGAAGGAAACCTGCACCGAGGCCCGATAGGCGCGATACAGATCGTCCTCGCTCGAGTCCTCCGACAGATGGTTGGCCGGGTCCAGGCCCTTAT
>NZ_JAWRXS010000864.1:0-237 GCF_046534915.1 Burkholderia sp. SIMBA_051 | reverse complement strand
GAACACGGTGAGCAGGCCGGTGCGGATCGCTTGCTGGTCGACGAACGCACGCACCTGCGGCGTGAATTCGACGAGGCCGCGGCCGCGCGCTTCGACGGCGATGTGCGTGATGGTCTGTTGCATGTCGACGGCCTCAGGCGAGTGCGGCGAAGCCGTCGGCTTCGATCTGCGTGGCGTCGGCCGGACGCACGACACGCGCGACTTCGACGCCGTCGCGCAGGAACACCAGCGTCGGCC
>NZ_JAWRXS010000863.1:0-237 GCF_046534915.1 Burkholderia sp. SIMBA_051 | reverse complement strand
GCGGGCGTCAGGCCCACCCGGTTTTCATTGTTTTTAATTTCCTTGGGAACGCCGATAATCATGGGGTAGGGGAGGGGGATTGGAGGAAAGGGAACCGGGCCGCAAAGATACGGCCGCGCCGTACCGTGGACCCTGCGAGTCCGCGGGGCTGAGCGTTTAATTGCCCTCACTCGCGGACTCGCAGAGTCCACGGTGCTACCCGGCCAGTGCCAGTAGGCCCGGCACGTCGAGCGCCCG
>NZ_JAWRXS010000862.1:0-238 GCF_046534915.1 Burkholderia sp. SIMBA_051 | reverse complement strand
CTCCCCGCGCCATCCGCCATGCGTGTCCTTGTGAGCAGTGCGTTCATCTCTTTTCATCCCGACCTCCTCTCAGTCGTTCCATTTCACGAAGAATCACGCCTCGTCGCGTGTATAGCGCATTGTGAAATGCGCGCCGGTTGCTGCCGGGTGCCTCTAACTGCCTGTAGCTTTGAGGGGCATGAGCAGGCCCTTCTTAAAAGTGTGCGTTTGCGTCGCCGGCTCCCACTACAACTCTTAC
>NZ_JAWRXS010000861.1:0-238 GCF_046534915.1 Burkholderia sp. SIMBA_051 | reverse complement strand
AGCGCGCAGCAGATCTAGTTCGATGCCCTTGAATTCATCGTGCACGAGACAGGAGCCCTGCCACAACAGCATGTCGGCACCGGTCTTGTTCTGGATATAGCTGCCGAGGTGCCGATCCGGCGCCCAAATGATCTTCTCGCCACGCGCATGCAGATCGGCGACGATCTCCAATCCGATCGACGACGTCACCATCCAGTCCGCGCGCGCCTTGACCGCCGCGCTTGTGTTCGCATACACG
>NZ_JAWRXS010000860.1:0-238 GCF_046534915.1 Burkholderia sp. SIMBA_051 | reverse complement strand
ACAACGAGATCATGGACATCAACGTCAAGGGCGTGGTCTACACGCTTCAGGCGATGCTGCCGGAGTTTCGAGAGGGCGCCTCGGTCATCCTCAACACCTCGTTCGTCGCCCAGACCGGCAAGCACGGCATATCGTTGACCGCGGCAGCCAAGGCCGCCGTGCGATCGCTTGCCCGTAGTTGGTCCTACGAGTTTCTCGATCGCAAGATCCGGTTCAACGCGATCGCGCCCGGTGGCAC
>NZ_JAWRXS010000859.1:0-238 GCF_046534915.1 Burkholderia sp. SIMBA_051 | reverse complement strand
GATCGCACGGGCATCCTCGCGGGGGAGCGTGTTAAGGACAGGGGGCCGCTCGCGGGCGGCCGCAGCGTCACGAACATTTACGACGGCGCGCCCGAGGCGATCCGCTCGTCCGGCACGCTGACCGGCGAGTACCTCGGCGGCCGCCGCCATGTGGCGGATGCGGCGCACTGGTCACAGCGTCCGGTGAATGACGACACGCCGCGCATCGTGCTGGAAGGCGCGACCGAGCACAATCTGC
>NZ_JAWRXS010000110.1:0-336 GCF_046534915.1 Burkholderia sp. SIMBA_051 | reverse complement strand
CAGTCCCCTGCTTCCTGCATTTTCATCCAGAAATTCAATCATGCAACACAAAGTCAACGAGCAGTTTATACGCCGCAGCGCGTGGCACTCCCCCGTCACCTCGCTGCTGCAGAATCCCGACTTCTTTGGCCCTGCCATCATGGCAATGATGATACTCCCGCTCTTTCTGCCGTTACTGACCCCGCTCAGTATCCTGGGCATGCTCTTTACAGGCGTCATCTTCAACAACCACCGCTGGCGCTGTCCCATGAGAATGCCCGCCACGCTGAAGTGTGACGACCCCAGCGAAGACCGTGAGGAGACAGCCCGCTTTCTTGGTGCGTGGAATTACACACG
>NZ_JAWRXS010000858.1:0-238 GCF_046534915.1 Burkholderia sp. SIMBA_051 | reverse complement strand
AACCGACCACGCTGTCCACCGCCGGGTTGTTGCCGACGATCTCCATCATCTGCGCAAACTTGCCCTTCATGGCCTGGAACGAGGTGCTCTGATCGGCCTGAATGCCGCCGATCATCCGGCCGGTGTCCTGCTGCGGAAAGAAGCCCTTCGGCACGATGATGTACAGCCAGATGTTCAGGCCGATCGTGAACAGCAGAACGGTGACGATCAAACGCGGATGCAGCAGCGCCCAGCCGAG
>NZ_JAWRXS010000857.1:0-238 GCF_046534915.1 Burkholderia sp. SIMBA_051 | reverse complement strand
CGCACAGGGGCGACGCGTGAACGGCAAACACCATAACGCGGATGCCAGCGCAAAGCCCAAAAAAACCAAACCGCTTGCGCAGCAAACACCACCACGCGGATGCCAGCAAAGACCTAAACAAACGAACCAGCGTCGCAGACAATCAAAAACCGTCACGCATGCACAGTAACCCCACCGATCGAATTACTAATCACCGCATGCGCAAGAGGCGCGACTTGCTTCCTCCGCTCCCTGGTAG
>NZ_JAWRXS010000856.1:0-238 GCF_046534915.1 Burkholderia sp. SIMBA_051 | reverse complement strand
CCGAACACGCGGCCGCTCTTGCCACGTACCAGCTCTGGCACGTCCGGGTTCTTTTTCTGCGGCATGATCGAGCTGCCGGTGCAGAAGCGGTCCGGCAGGTCGATGAACTGGAACTGCGCGCTGGTCCACAGCACCAGCTCTTCCGAGAAGCGCGACAGGTGCATCATCGCCACGCTGGCAGCGGCGCAGAATTCGATGGCGAAGTCACGGTCCGACACGCCGTCCAGCGAGTTGCCGG
>NZ_JAWRXS010000855.1:0-238 GCF_046534915.1 Burkholderia sp. SIMBA_051 | reverse complement strand
CTCTCCGAGATCGTCGGCGCGGCTGCGTATCCCTCGCGTCATATGAGCATGGAGTCGATCTACGAATACGGCTCGCGCGCGGGCGTCTGGCGCATCCTGCGCGAGTTCGAGAAGCGCGGTCTGCCGCTGACCGTGTTCGGCGTGGGCATGGCGATCGAGCGTTATCCCGACGTCGCGCGCGCATTCGTTGAACTGGGTCACGAGATCGCGTGCCACGGTTATCGCTGGATTCACTATC
>NZ_JAWRXS010000854.1:0-238 GCF_046534915.1 Burkholderia sp. SIMBA_051 | reverse complement strand
GTGATCGTGCAGGAAGGCGTCTATACGTTCGAGCGCGTCGGCGACGAAGTCGCCGAGCCGGTCGTGTACATGATCGACCGCTATGTGGTCGGCGGCTTCTACCGCACCCACGGCGGCCGCGAGCGCGACCAGAACCTGAACGCGCCGGGCATGCATTACGTGCCGCTCGGCTTCGAGCACACCGCGCTGCCGGATGCCGGCGCGAAGCCGGGCGCCGCGCCGCCGAACCGCTTCTACA
>NZ_JAWRXS010000853.1:0-238 GCF_046534915.1 Burkholderia sp. SIMBA_051 | reverse complement strand
CCCACCATGATCATCGGCACGCTGCCGGTGGTGATCGCCATCTGCGCCAACCTGCGCAACGCGCGCCGCGACGGCCGCCTGCCCTGGAAGCGGCTGGCGCCCCCGCTGGCGCTGATCGCGCTGGGCATCGCCTGCGTCAACCAGGTCGAATTGCAGGCGCTGCGCCAGGAGGCCGACGCCGACCTGTCGCGCTACGCCATCGGCGCCGTGCTGGCGCTGTGCGCGGTGGCGTGCTGGA
>NZ_JAWRXS010000852.1:0-238 GCF_046534915.1 Burkholderia sp. SIMBA_051 | reverse complement strand
CCAGAGACTGGCCAAGGCCTTGGCACGCCTCCAGAGTTCAGCGTACGAGAGGGTTGTGAAGTCTTGCAGCAGACGCTGGCTGACTCGCCCATTAACCGGGTCGGTGACACGCTCGATACAGCGTTGAGCCAATGCAGGGCGGTCTGAATAGCCCTCCATGCACAGTGCGACCGTTTGCGCCAATCCTAAGGCAGGGTTGAGCTTGGCTTCGTTGACTGGCGTAAGGGGCATGGCCTCG
>NZ_JAWRXS010000851.1:0-238 GCF_046534915.1 Burkholderia sp. SIMBA_051 | reverse complement strand
GATCGACGGCTTTATCAACGCGCTCTCGGACTATCTCGGCGTCGAAATGTCGGTGCAGGATTACTCCGAGCACTCGCTGCAGCACGGCTCGAACGCCTCGGCGATCTCCTACGTCGAGACCGCCTATCCAGGTGGAAAGCTGTTCGGCGCCGGCATCAGCACCAATATCGTCGGCGCCTCGCTGGAAGCGATCGTCTCGGCCGCCAACCGCGTGCTCGACGTCAAGGCCGGCAAGAAC
>NZ_JAWRXS010000109.1:0-336 GCF_046534915.1 Burkholderia sp. SIMBA_051 | reverse complement strand
CGGCGTGACCTGCTTGAGATCCTCGATGATCGCCACGGCCACCGCTCAACCCTGGTAACCAGCCAGATTCCAGTTGATAGCTGGCATGCCGCGCTCGGCGATCCGACGCTCGCCGATGCCATTCTCGACCGGCTCGTGCACAACACCTATCGCATCAATCTCAGCGGTGATTCGATGCGAAAACGCAAAAAGAGTTTGACCGAAAACCAGCAGTCAGAGTAAATATCGAAACCCCCGCGTCGCTGCGCTCCGAACGTCCAGCTTCGCGCGAAACCGCTGTCCACCTTCACGCGAAACGCGTGTCCAGCTTCCACGAATTACGCAGTCATATTGCAC
>NZ_JAWRXS010000850.1:0-238 GCF_046534915.1 Burkholderia sp. SIMBA_051 | reverse complement strand
CCGGCAGTGGCCTTTTTTACGGCCCCCGCTTCGCGCGGGGGCATCCAGTCCGAGGAATTCGCGCGAGGAGGCGGAAAAGCGCGGGATGGCGATCCTGCGCACCGCGAAACTCGCCTGACAAAGCCATCGTCTCGCGGTGAGCGTTGCCGCGAGACGAGCGTGCCGCCCTTCGGCGCATCCGGGTTCACGCACGCGTTCGCGGCGCCGGCCGGCAACGGAAGCAGGGTGCGCGAGCGCG
>NZ_JAWRXS010000849.1:0-238 GCF_046534915.1 Burkholderia sp. SIMBA_051 | reverse complement strand
CGCGCAAACCTCGTCCTCTCCGTCATCAGGGCCGCCGCAGCGCATCCGGTCGCGCACGGGCGAGCGCGCGGCCCGACAGGAATCGCAAACACCGCTGCGATGCAGCAACGAAATCGTTTGCGCAAACGCTGCCTTTTCTACCAAAACATACTCAAGAACCCCGCTGGACGGCCGTTACCCAATGCATGGCGCGTCGCAGCAAGCCGCTGCAATCGCCAGACAAAAAAGACCAGATCCG
>NZ_JAWRXS010000848.1:0-238 GCF_046534915.1 Burkholderia sp. SIMBA_051 | reverse complement strand
CAGGCGGCATCCGCGCCGCGAGGCAGAGCAGCATTTTCAACCTGAGAGTGAGGAGGTCTTATGGCTGTCGCAGGCACAATCGGAGCCATGCAGGGGATGGCGGCACAAGGGAGCGCCGGAGCCTTGGGCGCGGCCCAGGCGACGTTGCAACTGTCGCTGGCTGGCGCATTGGCGAACGTCGTGAAAGGGATGGGCCAGGCGGTCCAGAGCGGTACGGGACACTGACGGGCGTTCTTTC
>NZ_JAWRXS010000847.1:0-238 GCF_046534915.1 Burkholderia sp. SIMBA_051 | reverse complement strand
CCCATTTCGAAATTCGACTTTGATACAGGAAGGCGGACTTATAGTTGGAACTGCTGTTTCTGGGGGGGGTAGCTTTCGATTGCGAACGTCCGCTTATGGCCGATAGCAGTCTTTCACTAACTAGTCCTCACCACTTTAAGCTAAACAAGTACTGCAAAGTGCGTAGTGCCTCCCACTTCAATGCACAATCTGTGCAAGAAACGCCTTAGCCCTCTCACTCTTCGGCGCCCCAAAAAAC
>NZ_JAWRXS010000846.1:0-238 GCF_046534915.1 Burkholderia sp. SIMBA_051 | reverse complement strand
ATCCGAATGGCCGCAGATCACGACGTCGGTGACGCCTAGCGCCGCCACCGCATATTCGACCGTGGCCGACACGCCGCCCGGCTCCGGCCCGAACGAAGGCACGATGTTGCCCGCATTGCGGATCACGAACAGGTCGCCCGGTTCGCGTTGCGTGACCAGTTCGGGCACCATCCGGCTGTCCGAACACGAAATGAACAGGGTCCGCGGTGTCTGGCTGGTAGCCAGCTTGCGGAACAAC
>NZ_JAWRXS010000108.1:0-338 GCF_046534915.1 Burkholderia sp. SIMBA_051 | reverse complement strand
CGTGAAAATCTGCTGATACAGCGCTTCGCCCGAGTAGTCCGCGCCGGGAAATTCGGCGCGCGACGCGAACCCGTCGCCGTCGACGTGCGACATGAAAAGACGCCGCCCGTTCTCCGTCGTCACGCTCGGCGACGGCATGCGCTGCAGGCGCAACGCGGCGGTGAGGAACGAGATCGGTTGAATCGCCCAGCGTTCCTGGTCGATGCCGTTGAGCGAGACGACCGTGTACGGGCTCATCGCGACGCCGCCCCACGGCGTGATCGCGATCGGGTCGAGGGTCGCCTGGCCGCTCGTCACGCGCAGCAGCGGCCGGCTCGCCGCGCCGACCCGCACGCCCG
>NZ_JAWRXS010000845.1:0-238 GCF_046534915.1 Burkholderia sp. SIMBA_051 | reverse complement strand
CCAGCCTGAGTTAATGACCGCATTCGGTCAATTGGCTGCAGCCGGCACCAAGGATGGCGCACTGAGCAAGAAAATGCGAGAGTTTGTTGCGCTCGGCATCGCAGTCGCGGACCGATGCGATGACTGCATTGGCTTTCACGTCCAAGCTCTCGTCAAGCTGGGCGCCACACGCGCCGAACTAGAGGACGTGCTAGGAACCGCCGTTTATATGGGAGGTGGTCCCTCGATGATGTACGCC
>NZ_JAWRXS010000844.1:0-238 GCF_046534915.1 Burkholderia sp. SIMBA_051 | reverse complement strand
CGCCACGAAGCTGCTGGCCAGCGCCGATTTCGCCATCGGTCCGTCGCGATCGTCGGGCAGGAAGGATTCAAGAGTCGTCCAGTCGAGCGCCGACCCGACCAGCGCGCTCACCCGCTGGATCGCCTCGTCCAGGGTCATGACCGGCCGCACCGCGACCATATGCACCACCGGCTGGTTACGCGCGCGGATCTGGCCATAGGCCTGGATCAGATCATAAAGGCTGGCGCTCCACTTCGCC
>NZ_JAWRXS010000843.1:0-238 GCF_046534915.1 Burkholderia sp. SIMBA_051 | reverse complement strand
GAAGTGGAAGCGATCGTTCTTGGCATCGACGTCGAGAAGGAACGCATCTCGCTGGGTATCAAGCAGCTCGAAGGCGACCCGTTCAGCAACTTCGTTGCAATGAACGACAAGGGTTCGATCGTCGACGGCGTGGTCAAGACGGTGGACGCGAAGGGTGCAGTGGTTCAGCTGTCGGCTGAAGTCGAAGGTTACCTGCGCGCTTCCGAAATCGCACAAGACCGCGTGGAAGACGCTCGCA
>NZ_JAWRXS010000842.1:0-238 GCF_046534915.1 Burkholderia sp. SIMBA_051 | reverse complement strand
CCGCGCTTTCATCCGCCGTCGCATCGGGCGTGGACGCGCCTGTCTGTTCGGGGTCCGCCAAGCGTTGCGTCAGCGAATCGACGGCCGCGCTGATGCCCGCTTCGAAGTTGTTCTCGCGGAACGCCGGCACGATGCGTTCGCGAATGATGCGCCCCGCGATCACGTCGGGAATCGTGCCTTCAAGGCCATAGCCCACCTCGATGCGCACGTGATGATCGTGCAGCGCGGCCACGAGCAG
>NZ_JAWRXS010000841.1:0-238 GCF_046534915.1 Burkholderia sp. SIMBA_051 | reverse complement strand
CCATTCGTCTTCGAGCGCGACGGACACGAGGCCCAACGGCCGCCCCATGATGCGATACACGTTGACGGGCAGCACGCCGACGCCCATGCCCGCCTGCACCATCCGGCACACGGCGTCGAAGCCCGGCACGTGAATGCGCAGCTTCAGCGCCTTGCCCGCCTGGCGCGCGGCCATGTGGGTGCGCGCGTTGATCGAACTGGCCGAATGCAGGCCGACGTGATCGCTGTCGAGCGTTTCC
>NZ_JAWRXS010000840.1:0-238 GCF_046534915.1 Burkholderia sp. SIMBA_051 | reverse complement strand
AACGAAGAAACCACGTTTGTAGAAACCTTCGTATTCCAGTTCCAGCAGACCCGGCAGTTTCGCGTTGATGTAGTCAACGAATTCCAGCGCTTTTTTTTTGATTTCTTCAGATTTACCACCCGGGATGGTCGCGTACAGACCGTCGGTGTCGATGTACAGAACTTTGAAACCGAATTTTTCTTCCAGTTCTTTCCAAACGAATTCGATGTATTCACGACCCCACGCGGTAACAGATTCC
>NZ_JAWRXS010000839.1:0-238 GCF_046534915.1 Burkholderia sp. SIMBA_051 | reverse complement strand
CGCGATGGGCCTGAGCCCGGACACGCCGCTCGCCGATCTGTGGAGCTGGGGGCGCGCGCTGCGCTTCGCAGACGGCCCGGACGAGGTGCATCTGCAGTCGATCGCGCGGATGGAGATCAAGGGCGCCGTGCGCGGCGCGACCGAGCCGTATCTGACGCGCCCGCCGCGCGACTGAACGTGTCGCTGCGATGTCGCTGCGATGTCGCTGCGATGTCGCGGCGAGCGCGCGCGAGCGGAC
>NZ_JAWRXS010000838.1:0-238 GCF_046534915.1 Burkholderia sp. SIMBA_051 | reverse complement strand
CGGCCTGCACTGCATGTCGGTGAAGATGATAGCAGCGGTCGGATTTTCCTCCAACATATCTCTACGTACGCACTCGAGATGCGTGCCGCCACGACCGATGATCTCGATCTTCTCGAACGGGTCATCCTCGCCCCACGTGTCTGTGCGCTGGATCCGGGTGTCAAACTGGACGATCGACAGCTTCTCCGGGTTGTACGTTTCTTTCACAAACTTGAGTTCAGATCCGAAACGCACGATG
>NZ_JAWRXS010000837.1:0-238 GCF_046534915.1 Burkholderia sp. SIMBA_051 | reverse complement strand
GCCGAGATGGGATGCGGCTCGGGCGTGACATGTTGGCGCCGGCTGCGCGATTGGCAAGCAGCCGGTGTCTGGGATCGCTTGCACGAGCTACTGCTCGCAAAGCTGCGCGCAGCGGACCAGATCGACTTCTCACGAGCCGCCGTCGATTCATCATCGATTCGCGCCGTTGGGGCAGGCCAAAAACTGGGCCAAACCCCACCGATCGCGCGCGACCCGGTTCCAAGCACCACATCGTCAC
>NZ_JAWRXS010000836.1:0-238 GCF_046534915.1 Burkholderia sp. SIMBA_051 | reverse complement strand
GGGCATAGCTCAGCTGGGAGAGCACCTGCTTTGCAAGCAGGGGGTCGTCGGTTCGATCCCGTCTGCCTCCACCAATCACCAACGCTAAGGGCTTGATTCAGACACTGAACCGAGAATTTTGCATTGGCGATTGAGCCAGTCAGAGTGATATGAGTAACACCATATCGGCTGTCGTTCTTTAACAATCTGGAAGAAGTAAGTAATTTGGATAGCGGAAGCGTCTTGAGATGGACGTGAA
>NZ_JAWRXS010000835.1:0-239 GCF_046534915.1 Burkholderia sp. SIMBA_051 | reverse complement strand
GAGGAGAAACTACAGAACCCACAAATGGAATTTGGCTTTCGACAAATTTTCTCGTGGCAGAGAAGATGGCAAAGAGGTTAACAGAAGATAACGGCCAGGATGGATATGTTTATAGAGTAGAGCTTTTGGATGACACCGTTATTATGAATACAACAACTTTAGAATTGCCAAATGATATCTTTCTGAAATATAAAAAAAGTTTAGATTGTTTTAAGCGATGTATTACAAGAAATGATGGG
>NZ_JAWRXS010000834.1:0-239 GCF_046534915.1 Burkholderia sp. SIMBA_051 | reverse complement strand
ACCGAGGCTTGTCGGACGTACTGAAACAATCGCTGGATCCCGAGCGGGCGATTCGCCGCGTCGACGAGAACCTCGACGTGCTGCCGGCCGGAACCCACGCGCAGCCCGCGCGCAATTTGTACGGCGCCGACATGCTCGACGCGCTGCTCGCACGACTGCGCAGTCAATACGACATGATCGTCGTCGACGCGCCGCTGACCCGTCCGGCCGACAACGTCGCCATGTTTGCGCGGTTCGCC
>NZ_JAWRXS010000833.1:0-239 GCF_046534915.1 Burkholderia sp. SIMBA_051 | reverse complement strand
GTACTTGAGAGGACTGTTTCAGTTAACGGATCCGATCAACCGATCAATCTTCCTGATGGCCAAGCCCACATCACTCTCCCCTACTCTACTAATCCTCAATTAAAAATTGGGTTAAAAACGCAATTTTATTCAGAAGAGTATATTGTCCATGATATTTATTATTCAAAAGTAATTGATGGCGTAGGTACCATTAAACTCATCGCAAAAAAGAAAGTCAGTGATAACAAATGAGTATGATG
>NZ_JAWRXS010000832.1:0-239 GCF_046534915.1 Burkholderia sp. SIMBA_051 | reverse complement strand
CCGGCCTCTCCCGCCGTGGCGGCCGTCTGGCGCTACGCGGAGATTCGCGAGCACCTCATGGAAGCAGGCCGTCTCATCAGTGCAGCCGAGGCTGAACGCCGCGTACTGGTCCTCGAGAATCCGGCGCTGCGCGGGCGTTCAGCCATTACACAATCCCTGTATGCGGGCCTGCAACTGATCATGCCCGGGGAGGTGGCGCCAGCCCATCGTCACACGCAGTCGGCGCTCAGGCTTCTGCT
>NZ_JAWRXS010000831.1:0-239 GCF_046534915.1 Burkholderia sp. SIMBA_051 | reverse complement strand
GTTGATCTTTGCGGACTATACGTGTGTCGACCGATGGTGTCACTTCGGCAATGTAGTCTCGTCGACAGATTGTCGTCGTTATCGTCGCTTGCGTCACCCGCGAGTCTAGTGACACGGCTGGGGTGGCATTAAGACATCCTGACGAAACCGCCAGGAAAAGTCCGATTGGCACCCTTGTCCCGGACCGCAGGAATAAAACAAACCTGAATCGTTGCAGTATCACGTCGGGCGCTTCTATA
>NZ_JAWRXS010000107.1:0-339 GCF_046534915.1 Burkholderia sp. SIMBA_051 | reverse complement strand
AGTACGTGCTGCGCACCATGCACATCGACCGCACGCCGGGTGATCGTCCGGGCGCAAGCGGACCCGAGCACTACGACGCCATCGGCTATGTGGCCACGCTGACCTTCGTCAAGCCGGATGGCGCCGCGCCGCTGCCCGCCGTGCCGGTGCGTCCGCCCAACAAGGTGCAGGCCGCGCCTGCCGCCGCTGCCAAGTAAGCCCGCGCAGTCCGCGATTCGCCGCGGGCCGCGCGCCGTGGCGGATCGTCGCATGGCTCGCGGCCATGCATTTACCGGCGTTTCGCCGGTGTTTTTCTACAAGGTCAGGAATGAATATCGGGGAATTGGCGCAACGCACCGG
>NZ_JAWRXS010000830.1:0-239 GCF_046534915.1 Burkholderia sp. SIMBA_051 | reverse complement strand
AATAGAGCCCGTGGCTTGCCGCCATGAACAGCCGGTTGCGATGGCGGCCGCCGAAGCACACATTCGCGCAGCGTTCCGGCAACGCAATGTGGCCGATGGGCTCGCCTTGCGGCGTGAAAACGCGCACGCCGTCGAGTTCGTCGGTGCCCATGCCCCAGCCGCACCACAGATTGCCGTGAACGTCGACGCGAAAGCCGTCGGGCGTGCCGGGGCCGGCGTCGATCAGCACGCGATTGTTC
>NZ_JAWRXS010000829.1:0-239 GCF_046534915.1 Burkholderia sp. SIMBA_051 | reverse complement strand
AAGCTCAATCGGAAAGTCCGCATTTGGAGGCGCGGCGAACTTCAGCACGCCGTCTTTTCGGTCCCTATACTTCAAACCAACTTCGCTTATGTACACGGGAAATTGACTAAGGTTCACAACCTGTATGCGTATCTCATACGTATCCGGGTCTTCTGCTAGCGCAGGACTTGCCAACGGGATAGTAGGAACGACCATCAGCGAGACGCGCCGCGAGCGCACCAGCATGTACGCGTTGAAGA
>NZ_JAWRXS010000828.1:0-239 GCF_046534915.1 Burkholderia sp. SIMBA_051 | reverse complement strand
CATGATGGCCGCGAGGAGGGCGTCAGCGGCGCTGGGTGCCGCGGGTCATGGCGGCGAGCCGTTCCAGCAGGTGCACGTCCTGTTCGTTCTTGAGCAGGGCGCCAGCCATCAGCGGCACCGCCGTGGCGGTGTGCGCGTCGATCTGCGCCGCGCTGACGTCCTCGGCCAGCAGCAGGCGCAGCCAGTCCAGCAGTTCGGAGGTCGACGGCTTTTTCTTCAGGCCGGGCGCGTCGCGCAGG
>NZ_JAWRXS010000827.1:0-239 GCF_046534915.1 Burkholderia sp. SIMBA_051 | reverse complement strand
CCGCAAGGAGGACGAACACCTCTTCCGCCTGCTGCCCCAGCGCAGCGACGCCGCGGCCCCCTTGCTGGACCGCCTGCAGGCCGAGCACCGCAACCTGTGGCGCCTCGCCATCACCCTCGATCAGGTCATCGAGGAAATGCAGCAGGCCAACAAGGCCGACCCGGCCTTCATCACCTCGGTGCTCGACTACTTCGAGCACTTCATGGACGGCTGCCACCACCGCAAGGAGGACGAACACC
>NZ_JAWRXS010000826.1:0-239 GCF_046534915.1 Burkholderia sp. SIMBA_051 | reverse complement strand
ATTCCGCGGTTTCCCGAACATGAGTGTTACGTCGAGGTCTTCGCGGGCGGGGCCGCGCTGTACTTCATGCGACCGCAGGCGAAGGTCGAGGTGATCAACGACATCAACGGCGAGCTGGTGAACCTGTACCGGGTCGTGCAGCATCACCTCGAGGAGTTCGTACGCCAAATTAAATGGGCGCTCACCAGCCGGCAGGTGTTCAGGTGGCTGCAGGACACGATCCCGGAAACGCTCACCGA
>NZ_JAWRXS010000106.1:0-340 GCF_046534915.1 Burkholderia sp. SIMBA_051 | reverse complement strand
CCGTCAACCAGCTTCGGCACCGCATTTTTTTGCAGCGCCGGGACGGAAGCCTGCTTCTGCTTGTCCGTCATCGTCTTGTTTTCGCTCAGGGCGTCCGACAGGATGGCCGGAACCAGTTGCTTGGCTTGCATCTGCGCGCTGTTGCCAATTGCGCCGACGAGCTTCTGCGCGTCGATTGCGTCCAGCAGTTCCTTGATGGCAGCCTGCTTGGCCGGATCAACCGGTGCCGCGGCAGCAGCCGGCGCCGCCGGAGCCTGGCTCTGAAGCGCTTGAGCCATGGCAAGGGTCGGCACGAAAGCAGCCAGCAACATCAGTTGTTTGAATCGTTTTTGCATCATTA
>NZ_JAWRXS010000825.1:0-239 GCF_046534915.1 Burkholderia sp. SIMBA_051 | reverse complement strand
ACGCGTTTTTTCCCCGGAGATCACCGGTGACCTCGAGGGCATCGGTTCGCGGTACAGGACATGATTAACCTCGTCCGGTACTACTCATGGAGGGGCCGCTCATCTTTCTCTCCGCGTTGATGCTTCTGTTTGCGTATGCGGCACGATGCAGCGCTGACGATACGATTTCAGAGGATTATCGTTATCTGGCGCGTATTAATGTTCGTCCGGTCGTCATCGATTGCGTCGCGGAAATCGAC
>NZ_JAWRXS010000824.1:0-239 GCF_046534915.1 Burkholderia sp. SIMBA_051 | reverse complement strand
ACCCCCGCCGCCGCGCTGGCGCATGGCGAGCTGCGGCAACTGGAGCTGGCCATGGTGCTGGCCTGCCAGCCGACCCTGCTGCTGCTGGACGAACCCATGGCCGGCATGAGCCAGCATGAATCCGAGGCCATGACGCGGCTGCTGCAACGCCTGCGCGGGCAATACACCATTCTGCTGGTGGAGCACGACATGCAGGCGGTGTTCGCGCTTTCCGACCGCATCACGGTGCTGGTGTATGG
>NZ_JAWRXS010000823.1:0-239 GCF_046534915.1 Burkholderia sp. SIMBA_051 | reverse complement strand
CAGTTCGTCGCGCGACAGCGGTTTCACGTTCGGGTCGCCCGCCTGGATTCTGCTCATCAGCGCATCGAACTGCGCCTGCCGTTGACGGCGCAGCATGACGAAAACCTCGATCCGTTCCGCCGGATCGCATTGACCGACCACTTTCGAACCTTGTTCCACCGTTCGCTCGCTTCCCGGCAGCGGATGCTTTGTGACCATGTGTCGACTCTCCTGTTAGCGCGACGGCGCAGGCCGCAAGC
>NZ_JAWRXS010000822.1:0-239 GCF_046534915.1 Burkholderia sp. SIMBA_051 | reverse complement strand
CGGCCGACGTGATGACCCGCGTGCGGTTCCGCGATCTGCCGGACGCCGCGCTGGACGCCTATCTGCGGACGGAAACGCCGTACGACGTCGCGGGCAGCGCAAAATCCGAGGGACTCGGCATCGCGTTGCTCGAGGCCATTCATTCCGACGACCCGACGGCACTCGTCGGCCTGCCGTTGATCGCACTGTCGCGCATGCTGCTCGCGATGGACTTTCCACTCCTGGGGGCGCAATGACCG
>NZ_JAWRXS010000821.1:0-239 GCF_046534915.1 Burkholderia sp. SIMBA_051 | reverse complement strand
CCGCACCCGGTCGGGCGTCGGGCGGAGCGTCTCCACGTCGAGCGCGCGACGCGGCACGCGGGGACGTTGAGGTGCGGTCATGTCAGAAAGACGGATCTTCGAGGTAAACGGAAAGCAAAACGGAAGGCGGCGCCAGGCGTGCAGTCAACGGCACGGCAGCGGGTAACGCCTGCTCAGTCTTCTTTCGCGCGGTTGGCATTCGCCTCGTCGATCAGACGCGACATTTCGACGGCCCGCTC
>NZ_JAWRXS010000820.1:0-239 GCF_046534915.1 Burkholderia sp. SIMBA_051 | reverse complement strand
AGGGTTTGACGATCGCCGGAATTTCGTTTTGCCCGAGGAAAATGGTGGTGACCGCGACGAATGACTCAATCTTGCTGATATTTAATGCTTTCTGGAATATACCGCCGAGAATGCGAATTAAAATCCCCATCACACCGATGTAGTAGAGAATACTCACCAGTGCAGTGACGAAGATAATTGCCGGTAATACCCTGAAACCAAAGATAAATCCTGCGCCATCAAACAGCGTGTCCATTTTC
>NZ_JAWRXS010000819.1:0-239 GCF_046534915.1 Burkholderia sp. SIMBA_051 | reverse complement strand
GAAGTCCGCGTCGCGCTCTCGGTGGTCGACGAAGCGGGCGCGATCGCCAATCTCGACGCCGCCGAAAAGGAAGCTGGCGGCGCCCGCTTCGACGCCGTCCGCGCCCGCACCGAGGGCGAATGGCGGAGCGCGCTCGGCGCGCTGACCATCGACGCCCCCGCCCCGATGCGCACCAACCTCACCACCGCGCTCTACCACAGCCTGCTCGCCCCCAGCATCTGGAGCGACGTCGACGGCCG
>NZ_JAWRXS010000818.1:0-240 GCF_046534915.1 Burkholderia sp. SIMBA_051 | reverse complement strand
CACCAGTTGGACCCGTTACTCCGGTTAAACCGATTGTGCCTGTTACTCCCGTCGACCCGGTTACTCCAGTTGGACCCGTTACTCCAGTCGGGCCGGTTGCACCAGCTGAGCCAGTCGATCCTGTTACACCAGTTATGCCTGTTACTCCTGTTGCACCCGTTGGGCCTGTCGCTCCTGTTACCCCAGTTGTCCCCGTTACACCAGTTGCTCCTGTTATTCCAGTTGAACCAGTCACTCCCG
>NZ_JAWRXS010000817.1:0-240 GCF_046534915.1 Burkholderia sp. SIMBA_051 | reverse complement strand
CTTCCATGGATGCCTTATCGGATTCGAGCGTGATGAGCGTTTGCTCTTTTTCGATCACGTCGCCGGGTTTGATGTTGACTTCGATGACATCGACGCCGTTGAAATCGCCGATATCTGGAACTTTGACTTCGATGAGACTCATGTACGTCCCCTTCTTGTTGGCTACGGAGAGAGGGAATGGAAACTCGCGCGACGAACCGGCCACGGCCTGACAAGAGAACGCGAACCTGGGCAGAACCA
>NZ_JAWRXS010000816.1:0-240 GCF_046534915.1 Burkholderia sp. SIMBA_051 | reverse complement strand
CGAATCACCGGAGCTGTTCCGCAAGATGTCCGCTGCTGCGCGTGCGCGTGTTGAAAAGCAAACCGCCAAGCAATCAATCATTACCCGTGAAATCGAGCTGATTCGATAAGCATGATCCTGGTGCCATGTTAATGGTTGGCACCCTTGGCCGCGCGGCAGCGTAACTGCCGCTGCGGTTATTTGATCATCCATTGGCGAGCTTATTGAGTGCTTTTCAGCCCCAACAGGGCTGAGCACTTT
>NZ_JAWRXS010000815.1:0-240 GCF_046534915.1 Burkholderia sp. SIMBA_051 | reverse complement strand
CCCGGTTCGCTGTCGGGCGGCCAGCAGCAGCGCGTGGCGATCGCCCGCGCGCTGGCGCTGCAACCGCCGGTGATGCTGTTCGACGAGCCCACCAGCGCGCTCGACCCGGAGATGGTGGGCGAGGTGCTGCAGGTGATGAAGGGCCTGGCCAAGGACGGCATGACCATGGTCTGCGTGACGCACGAGATGGGTTTCGCGCGGGACGTATGCGACCGGGTGGTGTTCATGGATGCGGGCGAG
>NZ_JAWRXS010000814.1:0-240 GCF_046534915.1 Burkholderia sp. SIMBA_051 | reverse complement strand
CCCATGAATGCAGCGCCAGCCGTGGAAGTGCGGCAACACATCCTCGATACCGCCATGCCCATTTTGCTGGGCAAGGGCTTTTCGGCCGTCGGTCTCAATGAGATCCTGGCGGCGGCCGGCGTGCCCAAAGGGTCGTTCTATCATTATTTCGGTTCGAAAGAGGCGTTCGGCGAAGCTTTGCTGACCTTCTATTTCACCGAATATGCGGAACGCCTGGAGGCGCAACTCGTGCGCGCGCCC
>NZ_JAWRXS010000017.1:0-150408 GCF_046534915.1 Burkholderia sp. SIMBA_051 | reverse complement strand
CGGCTGGCAGGATTCGAACCCACGACCCCTTGGTTCGTAGCCAAGTACTCTATCCAACTGAGCTACAGCCGCACGCAGAAGCGGAAGTATAGCAGAGTCGTATAAAAAGGGAAGCCTTCTTCGCAAAATATGTCGCACGATCTTGCGTGGCCGCGTTCGTGTACCCTTGAAGCATCGATCATCCAGGTTTTGAATCCGCATCATGAACAAGGCGTTTGTCAAAGAGTCGGACGGTGACGACGACGATCTCGACCCGAGTCAGCCCGCGATCCCGGCGGGCACCAAGAACTACATCACGCCGGCCGGCCACAAGCGGCTCAGGGACGAGCTCCTGAACCTGATCGACGTCGAGCGTCCCGAGGTCGTGCGCCTCGTGTCGTGGGCCGCGTCGAACGGCGACCGCTCGGAGAACGGCGACTATATCTACGGCAAGCGGCGGCTGCGCGAGATCGACCGCCGGATCCGCTTCCTGACGAAGCGGCTCGATCTCGCCGAAGTCGTCGATGCGAGCCGGCAGGAGAACGTCGACCAGGTGTTCTTCGGCGCGACTGTCGACTACGCGACGCCGGACGGTGAGGATCACACCATCACGATCGTCGGGATCGACGAGGTCGATCTCGATCACGGTTGCGTCAGCTGGATCTCGCCGGTCGCGCGGGCGCTCATCAAGGCGAAGATCGGCGATACCGTCACGCTGATGACGCCGGCCGGCCCGCAGCCGATCGACGTGCTCGACGTTCGCTATCCGGCGCCGGGCAACGCGTGAAGCGACGCATCCGCGCCACGCCGCGCTGAAACGAACAAGCGCCCCGGGTGGGGCGCTTCGTCATGACGGTCTTGGCCGCACGGCCTACGCCGATCGTATCGCTCAGAAGCGGTGGCGCATGCCGGCCGTGACGGCGATCTGCTTGTTCGTCGACGACGCGGCGCCGAGCCCGTTGATGTTCGCGCCGATCGCCAGCCCACTGGCATTGACCCGCTGGTATTCGCTCTGCAAGTACAGGTCGGTGCGCTTCGACAGCGCATAGTCGGCCTGCAGGTTGAACTGGTGCCAGCTCGGCGTCTGGCCGTCGAGACGACTGTCGGTGTACGTGTACGAGCCGGCGAGCGAGAACGCCGGCGTCAGCGCGTAGCGGCCGTTCACCTCGTAATTGTTGAAGCGCGTGCCGCCGGCGAGCGGGATGCCGGTCGACACGCCGGACTGCCCGGCGCTGATCCCGGCCGAATTGGTCAGGCGTGTCTGCGTGAACACGAAGCCGGCCGTCGCGGGCCCGAACGTGTAGTTCAGGCCTGCGCCCCACGTGCGCTGCCGGCTGGCCGCGAAGGTCCAGTCGCCGGCCACCGCGCCGGGGTCGCTGGCCGCGAGCGCCAGCGCGTTGATGTTGTTGTTGAGCTGCAGGTACGCTGCCGCGACGTTGAAGCCCATGTAGCTGTACGACGCGCCGACGCTGTACGCGCGATTGTTCGCGAAACCGGTGGAATTCGAGAAGCCGTACAGCCCGCCGAACTTCAGGCCGCCGTAGTTCGCGCTCTGGTACTTGACCGAGTTGTTGATCCGGAACGAATTGTTCAGGTTGTCGTTGTCGAACGGGTGCGCGAACTGCGTGCCGCCGTACTGGGTGCCGGTCAGCGACAGCGGGCCGAGGTAGTCGACGACGCTGTCGTACTGGCGGCCGAGCGTGAGCGAGCCGAAGCTGTTGTGCGCGAGCCCGACGAACGCCTGTCGACCGAACTCGCGACCGTTCTGCTTCAGTGAACCGTTGTTGATGCCGAAGCCGTTTTCCAGCGTGAAGATCGCCTTCAGGCCGCCGCCGAGATCCTCGGTGCCGCGCAGGCCCCAGCGACTGCCGTTGATCGAGCCGCTCGTTTCCTGCCACGCGCTGTGACCGTGCTGGTTGTTCGTGTAGGTGATGCCTGCATCGATCAGGCCGTACAACGTGACGCTGCTTTGCGCATGGGCGGCGCTGGCAGCCACGCCCGCCAATGCGGCGACGATCAGGGTCTTTTTCATGATCTGTCTCCAAACAGGATGATGTCGATCGAACCTGCTGTGGGCATCGGCGGCGTCACCGGTCGGCGACGCCGTGCGCGTTGGCGCGGCACCCTCGTCGGAAAACCATTTGCAGTGTACGGAGCGGCCTCGGCGCGGAGGAAAACCGCTTCCTGCAATACTGTATTTTGAATCGCGCAAAAATGGGTGCATGCGCGGAGCGCCGCGTCCAGCAAGACTTTGCTGCGGCGCAGCGGGCGGAAATACTACTCAGGACTGCGTACCAGGCGTTGCGCGAGCGCGACAGGCCTTCAGTGGCAGACGAGGGTAGGCCTAGCGCGATTATTGACACATCGGCAATAGAGGTTTGTGTGGAGCATGGATAATGAAAGGATGTTCTCTCGCTATACTGCGATCTCTGCTTTCCGAAGCAGACTTTTTCGTTGACGGAAAAGATCTCCAAACCTTTGTCGGCGCGACTTCCCAGTCGCGCTTTTTTTTTGCCCGGTCTTCCCGATCTCTGCTGGCCTTACTGCATGTACGAGCGTCGCTTGCGCTTGGCAGCCGGCGGCGGATCCTCGGCTTCGGCCTGCGGCGGCGTATAAGTCCAGTCTTCCATCACGTAGTGCCGAGCGTCCAGCGGCGACGCCAGCAGGTTCTGCCAATGATCGCCGTGCCAGTTCGGATCGAACTCGGTATCGCACGGCGCTTCACGAGGCTCGGCCAGCGCGCGGGACTTGCGGCGTGCGCGTGCGAGCCGGCTCGCGAAGCGCTTGATTCCATCCAGCCACATGACCCTTCTCCTTCCATTGCTTGGCACCAGCATCGCAACGTCCCCCGCTTTTCGCAACCCGAAAAAACCCGAGGATTTTACCGACCCGTTTTCTCTCGGTAGGTTTTTCACTGCATTGATTATTGGGGATCTGATCCCGGTAATATTGACAGGTTTTTGATGCGAATCAATTAATAAAAGAGGATGGTGTACCGATTCCAGTGGTATTGACGTCTTTTTGATAAAGAACGCCTCAAAAATTTTCTTGACGCACCCGGATTGTCCAATTTATAAAGTGAGCACTCCGTCCCCGGGCGGAGCGCTGGGGGTGGGTATCGGCGCGCCGTTGCGGGATTTCGGGAGGCGGCTATATCAGTAGCTTTTTTGATCTAAACGAGTGGGGAAGAAAGGTATGGATACCGGTATCGTAAAATGGTTTAACGATGCTAAAGGTTTCGGCTTTATTACGTCAGACAATGGCGGCGAAGATTTGTTTGCGCACTTTTCCGAAATCCGGATGGACGGCTTCAAAACGCTGAAGGAAAACCAGCGCGTTTCCTTTGAGGTGAAACTCGGGCCGAAAGGCAAGCAGGCAGCGAATATCCAGGCGGTCTGACGCGCCACGCACTGCCGATCACGTCCGGCCCCCGCATCGCGGGGGCTTTTTGTTTTTTTGGGGCACGAAAATGGGCCGCCGGCGAATCGTTTCCGGTTCGGACTGGTCCTGAACGTGCATGCCGGTGCATACTCACGAAAGCACCGTTTCCCTGCATTTTTCATGTCCGATTCCTGTCCGTCCGATCCCGCCTGCGAGCAGCCGCTCGTCTTCGTCGACCTTGAAACCACCGGCGGCTCGTCCGCCGAGCACCGCATCACCGAAATCGGCGTGGTCGAAATCGGCCCGCTCGGTGTGTCGACGTGGACGACGCTGGTCAACCCGGGACAGTCGATTCCGCCGTTCATCCAGCAACTGACCGGCATTTCGGACGACATGGTGCGCGACGCGCCGTCGTTCGCGTCGCTCGCGCCCACGTTGTTCGAGCGGCTCGACGGCAAGCTGTTCGTCGCGCACAACGCGAGCTTCGACCGCGGCTTCCTGCGCGCGGAATTCGAACGTGCCGGCATCGCGTTCAATCCGGACGTGCTGTGTACGGTGCGGCTGTCGCGCGCGCTGTTTCCCCGCGAGGCGCGGCACGGTCTCGATGCGCTGATCGATCGGCATGGCCTCGTTCCCGCGGCCCGCCACCGGGCGCTCGCGGATGCCGATCTCCTTTGGCAGTTCTGGCGGCAGTTGCACGAGATCGTGCCGCTCGAGCGTCTGCGCGACCAGATTGCGCGTACGACGCGCCACTTCCGTCTCGCGGGCGGCATGACCGAAGCGTGGCTTGATACCGCGCCCGCCGGATGCGGCGTGTACGCGCTGTTCGGGGAGGGCGACGAAGCCCTTTACGTCGGGCGCAGTGTGCGGGTGCGGCAGCGCTTGCGCGCGTTGCTGACCGGCGAGCGGCGCTCGTCGAAGGAAATGCGGCTCGCGCAGCAGGTGCGGCGAGTCGAATGGCGGGAGACCGGCAACGAGCTGGGCGCGATGCTCGCCGAAGCGCAGTGGATCGCCCGCCTGCGTCCGTCGCACAACCGGCGTCCCGCGGCCGACAAAGCCCGTGCGGGCAATGCGGGCTGGCCGTTCGACGGCGCGGTCGCATTCGAAGCCGGCGACGAGCGCCGCCTGTTTCACGTGATCGACGGGTGGCGCTATCTCGGTGCGGCCGAATCACTCGACGCGGCCCTGCGGCTCGCGGCCGACGGCCTGGACGGTGCGTACGAACCCCATACCCATCGCCTGCTGCAGACCCATCTCGCGCGCGGCCTGCAACTGATTCCGCTCGCGGCGCTCACGCCAGCCGACTGAGTGCCGCGTGCCGCGGCGCGCGGTGGCGCGTCGTCAGCCGATCGCGCTGGCGCCGCCGGCCGAGCATACGTGCGACAGCGCGGTGTCGAGCGCCTGCGAGCGGCTCGCGTCGTAGCGGGTGAGCGCCTTCCAGTTCGCGATGCTGCGGGCGAGCCGCGCCTGGCAATCGGGCGCGTCGCGCAGCGGCGCGATCCGTCCTAGGCCGGCCAGCATCTTTTGCGTGAGCTGGTCGAGCGCCGGCCGCGTGCTGGTCGCCAGGTCGGGCGGCGTGCCTTCGGGCGGCCGCGTCGCGCGCCAGGTGGCAAAGAGCGCGTTCTGCACGTCCTTGCTCGCGGCGATCTGATCCTCGAAGAACGTCCGCGCGAACGCCGGATCCAGGCCCGATTGGGCGGCGCGCTTCTCCACCGATGCGAGCAGTTCCGCTTCGCGCGGCTGATCCTCGATCGCCTTGTGGTTCGCCCATTTCCAGCGTGCGACGGGTTCGGCAAGCGCGATCCGCTGCGACGCGAGTGCGACGAGGTTGGTGAGCGCGGTGTCGTCGCCGTCGGCGCGCGCGACAAGCGGTGACGAAAAAAGGGCGACGCCGAGCGCGGCGACAGCGACGCTGGCACGAATGGCTTGTTTCATCGGAACGATCGATCGGGAGAGCCGGGCGGGCCGGAGGTGGAAAACCAGAAGGATAGACGAAGACAGTCGCGCGGCGAAACGACGCGACAGAAGAATCAGCGGACGCGCTGACCCGGCACCGTCAGGCCGTTGCAGCCCGGGTGCGAAGCGATCTGCGCCGAAAACGCAGCGATGAACCGCATGGTCTCGATCGACACGCGGCGGTTACAGAACCGGACGCAGGTTCACTTCGGCGAGTACAGCTTGTGCTGCTCGTCGAAGAATGCCCGGACGTGATCGGGCAATTCGGCGAGGAATTCCACGCCGACGGGTTCCGGATCCGGGCTCATCACTTGCTCGGGCGGGGGCATGCGAGTTGGTCTTTCGTCCATGGTCGTTTCTCCAGCAGGTCCAATAATTATCAACCTCGCGCTCGGATTTGTGCCAGCGGCGAATCGTTAGATTTTGTCTCTGTTGTATTAACGGCACATGCGCTGCGGCGCGCCGTGCGATGCCGACTATTGCCTCCGGCTCAATCGGCAAGCGGCGGGTGCTTGCTATACTTGCGCGCACTTTTTCCTGGACCGCGATGAAACGGACGACGCGATGGATCGGCCTCGTATGGCTGGCGCTGGTACTGAACGTACTGTCGCCCGTCATCGGCTACGCGCGTCTCGCGTCGAGCGGTTCCGGCGAGCTCACGCTCGAGCTGTGCAGCGCGGCAGGCGCGCGTCAGGTCACCCTCGCGCAGTCCGGCGACGATCGCGGCGCAGCGTCGTTCGACCATGCCGGCGTGCCGCACTGCGTGTACTGTCCCGGCTTCGCGTCGAACGTCGCGCTCGGCGCGAGCCTGCCCGCGTTGCCGGGTTTCGTGCGCGCGTTCGCATACCGGGCGGCCGCCCCGGCCGTTCCCGATTTTCCCCGCAAGGGCATCCGCCTCGCGCAGCCGCGCGGTCCGCCTGAAAACGTCCCGATCTGATTGACATCGTTCGCGCGCCCCCCGTGGCGCGCGTGCCGCCCGCGGCCCGGTCCGCGCGCCGCGCCGTAGGCGCGCGGCGCGTCGGCCCGCGTCCGGTGGCTCCCGGTCACGTTTTCAGGAATTCATCCATGTCGTTCACCTTCGCCGCGCGGCCGTCGCGCGGTCGGCTCGCGCTCGCGTGCGCGGCCGCTTTTGCCTGGCCCGCCGCGCAGGCGGCTGCGATCGATCGCGCATCCGCCGAGCCGGTGCCCGGCGGCTCGGGCAACCCGGCCGGCCGCGCCGCATC
Organism: Burkholderia sp. SIMBA_051; assembly: GCF_046534915.1. Lineage (NCBI taxonomy): Bacteria > Pseudomonadati > Pseudomonadota > Betaproteobacteria > Burkholderiales > Burkholderiaceae > Burkholderia > Burkholderia sp. SIMBA_051. Next base: position 143,869 of record NZ_JAWRXS010000017.1, on the reverse strand, counting down.
GGTTGCCGCGGTCGTGCCCGCGCCGCCGGGCGACACGCTGACCGAGGTCAGCGTCACCGCCCGGCGGCAACCCGTCGATCCGGATACGCCGGCCGTCGTCGAGTCGATCACGCGCGAGCAGATCGACGCGCACATCAACGTCACGACCGAGGACGCGCTGAAGTACGCGCCCAACCTGATGGTGCGCAAGCGCTACATCGGCGACCGCAACAGCGTGTTCGCCGGCCGCGACTTCAACGAACTGCAGAGTGCGCGCGGGCTCGTGTATGCCGATGGCCTGCTGCTGTCGAACCTGCTCGGCTCGAGCTATGCGTACCCGCCGCGCTGGTCGCTGATCGCGCCCGACGATATCGAGCGCGTCGACGTGCTGTATGGCCCCTTTTCCGCGCTGTACCCCGGCAACGCGATCGGCTCGACCGTGCTGTTGACCACGCGGCGGCCCGACAAACTCGAGGCGTCGCTGTCGACGCAGTTCTTCACGCAGCGCTATCACGACGGCTACGGGCTGGCGGACAGCTTCGGCGGCAACCACCAGACCGCGCGGATCGCGAACCGGATCGGCAAATTCTGGTTCTCGCTGTCGCTCGACCGGCTGGAGAACGACGGTCAGCCGATGCAGTATGCAAGCCCCAATTCGGCGTACAACCCGAAGCTTGGCGCAGCGGTGCCCGTCACAGGCGCGGCCACCGACATCGGACCCAACGGCAAGCCGCGCACGATCGTCGGTGCGCAGAACATCGAGCGTACCGAGCAGCTCAACGAGACGGTCCGGATGGGCTATGCGTTCACGGACCGCGTGGACGCGACGCTGACGCTCGGGCACTGGGAGAACCATTTCCGGCAGCACGGCGAGACCTTCCTGCGCGACGCGGCCGGCAATCCCGTCTACGGCGGCAATGTGTCGATCGGCGGCCGCAACATGACCGTCGCGCCAAGCGCGTTCGCGCCGCAGCGCGGCGACCAGGAGAACTGGCTGTACGCGCTCGGCCTGAACGGCCGGCTCGATTCGGGCTGGCGGCTGTCGGGCGTGGTGTCCGCCTACGACGTGTCGCGCGACGTGCTGCGCGCGGCATCGACCGCGCAGGGCGGGGCGGGCACGCTGTTCCAGGGCGACGGCACGGGCTGGCGTACGCTGGACCTGAAGGCCGAGGCGCCGGAAGTGAAGGGCCATACGTTCACGTTCGGCTATCACTACGACAACTATTTCCTGCGCAACGTCACGTACAACACGGCCGACTGGCTGGCCGGGCCGACCACCTCGCTCGCGAGCGTCTACCAGGGCGATACGCGCACGCAGGCGTTGTTCGCGCAGGACGCGTGGCGTTTCGCGCCCGGCTGGCTCGCGACCCTCGGCCTGCGCTACGAGCGCTGGGATGCATACGGCGGCGCGCTCGGTAACGCGGGCGGCACGGTCGGTTACGCGGACCGCGGCGCGAATGCGCTGTCGCCGAAAGTCGCGTTGCAGTGGGACGCGACGGATGTGTGGCGCTTCCGGGTGTCGTTCGCGACGGGCACGCGCTTCCCGACGGTCGGCGAGCTGTTCCAGGGCACGATCTCGAACAACGCGATCGTCAACAACAACCCGAGCCTGCGGCCGGAAAAGGCGATCGACTGGGACTTCACGGCCGAGCGCGACGTGGGCGTCGGCGTCGTGCGCGCGAGCGTGTTCCAGAGCGACCTGCGCGATTCGATCTACAGCCAGACGACGGTGTCGGGCGCGTCGACCGTCACCAACATCTCGAACGTCGATCGCGTGCGCGTGCACGGCGTCGAACTCGGATTCAGCGGCCGCAACGTCGGGCTGCGCGGGCTCGACATCGACGCGAATGTGTCGGCGAGCAATGCGCAGATCCTGGCCGACACCGCGAATCCCGCGTACGTCGGCTCGCGCTTTCCACGCATCCCGCGCATGCGCGCGAACCTGCTCGCGTCGTACCGCTTCGACGAGCACTGGCTCGCGAGCGTCGGCGTCCGGTACTCCGGTCGCCAGTTCAACACGCTGGACAACAGCGACGTGAATCCGGACGTGTACGGCGGCACGAGCACCTTCACGGTCGTCGACCTGAAGGCGCGCTACCGGTTCGACCGTCACTGGACCGCGTCGGTCGGCATCGACAACCTGACGGACCGCCGCTACTACGTGTTCCACCCGTATCCGGGCCGCACTTTCTTTGGAGAACTGAAATGGTCGCTGTGAAATCGTTCGCGGCAGGCTGCGCGCTGTGGCTCGCGGCGCTGTCGCCCGCCGGCGCGCACGACGCACCGAAAACCGCCGATCCGCATGCCGCGCACATGAGCATGCAGGCCGCGCCGGCGCAACAGAAGCAGCCGCTCGCGACCGGCGCCGCGTTCGACGCGCGGCACCGCCTGTGGGTCGCATGGGTCGAAGGCGCGCACGTCGTCGTCGCGCACTCGGACGGCGCGGGCCGCACGCTGTCCGCGCCCGTGACGGTCAACGCGATGCCCGAGCCGATCTACACGAGCGCGGAGAATCGGCCGAAGATCGCGACGAGCCCCGACGGCCGTGCGGTGTACGTGTCGTGGTCGATGCCGCTCGATGCGCCGTACACCGGCATGGTGCGCTTCGCGCGCTCGCTCGACGGCGGGGCGACCTGGAGCGTGCCCGTCACCGTGCATCGCGACCGGCAGGCGATCACGCACCGCTTCGACATGATGGCCGTCGATCCGGCCGGCAATATCGCGATCGCGTGGATCGACAAGCGCGATCTCGTCGCGGCGAAGGCGGCGGGGCACGCGTATGAAGGCGCGGCCGTCTACTACGCGGTGTCGCGCGACGGCGGCGCGTCGTTCGAGCCCGAGCGCAAGGTGACCGACCATACGTGCGAATGCTGCCGCATCGCGATGGCGATCGATCCGGCCGGACACATCGAAGGCGTGTGGCGCAACGTATTCCCCGGACAGATCCGCGACCATGCGCTCGCGGTGCTGCCTGTGTCGGCGTCGGAGCCCGTCGTGCCGGTGCGTGCGACGTTCTCGAACTGGCATGTCGAGGCCTGCCCCGAGCACGGGCCGGCGCTTGCGATCACGCCCGACGGTACGCGTCATATCGCGTGGTTCGGCGTCGTCGATGGCCGCGCCGACGTGTTCTACTCGCGCATCGGCGCCGATGGCCAGCCGCGCGGCACGCCGTGGGCATTCGGCGCGAATCCGGCGGTGCCGGCCGAGCAGGCATCGCATGCGGCGCTCGTCGCGCACGGCGACGTCGTCTGGCTCGCGTGGAAGGCGTTCGACGGCGACACGATGCAGATCAAGCTGCGCCGCTCCGACGAGCGCGGCGAGCACTGGTCGGCGCCGCGCGTGATCGCGTCGACGTCGGGCGCGAGCGACAATCCGCAACTGCTCGACGACGCGGGGCGCATCTATCTGTCATGGCGTACGCGTAACGACGGCTACCGGCTGATTCCCGTGGAGGGCGCGCAATGAAACGGCTGACGGTATTGATCGGCGCCGTGCTCGCGAGCCTGCCGGCGTGGGCCGGCGAGCTGCAGCCGCTGCGCGTGGCCGAGGTCGCGAAGTTGTATGCGACGGCGCACGAACGGCCGCTCGCGGTCGAGATCTGGTCGCTCGATTGCGGATACTGCCGCGAGAACGCCGCGCATCTCGTCGCGTGGCAGCGCCGGCATCCGGACGTGCAGCTCGCCATGGTCGCGATGGACGCTTATGACGACAACGGCACCGCGATCACCCAGGCGCTCGCGCAAATGAACCTGCCGCCGCAGGTCGCGCAGTATGCGAACGCGGAGCCGATGCCCGAGCGTCTGCGGGCGGCGCTCGATGCGGGATGGCGGGGAGAAATGCCGCGTACCGTGTGGATCGGTCGCGACGGCGCACGCGAAGCGCGCAGCGGATTGCTGACGACCGACGTGCTCGACGGCTGGTCGCAGCGCGGCAAGCGCCGCTGAAACGGAAGGCGGCGCGCGGGATGTCGCGCGCCGCTTCGATGCGAAAACGAACGAGCGCGCCCGAAGGCGCGCGAGAAGATCGTCAGGCCGCGCGCCTGAATAGCCGGATCACGAACAGCAGGACCACGGCGCCGATGACAGCGACGATCACCGAGCCGATGAAGCCGCTGCCGATGGTGATGCCGAGCATCCCGGCCAGCCAGCCGCCGATCACCGCGCCGACGATACCGACGATGATGTCGACGATCAGGCCGAACCCGCCGCCCTTGACCAGCAGGCCTGCCAGCCAGCCGGCGATCGCGCCGATGATGAGCCACATAATCAAGCCATGAGTCATGGTGATCCTCTCCTTGTATTGAGTCGAAATGACCGGACGTCGGCTGTTTCGCCGCAAGCTGCAGGAAGGCGGCATGCGACCCGCCGCGCCGCCCACGCAATGTAACGCGATAGACGGGTCGGAATCGTTAAGTAATGTTATGCACCCTTAACGGCTTTTTCCAGGGGATTCGTCTGCCTACGGCGCGACGGGTGCGAAGACGATGCGCGACGAAATGAATTCGTAAGGAGTGTGATGTCAGCCCGGCGGTGTGTCCTGCGTCATTGTCCGCAGGGTGGCGCCGGTGCGCCCGTATCGGGCAGGCCGTCGCCGGCATCTGCAATCAGGCGGGTAACGGTCGCCGTATCGCCGATCGTCTCGATCGCCAGCAGCGCGAAGCGGGCGAGAAAGAGCGGGGCGTCGGTTTCGCCGATGCGGGTCATCGCGCGGCACAGGTCGGTGTAGAGAATGTCGCGTTCGGTGTCAGTCATGGTCATCATGCGTTCTCCTGAAGATCGGCTGACGTGCGCGGATGGAGCGCACCCTCGAGTGCTGCGCTTAGATCGGCGGGGCGTGCGTCGTGCCAGCGGCCGAGCACGTGTCCGTCCGGACGCACGAGGTAGACGGTGCCGTCGCGCGCACCGTACAGGTCGAACAGCCGGCCGTCCGCATCGTAGCCGTTGCATCCCGGATGTTGAGGCGGCGCATGCCGCGCGAGCGTCACCAGCGCGAACGGTATGCGGGCGTCGTGCAGGTGGCGCTCGAGTTCGGTGAACGACGGATCGGGTGCGCCATCGCGCGTGAAGCGCAACGCCGTGAAGCATGGGCCGACGAGATCGGTCAGATGGCCGCGGCGTGCGCTGCCGGCGTTGCCGATGACGCGCGACGCCGCCTGCAGCATCAACGGACACTCCGCGAGCACCGTGCCGGGCGCCGGTCCGGCCGAAAACGCATCGCGCTCGTCCGCGTTGAGCGGCGACGCCGTGTACGCGATGGCCGTCGTCTGGCGCGGATTGATCAGCGAACGCAACGCCGGATGCCGCACAGCAAGTGTCAGCACGGCCTTGCGCATCAGGTCGAATGCGAACGACGGCGGCGCCATGAACTCGGTGCTCTTGGTGCCGTAGCGCAGGTTCTCGTGCGTCGCGAACACCCGCTCGTCCGAATAGCTGTCGAGCAGAGCGTCCGACGCGAGGCCGCGAATCACGTACGCCAGTTTCCACGCGACATTGTCGGCGTCGTCGATGCCCGAATTCGCGCCGCGCACGCCGAAGATCGGCACCAGGTGCGCGGCGTCGCCGCAGAACAGCACGCGGCCGTGCCGGTAGCGTTCGAGCGTCAGCGCGTTCGCCTTGTAGATCGTGATCCAGATTGGCGACCACGCGCCGCGTTCGCCCATCATGTCCAGCAGGTTCTGCACGCGCGGGATCACGTTCTCGGGCTTCACTGCTGCTTCGGGATCCTCATCGTCGCGCAGCTGGTAGTCGATCCGCCACACGTTGTCGGGCTGCTTGTGGACGAGCACCGTCGAGCCGGGGTTCGACGGCGGGTCGAAATACGCGAGCCGTTCGGTCGGCCGGTCGCTGTCGAGCGCGATGTCGACGATCACGTAGCGGCCTTCGTAGCTCGTGCCCTGAAGCGACAGGCCGAGCGCATCGCGCACCGTGCTGCGCCCGCCGTCGCTCGCGACGATCCAGTCGGCATCGAGCGCGTAGCCGCCGAGCGGCGTGTCGATGTCGACGCGCACGCCGTCCGGGTGCCGCGTGACGCCCGCGACCTTCGCCTGCCAGCGGATCTCGATGAGCTCGGGGCGGCGCAGCGCGGCATCGAGCAGAAACTGTTCGATGTGATACTGCGCGAGGTTCACCATCGGCGGCAGCTTCTGGTTCTCGTCCTGCGGCATCGTGAAATGCAGCACCTCGTCGCGACGATGGAAGCTGCGCCCGCCGCTCCACGGCAGTCCGACGCGCAGGAAGTCGTCGAGCGCGCCGAGCCGCTCGATGATCTCGAGGCTGCGTCGCGAGATGCAGATCGCGCGGCTGCCGTGACAGACCGAGTCGTCGGCTTCGAGCAGCACGCTGCGGATGCCGTGGTTGGCGAGGCCGAGTGCGACGGCGAGACCGACCGGCCCGCCGCCGACGATCGCGACGCGGTGCCGCTGCGTATCGACACCGCCGCGGCAGGTCGGCAGGTGCGCCGGATGACGCGCGGCGACGAACGGATATGGCTTGAATTCGATGCCCATCGTTGGCTTCCAGGTTGCAGTGAGCGGACGCACGCGCGCGACGACGCGACGCGTGCGGCGGGTCGATGCAGTATGGAAACCGCGCCGGTCACCGTTGTCCCCATTCCGGGTACGGCGAACGGCTGGCGGTGGGTCGGGATTTACCCCGACGCGTTCAGGATCGGCGCGCGCCGTTCACGGTTGCAGGCACAGCGCAAACAGCTGGCGCTGGCTCGAGATGCCGAGACGCCGGTACGCGCGCTTCTGGTAGGTGACGACGCTCGACGCTTTCACGCCGATCGTGTCGCCGATTTCCCGCGCGCTCAGGCCTTCGAGCACACCGCGCAGCACGTCGAGTTCGCGCTTGGACAACGCCGGACAGGCGCCGCGCAGCCGCGCGAGCATCAGTTGCGGGATGCCGATCTGCGTCGAGCCCGCGAGCGCGTAGTGATGTTGCGCCGCCTGCGCGATCAGCGGCGCGAGCGTTTCGATGGCTGCGATCTCGCGCGGCTGGAATGCGCCGCTGCGATGCGCGCGATACAGGTTGATCGACAACCAGGTCGAGTCGTTCGGCTGCATCAGCAGCGCGAGGCGATCGGATACGTCGGGGCCGCGATAGCAGGCCGCGCGATACGCGTCGTGACCGATCTCGTCGCCGGCCTGCTGATGCAGCAGCACGTCGCGGCGATGCGCGCCGCGACCGGCGGCCGAGACGATCGTCTGGTTGCCGTCGAGCGCATAGAAATGTCGCGCGTAGGTGTCGGCGACATCGCGCAGGTAGCGGCCGCCGCGATGATCGGCGACCGACACGGTGCGCGGCCGGTTGCCGAACTCGTACGCGAAGATCGTGCACTGCGTGACGGACAGCGCATCGTCGAACAGCTTCAGGATTTCCGCGGCGAACGCGTTCGGCTCGCTGCCGCCGATCGCGGCGACGAGGCCGGTCGCGCGGCGCACGTCCAGTTGCCCGCTGAGGTTCGGTCGCTCGAGACGCCAGGTGCGCATGAATGCAGGGGGAGGGCAGGGTGATCCGGCGATTGTAATCGGCGGTGCGCGGGGTGGGAGTCGGGGGATGCCCGCAAGCGAAAACGACGGGGCGGGCGCACGATTTCGTGTATCGGAAACGCGGCCCGAAAAAACGCGGCTGAAAAAGAGAAAAGGCCTGACAAGCGATGCTTGTCAGGCCTTTATGTCTTGGTGCCGGAGATAGGAGTCGAACCTACGACCTTCGCATTACGAATGCGCTGCTCTACCAACTGAGCTACACCGGCAGCAGAGAAATGAAATTATATGGTCAAATCCGAGATCTTGGCAATAGGTTTTGCGAATTTTTTTCAGCTTGCTGCCGCTGCTTCACGAAACCATCGATCCGGCGGACTTCCCGCTTTCACTTCACTGCGACGCAGCCTGTCAGGGCCACATCGCGAAGGCGCGATTGTACTGACGTCTCGCCCCTTCGTCCAGAGCTGCGGGGCGAATTTATTTGCCTTCGCCTTCGGCGTGATAGCTGGTCACGCGCTCGACTTCGTTCTTCGAACCGAGGAAGACCGGCACGCGCTGGTGGAGGCCGGTCGGCTGCACTTCCATGATGCGCTGCGTGCCCGTCGTCGCGGCGCCGCCCGCCTGTTCGACGATGAACGACATCGGGTTCGCTTCATACATCAGGCGCAGCTTGCCCGGGCGATCGGGCGTGCGCTTGTCGGCCGGGTACATGAAGATGCCGCCGCGGTTCAGGATCCGGTGCACGTCGGCCACCATCGACGCGATCCAGCGCATGTTGAAGTTGTCGCCGCGCGGGCCGTCCTTGCCGGCGTTCAGTTCGTCGACGTAGCGCTGGACCGGCTCGTACCAGTGGCGCGCGTTCGACGCGTTGATCGCATATTCGCGCGTATCGGCCGGGATCTGCATGTTGCTTTGCGTGAGCACCCACGAACCGACTTCGCGGTCGAGCGTGAAGCAGTTGACGCCGTTGCCGGTCGTCAGCACGAACACCGTTTGCGGGCCGTACACCGCGTAGCCGGCCGCGACCTGCTCCGTGCCCGGCTGCAGGAACGATTCCTCGGTGGCCTGCTTGCCGTCCGGGCAGCGCAGCACCGAGAAGATCGTGCCGATCGACACGTTCACGTCGATGTTCGACGAGCCGTCGAGCGGATCGAACACGAGCAGGTATTCGCCGCGCGGGTAGTTCGCGGGGATCGGGAAGAACGTTTCCATCTCCTCCGACGCCATCGCGGCGAGGTTGCCGCCCCATTCGTTCGCGTCGAGCAGGATCTCGTTCGACAGGATGTCGAGCTTCTTCTGCACTTCGCCCTGCACGTTCTCGCTGCCGGCGGTGCCGAGGGCTTCGCCGAGCGCGCCCTTCGACACGTTGTAGCTGATCGCCTTGCACGCGCGTGCGACGACTTCGATCAGCAGGCGCAGGTCGGCGGGGAGGTTGTTGGTCTCGCGTTGCTGTTCGATCAGGAACTTCGACAGCGTGGTGCGACGGGCAATGGACATGACTGACTCCGAAAGGCCAAAGAATCCTTGAATGCCCGCAATTTTACCCGCCGCGCCTCCCGCGCCGCCGGCTTTTTTCGTCCGGTTACATGGCCGGATGGCCGATTCGGGCGGGTTCCCGCGTGTGCGGCGCGGCGGATCGGCCCTGCGGCGGCGCCACTGCCGACCGGTCGAACGTGCTCTCCGGCTCCGACCCCGCGAACCTTCAGCCGACAAAAAAGCCGGCGCCGCAACGGAGCGGCGCCGGCTTCTGCGCGCGGGAGCGCGACGCGAATCGCGTACGTGCCGTTACGCGAGCGCCTTCTCGACGATCTCGCGCACGTCGCGCGATTTCGCGCCGGCCGCGACCTGCTCGAGCGCTTCGCGCATCCGGTCGCGCAGCGCCGGCGTGAAGCGGCGCCACAGTTCGAGCGAGCGGGCGAGGCGCGCGGCGACTTGCGGGTTGATCGCGTCGAGCGCGAGCACCTGCTCGGCCCAGAACGCGTAGCCCGAACCATCCGCCGCGTGGAATTGCGCCGGGTTCGCCGCGCAGAAGCTGAAGATCAGCGAGCGTGCGCGGTTCGGGTTCTTCAGGTTGAACGCGGGGTGGGCCATCAGCTTGCGGACTTTCGCGAGCGTCGGCTGGGCGGCCGTACCGCGTTGCGCGGCCTGCATCGCGAACCACTTGTCGATCACGAGCGCTTCCTTCTCGAAGCGACGGTAGAAGTCGTCGAGCGCGTGCGTGGCCGCGTCGTTCGCGCCCGAGGCCGCGGCGGACAGCAGCGCGCCCAGCGCGGCGGCGCGATCGGTCATGTTGTTCGCGGCGTCGTACTGCGCGGTCGCGATGCGCACGGCGTCGGCCGGATCCTCGAGTTCGGCGAGATACGCGAGCGCGAGGTTCTTCAGCGCGCGGCGGCCGGACGCTTCGGGCGTCGGCTCGTATGCGCCGGGCGTCTGGTGCTGCTCGTACGCTGCGAGCCACTCGGCGCGCAGCGCGGTCGCGAGCTGGCGGCGCACGAACTGGCGTGCGCGATGCACGGCGGCCGGATCGGATTCCGCCATCTGGTCGGCGAGATAGGTTTCCGACGGCAGCGTCAGCGCGAGTTCGCGGAACGCGGGCGACAGGTTTTCATCGGTCAGCACGCGGCGGAACGCGGCGACGAAGTTCTCGCCGAGCGTGAGCGGCTGGTTCGCGGCGGCGCGCGCGGCGAGCGTCAGCAGCGCGCGCGTCGCGAGGCGCTGGCCGGCTTCCCAGCGGTTGAACGGGTCGCTGTCATGCGCGAGCAGGAATGCGAGATCGTCGTCGCTGTAGTCGTACTCGACGATCACCGGCGCCGAGAAATTGCGCAGCAGCGACGGCAGCGGCTGTTCCGGCACGTCGACGAACGTGAAGGTCTGCTCGGTGTCGGTGAACTCGAGCACGCGCGTCGTGCCCGCCGCGGCGGCTTCGCCGTCGACGCGCAGCGGCAGGTCGCGGCCGTCGCGGCCGATCAGGCCGATCGCGAACGGGATCAGCAGCGGCCCCTGTTGCGTGTCGCGCGCCGCCGGCGACGCGTCGCCGTAGCCCTGCGAAAGCGTGACCGTGTAGCGGCGTGCGGCCGCGTCGTACGCGGTACGCACCGCCACGCGCGGCGTGCCGGCCTGGCTGTACCAGCGCTCGAACTGCGCGAGATCGCGCCCGTTCGCATCGGCCATCGCGTGACGGAAGTCGTCGCACGTCACCGCGCGCCCGTCGTGGCGCTGGAAGTACAGGTCCATTCCCTTGCGGAACCCGTCGCGGCCGAACAGCGTCTGGTACATCCGCACGACTTCCGAGCCTTTCTCGTAGACGGTCATCGTGTAGAAGTTGTTGATCTCGACGTAGCTTTCCGGACGCACCGGATGCGCCATCGGGCCCGCGTCCTCGGCGAACTGCAACTGGCGCAGCACGCGTACGTCCTCGATGCGCTTGACCGCGCGGGCCGCCGATGCGACGTCGTCGCCCGCCGCCATGTCGGCCGAGAACTCCTGATCGCGGAACACCGTCAGGCCTTCCTTCAGGCTCAGCTGGAACCAGTCGCGGCAGGTCACGCGGTTGCCGGTCCAGTTGTGGAAGTACTCGTGGCCGACCACCGACTCGATGTTCGCGAAGTCGGTGTCGGTCGCGGTCTCGGGGTTCGCCAGCACGTACTTCGTGTTGAAGATGTTGAGCCCCTTGTTCTCCATTGCGCCCATGTTGAAGTCGCCGACCGCGACGATCATGAAGCGGTCGAGATCGAGCTCGAGACCGAAGCGCTTCTCGTCCCAGCGGATCGAGTGGATCAGGGAATCCATCGCGTGACGGGTCTTGTCGAGATCGGCCGGTTCGACCCACACCTGCAGCAGCTTTTCCTTGCCGGAGCCGGACGTGATCTTCTCCTCGATCGCGACCAGCTTGCCCGCGACGAGCGCGAACAGGTAGCTCGGCTTGCGGAACGGGTCTTCCCATTTCGCGAAGTGGCGGCCGTCGGGCAGCTCGCCCGAGTCGACCAGGTTGCCGTTCGACAGCAGCACCGGATAGGCGGCCTTGTCGGCGCGCAGCGTGACGGTGTACGACGCCATCACGTCGGGGCGGTCGAGGAAGTAGGTGATGCGGCGAAAGCCTTCGGCCTCGCACTGCGTGAAGAAGTTGCCGCTCGACACGTACAGGCCGGACAGCGTCGTGTTCTGGTCGGGCGCGCACGCGCTCTCGAGCGTGAGCTCGAACGCGTCGGGCACGTTTTCGACGGTCAGCCCGTGGTCGTTCGCGCGCACCGCACCGTACGGCGCGCCGTCGAGCCGCGCGCCGAGGAATTCGAGCGCTTCGCCCATCAGCTCCAGATGCGGGGTGGGCGCCGCGTCCGGATTGCGGCGCACGCGCATCGTATTCCTGACGATCGTGCGGGCCGGCGCGAGATCGAACTCGAGTGCGACGGAATCGATGAGGAAGGCCGGCGGCGTGTAGTCGGCGCGGCGGATCACGGTGGAGGAGGCGTTGTCGGACATGGTCGTCGAGATCGGAGGGGTGGGGATCGGACCCGCAGCGCGGACCGGGCGAATCGGGCCATTGTACAAAGGCTTGCGGCCGCGCGCCGCAGCGAACTTTTTACCGGTTCGGGCAGTCCGCGTATTATCGGCATCCCGTGCGGTTCGCGCGGTGCGACGGACGGATGACGGATCGACGAGGATCGACATGAAACGCGAATGGATTCAACGCGGTGCGGGCTGGGCGGCGGTGCTGTGCGTGGCGCTGCTGACGGGCTGCACCAGCTACGTGACGACGCAGGTCACGGCCTTCTCCGACTGGAGCGGCAGCGACGCGACACGCACTTACGCCTTCACGCGCACCGATGCGCAGAAGCACAGCATCGAGCAGTCGACCTACGAGCCGATCGTCGCGAACGAGTTGTCCGCGTACGCATTCCGGCCGGTGCCGGCCGCGCAGGCGCGCTACCTGGTCGGGCTGACCTACGGGGTCGGCAGCGATCTGGTGACGGTGCCGCAGCCGGTCTACTACGACCCGTGGTTCGCGGGGCCGGGGCCGTACTGGCGGGGCGGGCCGTGGGGCCCGTGGGGGCCCTGGGGGCCGATGCCGGCCGGTTATGTCGCGCAGACCTACCAGGTGTTCGACTACACGCTCGGCATCCGGATCACCGAGCGCGCGACCGGCAAGGAGGTCTACAACGTGACCGCGCGCACCACCGGCGACAACGGTGCGCTGCTGTATGCGATGCCGTTCCTCGCGCGCAGCGCGCTCGCCGATTTCCCGTTGGCGAACGGCGCGATCCGCACGGTGCGGCTGCCGGTCGACAAGCGCGGCGGGCCCGCGGCGCCGGCCGCCAACGAGCGTGCGGTGCCGGCCTCGGGTGCGGCGGTCGCGAAGTAACGCGCTGTCGACACCGGCGCGGCCGCCCGGCCGCGCCAACTGCCTGCGTTGTATGCGTCAGAACCCGACGCCCAGCAACGCCAGCACGCCCAGCACGACGAACAGCACGGCCGCGATGCCGTGCACCAGCTTCGTCGGCAGCCGGTGCGCGAAACGGTCGCCGAGCAAGATCGCGGGCACGTTCGCGAGCATCATCCCGAAGGTCGTGCCGGCCACCACGCCGATGTAATCCTGGAAGCGCGCGGCGAGCGCGACGGTCGCGATCTGCGTCTTGTCACCCATTTCCGCGAGAAAGAACGCGACGAGCGTCGCGCCGAACACGCCGAGCCGCGAGCGGGCCGCATTGGCTTCGTCGGCATCGAGCTTGTCCGGCACGAGGATCCACAATCCCATCGCGATGAACGAGAACGCGAGCGCCCAGCGCATGATCGACGGCGTGACGAGTATGCCGAGCCACTCGCCGAACGCACCGGCGAAGCCGTGGTTCACGAGCGTCGCGACGAGCACGCCGAGAATGATCGGCACGGGCTTGCGATAGCGCGCGGCCAGCACGAGGGACAGCAGTTGGGTCTTGTCGCCGATTTCAGCGAGGGCGACGGCGCCGGTGGAGATCAGGAAGGCTTGAGACACGTATGGGTTCCACGGGCCGATGTTGTGCGTGCGAGCGACGATCCGCCGCGCGCCGGGCCCTGATGCGGCGCGCAGTGAACCATCGGTCTCGCCAGGCCTCGGTGGCTGCGTCCGCCATGGCCAAATGAATGGCCAAGTCTGTTGACGGACGCCTCCGTCACGATGCGCGCCGGGAGCGCGGGACATCGAGCGGAGCGGCTACTCCCCAATGAGGGCCGAATTCTAGCACGGTGCGTGCGGCGGGCGGAGCGAATCCGGCGGCTCCGGGATGCGCCGTGGCGCACGCCGGAGCGGGGGAGGAAGCGGGCAAACGCGCGCGTTAAGCGGCGGCGCGGCGTGCGGCACCGCGCTCGTGCACGAGCCGGCCGGCCGCGTACGTGCGATACACGGCGCGGTCGTCGCCGAGCAGTGCGAACGCGAACAGCAGCTCCTCGAGCGAATCCGCGCGCTTCGTGCGGCGTGCGAGCAGCGGCGTGGCCTGCGGGTCGAGCACGATGAAGTCGGCTTCGGTGCGCGGCGCGAGCGTGCCGACCGTGTCGGCGAGATCGAGCGCCTGCGCGGCGCCGGCCGTGGCGAGCCAGAACATCCGCGTCGCGCTCAGGTGGTGACCCGACAGTCGCGCGACCTTGTGCGCCTCGTTCATCGTCTGCAGCATCGAGAACGACGTACCGCCGCCGACGTCGGTCGCGAGCGTGACCGGCACGCCGTATTCGCCGGCCTTGTCGAAGTCGAACAGTCCGCTGCCGAGAAAGAAGTTCGACGTCGGGCAGTGCGCGACGACGGTGCGCGTCTGGGCCATCCGGCGGCGGTCCTCGTCGTCGAGGTGGATGCAGTGGCCGTACACCGCGCGCGGACGCAGCAGCCCGTAGCGATCGTAGATGTCGAGATAGCTGCGGTGGCCGGGGAACAGCTCCGCGACCCATTTCACTTCATCGACGTTTTCCGCGACGTGGCTCTGCACGAACACGTCCGGATGGCGGCGCGCGAGTTCGCTGCACGCCTCGAGCTGCGCCTCGGTGGACGTCGGCGCGAAGCGCGGCGTGAGCGCGTACAGCTGGCGGCCGTTGCCGTGCCAGCGGCCGATCAGCTCGGCGCTGTCGTCATAGCCCGATTGTGCGGTGTCGCGCAGGAACTCGGGGCAGTTGCGGTCCATCAGCACCTTGCCCGCGATCATCCGCACGTCGCGGGCAGCGCTCGCCGCGAACAGCGCGTCGGCCGACTGCTTGTGCACCGTGCAGTAGACGAGCGCGCTCGTCGTGCCGCAGGCGAGCAGTTCGTCGACGAAGAAGTCGGCGACCTCGCGCGCATGCTCAGGATCGCCGAACTTGCGCTCGGTCGGGAACGTGTACTTGTCGAGCCACGGCAGCAGGCCGGGGGCAGGCGACGCGATCATGTCCGTCTGCGGATAGTGGATGTGCGTGTCGATGAAGCCGGGCACGATCAGCTTGTCGCGCAGGTCGTGGACGACCGCATCGCGCGCGAGCGTCGGGGCGAGCCGCGCATACGGGCCGGCCGCGACGACCTTGCCGTCGTCGACGATCAGCAGGCCGTCGGTCTCGTGGTTCGCGGCCTGGCTCGACTGCGCCGGGTCGCCGTTGAAGGTCAGCAGCTGGGAACGGAAAGCGGTTTGCGTCATGACGAATGGTCCTGCATCAAGGTAAGGCGAACAGAAGAAAACGGTCGGTGCCGCGCGGGCGACGGCATGAAGGGCGCGGCCCGCGCATGTGCGAGGCGGCGACGCGAGAACGCGGGCGCGCCGCGGACTGCGCGTGCGCACGCGAGCGTCGCGGCCGTCATCACGCCGTTGCCGGCGGACGGCGCGGCGATCGCGACGCGCGCGGCGGCGAGCGGCATGACGCGCCGCAACGACAGGCTTCGGTGCACGACGACGCGCAACGCCGTCGCCGCGCGAGCGACGGGCGCGATGCCGGCGCGCCGGTGCCGCGCACGCATGCGGCCGGCGCGGCGCAGGGCCGAACCGGCGGTCGCGAAGCGGATGTCGTCGCGCTGTTTCATCTGTCTAGCGAACCTCGATGCCGGCCGTCACGCGGCCTGCCAGTACGAATCGAGACGCGCGATCAGCGCGTCGCGCGCTGCCGCGTCGACGAACGATGCCTCGAAGCCGTTGCGGATCACGGTATGCACTTCGGCGTCCGTCAGCTGCAGCCCGTCGACCGTCGCGAAGTAGTTGTCGTTGACGTAGCCGCCGAAGTAGGCCGGATCGTCGGAGTTGATCGTCACCGCGACGCCGCGATCGAGCAGCGCCTTCAGCGTGTGCTTCGCCATGTCGTCGAACACGCACAGCTTCAGGTTCGACAGCGGGCACACGGTCAGCGCCACGCGCGTGCGCGCGAGGCGTTCGACGAGCGCCGCATCCTCGATGCTGCGCACGCCGTGGTCGATCCGGTCGACCTTCAGCACGTCGAGCGCTTCGTGGATGTAGGCGGGCGGGCCTTCCTCGCCCGCATGCGCGACGAGCTTCAGCCCGAGCGCACGCGCCTTCTCGAACACGCGCGCGAACTTCGTGGGCGGATGGCCGAGCTCGGACGAGTCGAGGCCGACGCCGATCAGCCGGCGGCGATAGCGTTCGAACAGCGGCCGCGCGGATTCGAACGTCGCGAGCGCGTCTTCTTCGGACAGGTGGCGCAGGAAACACAGGATCAGCTTGCTCGAGAGCCCGCGTGGCTCGGCATCGGCGAGCGCGCGGTCGATGCCGGCCACCACCGTCTCGATCGGCACGCCGCGTTCGGTGTGCGTCTGCGGGTCGAAGAACAGTTCGGTGTGGACGACGTTGTCGGCGAGCGCGCGTTCGCAGTACGCGGCCGTCATGTCGTAGAAATCCTGCTCGGTCAGCAGCACGCTCGCGCCTGCGTAATAGATGTCGAGGAACGACTGCAGGTCGGTGAACGCGTAAGCGGCGCGCAGCGCGTCGATCGACTCGTACGCGAGCTTCACGCCGTTGCGTTGCGCGAGCGCGAAAATCAGTTCCGGCTCGAGCGAGCCTTCGATATGGATGTGCAGTTCCGCTTTCGGTGCGCGGGCAATCTTGTCCTTGAATGTCGGGGTCATGGCGTTGTTCTTGGTCGGTCAGAAGGTAGGGGAAGCCTGCACGGGTGCGTTCGCCTCGACGGCCTGCAGCAACTGCGCGGCCACCGAGATTGCGATGACTTCGGGCGCCTTGTCGATGATGCCTTCGACGCCGATCGGGCAGCGCATCCGCGCGACCTGGGCCGGGTCGATGCCGATCGCTGCCAGCCGATGATCGAACTGCACGCGCTTGGTGCGCGAGCCGGTCATCCCGAAGTACGCGTAGTCGCCGCGCCGCAGGATGCGCTCGGCCAGCACGAAATCGAGTGCATGGTCGTGCGTCATCACGACGAAGTATGCGTGCGGCGGCGCCGTGTCGACGGCGTCGGCCGGGCTGGCCACCGCGTCGATCGCGAGATTGCCGATTCCGGCGAGCGCCTCGGCCGGCGGGAACGCCGCAGCGGGCCCGTCGATCCAGCGCACGTGGCACGGCAGCGTCGCCAGCACCTTCACGAGCGCGGTGCCGATGTGTCCGGCGCCGAACAGCATGACGGGGAACGCATACGGCGCGATCGTTTCGGTCATCAGCGACACGCCGCCGGTTTCCCACAGCAGGCAATCGGCTCGCGCGGCGGAAGATTCGGGCTCGCTCAGCAGCGGCGCGCCCGGCGAGGGGCCGAATGATACGCTACGCACGGTCGCGGCGCCGGCCGCGACGCGCTTCGCGAGCGACATGATCCAGCCGAGGTCGCCGACATCGAGCCGCTCGAACGCGAGCACCACCGCGCCGCCGCAGCACTGGCCGAGGCTCGGCCCGAGCGCGAGCCGTTCGAGCCTGCGCGCGTGGGGCACGTGCGCGCCGTCTTTCAGCAGATGCCGCGCGATTTCGATCGCCTTCCATTCCAGATGACCGCCGCCGATCGTATGGCGGGCCATGTCGCGCGTGACGAGCATCTTGGTGCCGGCCTCGCGCGGCGCGGAGCCGTCGGTATGCGCGACCGTCACGAGCACGGCCGCTTCGCCGTGCGCGAGCAATTGCTGCAGATCGCCGATCCACGCTTCCATCAGCACGCTCCGTTCGCGACGACGCGGCACGACGCGCGGCGCGCGCTGGCGGGTGCGGCGATAACGAGGACTGACGGGAGCGAGGCGGCCCGGCCGCACGGTCGATGCGGTGCGGCGGCGGGGCGCCGCGGGCGCGCGCGAACGACGCCGCGGGACGGGCGGACGCCATGAGGGTGACGGATGCGGATGGTGTGCGTTGTCATGAGAAATCCAGTCGACATTGCGGATCGGGCGCGCGTTACGCAGGAGGTGAGACCGCCTGGCCTCGCGCACGTAGATCGCCATCCAGTCGCGAAGATAGCACCGCAACGCGGCGGGAACATCACCGGGCGGTGATCCGGGCTATCAGGCAGCGATCATGTCGATCATAGGCCCGCCGCGCGGGATCGGGGGCGTCGGTGCGCGCGCATCGGGCCGAAACGCTTGCGTGGCGGGGCATGCGCGTGGATGTTGTGCGATGTGCGTTCGCCCGGAAATCCGGGCCGCGGCGGGGTTAGGTGTTTACGCGCGGCCGGCCAGGCGCGGCCGGCCAGCCGTGGCCGGCGAGGTGCGGCCGGCAGGGTGCGGCCGCGCGGGACGTCGCCGGCGGAGCCGGACGAACGGGGCGGCTACGCGGTCCCGACCGGTCAGCCTGCCAGCTTGCGGCGATGGCGCCAGAGGCTCGACGCGACGGCGACCAGGATCACGGCGAAGCCGATCAGCGCCCAGCCGGGCAGCAGGATGCCGAAAATCGGCGGATAGACCGTCTCGCACAGGCCGGCCACCTTGAACATGCCGGGGAACCACTGGGCGGGCGGCAGGCTGTCGACGATCGGCTGCAGCGTGTCGAAGCCGCAGCTGAAGCCCGGATTCATCTGGATCGACAGGTGTCGCGCGGCGGTGCCGACGCCGCCGGCCGCGGCGATCGCGATCAGCAGCTCGAACACCCAGATGACGCGCCAGTTGCGGATACCGGCCGCGAGGAACGCGAAGATCCCGATCGCCGCGAAGAAGTAGCGCTGGATGATGCACAGCGGGCACGGATCTTCGTTCTTCACATATTGCAGGTACAGCGCGCCGGCCAGCAAGGCGATGCACGCCCAGCCGAGCAGCATCAGCAGGCGGCGTTCACGGCGGAGTGCGAGCGTGGAGTCATTCATGTCGGCGGGATTCCTGTCGTTGGTCGGTCCGATAAACAATCGCGCGATTTTAGCGCGAACGATCTGGCACGAAACTGACAGCGCGCGTGCGGCACCCCGCCGCACCCCGTCCACCGTCATTGCGCTTGCGCGGTCACCGGATCGTGTTCAGCACGGCCTCGACCGCCTGGCCGATCGCGAGCAGCGCATCGTCGCGATGCGGCGCGGCCGCGAGCATCAGGCCGACCGGCGCCGCGTCGCGCGGATGGCAGGGCAGCGACAGCGCGCATGCGTCGAGGAAGTTGAACGCGCTCGGGTTGCGCAGGATCAGTGCATTGGTGCGCGTGAACACGGCGTCGTCCGCTTCGAGTTCGGCGATGCGCGGCGGCACGACGGGCACCGTCGGGGCGACGAGTGCGTCGAAGCGCGACCAGACCGTGTGTGCCGCTTCGTCCAGCATCGCCTGGCGGGCGGCGAGCAGGTCGAGATAGTCGGCCGCGCTCGCCGGCTCGCCCTTCAGGATGCGCGACAGCACGCGCGGGTCGTATCGGTCGCGGTGCTGCGCGAGCAGCGGGCGATGCCACGCGTAGGCCTCGATCGGCGAGAAGCCGAAGCGGTTGATGTCCGGCAGCCGGTCGAGCGCGGAAAAGCGCACTTCCGTGACGATCGCGCCGGCGGCTTCGAGATGTTTCAGCGATGCGTCGAGCGCGGCGGCGACATCGGCGTCGACGCCGTCCGTCACATAGTTGGTCAGCACGCCGAGCCGCACGCCTTCGAGCGGCCGCGCGGCCGGCACGTGCGGCTCGAGACCCGCGAGCATCCGGTCGACGAGCGCGCAGCAGGCAACCGTCAGGCCGATCGGGCCGAACGAGTCGAGGGTCGTCGACAGCGGCACGCCGCCTTGCGTCGGAATCCGGCTTGCGGTCGGCTTGAAGCCCGTGAGCCCGCACAGCGCGGCCGGAATCCGGATCGAGCCGCCGGTGTCGGTGCCGAGCGCGACGGCCGCCATCCCGTCGGCGACGGACGCGGCCGCGCCGGACGACGAACCGCCGGCAATGCGTGCGTCGCCCGGTACGTCGCGGTGATACGGCGAGCGCGGCGTGCCGAAGTGCGGATTCAGGCCGAGCCCGGAGAACGCGAACTCGCTCATGTTGGTGCGGCCGACCAGCACCGCGCCCGCACGCTTGAGCCGCGCGACGGCGACCGCATCGGCCTGCGCGGGCGGCGCGCCGTCGAGCACGCGCGAACCGGCGCGCGTCACCTGGCCCGCGACGTCGAACAAGTCCTTCACCGACACGGGGATGCCCGCCAGCGGCGACAGCACGGTGCCGGCGGCACGCAGCCGATCGTGCGCGTCGGCGGCCGCGCGCGCGTTGTCGGCGTCGACTTCGGTGAAGACGGCCGCGCCCTGGCCCGACGGATCGGCGATCCGTTCGAGCGCGACGTCGACGAGCGCGCGGCTCGTGGTCCGGCCGGCGGCGAGGTCGGCGGCGAGCCGGGCGAGCGGGGGGAAGGGCGTGAATGTGGTCATGGGCGGCTCAGGGGCGAAGATGTTGGACAAGGGTGGCGCGAAACGAATCGATATGGCGCTCGACGGCCGCGCGTGCGCCGGCGGCGTCGCGCGCGGACAGCCGCTCGACCAGTTCGCGGTGCTCGCGCTGGACGTCGGACAGGTGGTGCGGTTCGGACAGCGTCACGAACCAGAAGCGCAGCGAGCGTTCGTGCAGCGCGCGCAGGATCTCCGCGAGCACCGTATTGCGTGCGGCCGCGGCGATCGCCTGATGAAACGCGCGGTCGAGCTCCATCATGCCTTCGACGTCGTGCGTGTCGACGCACGACTGCCCGTCGTCGAGCAGCGCGGCGATGCGGGCGAGATCGTCGGGCGTCGCATGGCGGGCGGCGAGCTCGACGCAGTGCGCTTCGTTGATGCGCCGCACGTCGATCACCGCAACGATGTCGTCGAGCGACAGCGGCTGCACCAGCAGCCCCTTGCGCGGCATTACGGACAGCAGCCCTTCGAGCACCAGCCGGTGCACGGCCTGATGGACCGGCGTGCGGCCGATGCCGGTGCGTGCGACGAGGTCGGCTTCGTTGAGCGCGGCGCCGGGCTTCAGGCGCATCGTGATGATGTCGCGCTGGATCAGCGCGTACGCGCGCTCGGCGAGGCTGAGCGCCGAGGCGGCGGGGCGGTCGGGTAGGGCATCGGGCAGGGCGTTCATGCGGAGGCCGGCTGGAGCACGATCATGGCGCGGGTGATCAGGGTAGATGGGCAATTCGTGAATATTATTGTGATATATCACTGGTGTCCAGTTCACCCAGGCGAGCCTTCGAGGCCGCCAGCTGACTTAAGCAGACGCGTCCGGCGCCGCATGCGACGACTTGCAACAATATCGACAGGATGTTGCAGGTTTACCGCGCGATCGTGCACTGAAGCATAATGAATCCTCGTCAATCCAAATACGCGCGAGCGACGCACCAGACCATCGTCATGAGCGAAACCACGCCTTCCCCGGCCGGTCTGACCGGCACCCCTTCCGCGTCTTCCCGTTCCCCTCGTTCCGATCCGGCACACGCGCCGGAGGTACCCGCCACGCAGCCCTCCGGCGCGCAGGCTGCCGCGGCCGAGGATGTCGCGGCGGACGGCGCATCGCCGGTCACGGCGGCGTCGGAGCCGGGCGCCGCGGGCACGACGCCCGCTGCCGAATCCGCTTCCGAACCCGCTGCTGAACCCACTGCCGCGCCAAAAGCCGGTGCCGCGCCGCCCGGTTTTGGCGCGCAGCCCGATTTCGACACGCCGCGCCCGCCGCCCGCGAGCGCGCAGAATGCGCCGCCGGCTTACCTGAAGAACAGCGACACGCCATGGTCGGTGTTCGGCCGCATCGTCGCGGCGCGTGCGCGCCGGCTGTTCGACCGCGCCGGCCAGCGGATCACGCAGCGCACGTTGCGCATCGGCGTGTCGGCGCGGATCTTCCATCCGGAGCCGGGTGCGAAGGGGTTGCGCGGCAAGACGCTCCAGTATCTCGAGGAATCGATCGCGCACTGGGTGATGTCGCGCGACGTGCTCGTGTTCATGATTCCGACCGTCGGCCACCAGGGGATGCTGCACCCGAGCAACATCCGCCTGCGCGACTACGCGAAGCATCTCGACGGCCTGCTGCTGCAAGGCGGCGCCGACGTGTCGCCGCAAACCTACGCGGCATCGGATGCGCGCCCCGAATGGCCGGGCGACCGCGTGCGCGACATGTACGAGCTCGAGCTGTTTCACGAGTTCGTCGAGTCCGGCAAGCCGGTGCTCGGCGTGTGCCGCGGCTGCCAGCTGATCAACGTCGCGTTCGGCGGCTCGCTGTACCAGGACATCGCGACCGACGTGCCGACCGCGCATCCGCACGTGAGCGAGCATTACGACCAGCATCGCCATTCGATCCGCTTTCCCGACTCGTCGACGCTCGCGAGCATGTTTCCCGGGCGCAGCGAAGCGATCGTGAACTCGATCCACCATCAGGCGATCCGCGATCTCGGCCGCGATCTGAACATCGAGGCCGTGTCGGCCGGCGACGGGATCATCGAAGGCATCCGCTACCGGCGCGCGCCGTTCGTCGTCGGCGTGCAATGGCACCCCGAGTTTCATCGCGCGGGCGGCTCCGAGCTGCTCGACTGCACGCCGCTGCTCGACGCATTCCTGCGCGCGGCACGCGAAACGCGCCTGTAGCCGGCGCTCGCATCGCGTCGCAGGCAGGCCGGCCGCATCCCGTAAATTCGAGATGCGGCCGTTTCGTTTTGAACGATAATCGCGACTCCCGATTCGTTCGCCGGAGTCTGACGTTGGTCTTGATGTTCGATCAGCGCGAGATGACGTATTACGTCGCGCTGTTCCAGGACAAGCATCTGTGGCGCGTGATCAAGTCGCAGGAGAAGAGCCGCGCGGAGAGGGTGTACGCGAACTTCGTCCAGCAGACGGTGCAGCTCGCGGACGTCGAGATCCGTCGCACCGAACTGCAGGCGCAGAAGACGTTCCTCGAACGCGTGATCGCGCTGCAGGCGAATCGCGCGCAGCACCTGCAGGCCGATCTGAGCGTCGCGCGCAGTCAGAGAGGCCGAGGTCGCGCAGCGGCAGCAGTCGGCGCGGGAGCAGACGCAGGCGCTGCAGGTCGAGAAGCGGGCCGCGCAAGTGCAGCTGCGCGATCTGCAGGAGCAGGTGCGGCAACTCCAGCGGCAAGCCGACACAGGGTTGCCCGCGCGCAAGTGACGACAGGTCGGTCCATTGTGTCGACGCACGAACGAAACCCGGCGAAGCCTGCTTCGCCGGGTTTTTTATTGGGTGCCGTCAGCCGGGAAGCGTGCGAAGCAGGTCGGTTGGACGGCGGCGCGACAGACGCGACGCGGGATCGAGGCAAGTCGATGCGCGGGTGCCGCTGCGACTCGTGTCGGGGCGATCGGTCGGTGGGATCGATCCGACTTTGATGCGCCTTTCGACAGGGTCCGTCCGATCCGCACGGGCCGGATGCGCGGCCGGCAACAGCGACTGCCGGCCCGCTCCAAGGCAACTGTCGGCTTCGCGTGGCATCATTTGCGGGCCATGCCGGCGTGCGCATCGTCGCGCGACGTGCCGCCGGATGGTGGCGATGTCCGTGCGCGCCGACCGGTGCGACACGTATCGCCGGCTCACACGGCGCGGATGTCGCGCCATCCGAACCGAGAGAACAACATGTCCACAGCAGCAACACACGCCGTCGCGCAGGAATCGAAAGTCCGCACCGTGTTCCGGGTCGTCAGCGGCAACTTCCTGGAAATGTACGACTTCATGGTCTACGGGTATTACGCGTCGGCCATCGCGAAAACCTACTTTCCGAGCGGCAACGCGTTCGCGTCGCTGATGCTGTCGCTGTCGGTGTTCGGCGCGGGCTTCCTGATGCGCCCGGTCGGCGCGATCGTGCTCGGCGCGTACATCGACCATCACGGCCGCCGCAAGGGGCTGATCCTGACGCTCGGGCTGATGGCGCTCGGCACGCTGACGGTGGCCGGGGTTCCGGGCTACGCGACGATCGGCGTGCTCGCGCCGGCGCTCGTGCTGCTCGGCCGGTTGCTGCAGGGCTTTTCCGCGGGCGTCGAGCTGGGCGGCGTGTCGGTCTATCTGTCGGAGATCGCGACGAAGGGCCACAAGGGGTTCTATACGTCGTGGCAATCGGGCAGCCAGCAGGTGGCCGTCGTGTTCGCCGCGTTTGTCGGCGTGCTGCTGAACCGCCTGCTGCCGGCCGAGGACATGACCGCGTGGGGCTGGCGCATTCCGTTCCTGATCGGCTGCCTGATCGTGCCGTTCCTGTTCCTGATCCGTCGTTCGCTGAAGGAAACCGACGAGTTCCTCGCGAAGCGTCACCGTCCGACGATGGGCGAGATCATGCGTTCGATGCTCGAGAACTGGGGTGTCGTGATCGCGGGCATGGGGATGGTGATCATGACGACGGTGTCGTTCTACATGATCACCGCATACACGCCGACGTTCGGCAAGGAAGTGCTGCACCTGTCGTCGCTCGACGCACTCGTCGTGACCGTCTGCGTCGGCCTGTCCAATCTCGTGTGGCTGCCGCTGTCCGGCGCGCTGTCGGATCGCATCGGCCGCCGGCCGGTGCTGATCGCGTTCACGGTGCTCACGCTGCTGTCGGCCTATCCGGCCGTGCTGTGGCTCGTGGCCGAACCGTCGTTCCTGCGGCTGCTGGCGGTCGAGCTGTGGCTGTCGTTCCTGTACGGCTCTTACAACGGCGCGATGGTCGTCGCGCTGACCGAAGTGATGCCGGTCGACGTGCGCACCGCCGGCTTCTCGCTCGCGTACAGCCTCGCGACGACGATCGGCGGGTTCACGCCGGCGATCTCGACGTTGCTGATTCACCAGACCGGCAACAAGGCCGCACCGGGGCTGTGGCTGAGCGTCGCGGCGCTTTGCGGGCTGATCGCGACGCTCGTGCTGTATCGCACGCGCGAGGCGCGCAACCAGTACAAGGCGGCCTGACGCCGTCTGCACCGCGCCACGGCAGGTGAAACAAGGGAGCGCGCCGCGCTCCCTTTTCTCATCGGCGTTCGGAATTCACGCGGCGCGCAGCGCGTCGGCGACCGTCGCCGCCACGTCGAGCCATTGTCCCGGTGCAGACTGGCGGGCCAGCTTGGCGTGCGGATACCACGGACAGTCGTCGCCGGTGAACCAGCGCCAGTCGGGCGCGAACGGCAGCATGATCCACAGCGGCTTGCCGAGCGCGCCCGCCAGATGCGCGACGGCCGTATCGATCGTGACGACGCCGTCGAGCCGTTCGATCAGCGCGGCCGTGTCGGCGAAGTCGTTCAGCCGCCCGTCGAGGTGATGCACGCGCGGATGCGCGTCGACGCGCGCCCGTTCGTCTTCGTCGAGCGCGGGCTGCAGCACGACCCAGTCGATGTCCGGCAGCGCGAGCAGCGGTGCGAGCGCGTCGAACGGCATCGAGCGGTTTTCCTGTGCCTGACGGCGCCCCGACCACGCGAGGCCGAACTTGCGCTTCGACTGGCCGCCGAGCGAGCCGCGAAAGCGCCGGCGCGCGCTGTCCGGCGCATCGAGGTAACGCTTGCCCGCGACGATGTCGGACGGCTGCAGACCGAGCAGGAAAGGCAGGCTCATCAGCGTGCACGCGATGTCTGCCGCCGGCGGCTTCGCCGCGCCCTGCGCGACGAGCGTCACGCGCCAGCGCGCCGCCGCCGGCGCGAGCAGCGCGACGAGCTCCGGCTGCACTTCGAGCACGACGCGCGCGCAGCGCGCGCGGACCAGCGGCACGAAGCGGACGAACTGCAGCGTGTCGCCGAAGCCCTGTTCCGCGCGGATCAGCAGCGTGTGCGACGCAATCGGCTCGCCTTGCCAGCGCGGCAGCGTGCCGAGCGGCGTCGCGCCCGGCGTGTCGTGACGCGTTTCGTACGCGGGCAGGCCGCGTGTGAAGTCGCCCAGCGTCAGTAGCGTGACCGCGCGGTGCAGTTGCGCGAGCTTCAGGTCGGGCGCGACGCGCAGCGCCTGGTCGAACGCGCGCAGCGCCATTTCGTGCGCGCCGAGTGCGTGATGCGCATTGCCGAGGTTCAGCCACGCGAGACTGAACGACGGATCGAGGCCGACCGCGCGTTCGTAGTAGGGCAGCGCTTCGCGCTGGCGCCCGAGCGCGCACAGCGCGTTCGCGAGCCCGAACAGGGCGAGCGGGAACGGCGGGTGCAGCGCGAGCGCGGCTTCGAACGCCGCTGCGGCTTCGCCGTGACGGCCGAGCGCCTCGAACGTGTTGCCGAGATTGAAGTGCGCGGCGACGAAGCGCGGCTGCGCGGCGATCGCCGCCTGGAAGTGCGCGATTGCGTCGTCGGCCCGGCCCATCGCGTTCAGCGCCATCGCGAGATTGTTGTGCGCGCCGGCATGTCCGGGCCGCAGCTCGAGTGCGCGATGGAACGCGGCGAGCGCATCGTCGTGGCGGCCGAGCGCATTCAGCGCGTTGCCGAGATTGTTGTGGATCGATGCGTCGTCGGGCGTGAGCCGAAGTGCGCGGCCGAATGCGTCGACGGCATCTTCGTGGCGCTGCAGCGCCGCGTACGCGTTACCGAGGTTGTAGTGCGCGAGCGGGAATTCGGGCGCGAGCGTCAGCGCGTTGCGAAACCGCTCGATCGCTTCGTCGAGCCGGCCGAGCGCCTTCAGCGCGTTGCCGAGATTGAGCTGCAGCGCGGCGTCGCCCGGGCGCAATTCGACCGCACGCCCGACGAGATCGGCTGCCTCGGCATGCTGGCCCTGCTGATGCCGCAGCACGCCGAACAGATGCAGCGCGTCGGCGTCGGCGGGATTGGTGCCGAGCGCGGCACGATAGCCGTGCTCGGCCTCGGCGAGGCGGCCCGCGCGGTGCGCGGCGTACGCTCGGTCGAATGCGGAATCCATGACGCGAAAACTGGCGGAAAGCGCGTATTTTCCCACACTGCGCGCGGGCGCCCCAGATTGGCCGGTCGGCATATGGCCCCGTCACGCGGAGCGGCGTAGACTTGCAGGATCGCGTGTCATCGAGGTGCTCATGGCTGACACACTGCTCGACATCCCGCCCGTGCTGATCGTCGGCGCAGGCCCGACCGGCCTTGCCGCCGCAATGAGTCTCGCGCGTGCCCGCGTGCCGGTACGCATCATCGACCGGCTCACCACGCCCGCCCCGTATTCGCGTGCGATCGGCATCCAGGCGCGCACGCTCGAAATGCTGGAGCAGCATCGCGCGGTCGAACCGTTTCTCGTGCTGGGGCATCGCGCGCACGCGGCCGCGCTGCATGCGGGCGGCCGCGTGATCGCGCGGCTCGATTTCGATCCGCTGCAAACTCGCTATCCGTACCTGCTGTTTCTCGACCAGAGCATCACCGAGCAGCTGCTCGCCGAGCACCTGGCCGGCCTCGGCGTGACGGTCGAACGCGGCGTCACGCTCACGGCGTGCGACGCGGGCGGCACGTCGCTCGACGTGACGATCCGCGGCGCCGACGGGCGTGAACAATCGTTCGCGCCGTCGTACCTGATCGCCGCCGACGGCGCGCACAGCACGGTGCGCCATCTGCTTGGCCTCGGCTTCGCCGGGCAAGCGTTCGAGCAGACCTTCCTGCTCGCCGATTTCTCGGCGATACCCGACTGGCCGGAAGAGGAGATCCACCTGTTCACGACGCCCGACGGCATCGCGGGGCTGTTCCCGATGGGCGGCGGCCGCTACCGGCTCGTCGCCGACCGGCCGCCTGGCGATGCATCTCCCGATGCGCCGCCACCGTCGCTCGCGCAATGCGAGGCGATCGTGCGCGCCCGTGTCGGTGCGTCGATCGCGCCGAGCGACCTCGCGTGGTCGTCGTATTTCCGGCTGCACAGCCGGATGGTCGCCCGGCTGCGTCACGGGCGCGTGTTCTTCGCGGGCGACGCCGCGCACGTTCACAGCCCGGCAGGCGCGCAGGGCATGAACACGGGCATGCAGGAAGCGTTCAATCTCGGCTGGAAGCTCGCGCGCGTGCTTGGCGGCGGCACGCCGGAGCGGCTGCTCGACACGTATCACGCGGAGCGCCATCCGATCGAGCGTGACGTATTGCGGCAGACGGGCCTCGTCACGCAGATCGTCGAAGCCGATCACGGCGCGATGAAGCTGCTGCGCGATCACGTCGTGCCGCTGCTGGCGACGTTCGGGCCGGTGCGCGACGCGGTGCGGCGCACCGTCAGCGAGCTTGGCGTGCAATACCGGAAAAGCCCGCTCACGCTCGAGCGCGTGCTCGACGGCGGGCCGCGCGCAGGCGAGCGTGCGCCGGACGCGCTCGTGCATGTGGTCGACGGGCCGCTCGGGCGGGCACCCGGCACCGCGCGGCTATACGACCTGCACGACCCGGCGAGCTTCACGCTGCTGCTGCTCGAGGAGCCGGCAGGCGTCGAAGCGGGCGATGCGAACGGCGTGCCGCCGATGCCCGCGGATGCGCGGGCGCTCGCGCAGGGGCTGGAGCGGATCATGCCGGGCGCGGTGCGGATTTGGCGCGTCGCCGATGCCGAAAGCGACGGCGAGGACGGGCTGGCGCAGGCATACGGCCGCTCGCGGCCGTCGTTCTACCTGCTGCGGCCCGATGGTTACATCGCGGCGCGCGGCCGTACCGCCACCGACGCGAACGCGCTGCTGCGCCACTGCGAAAGCTGGTTCGCGGGCATGTCGCTGCCCGCGTAGCGGGGCGCTCAGGCGGAGACTGCGGCCGGCACGAGCGATGCGCGGTGCGCGGCGATCGCGGCGAGCACGATCGGCGCCGCGCGTTGGGCGGCTTCGCTCGACGGGTCGTCGAGCGCGGCGAGCAACGCACGACGCATCCGCGGTTCCCAGAAGCGCCGGATATGCTCGGCGATTCCGGTCAGCGCTTCTTCGCGATCGGGCATCGATTCGAAGAAAGCGCCGATCTGGTTGGCCATGTCGATCAGGTGTCCGTTGTCCATCGCGTCCTCACTTGCCCGTCGTCACGGCGGCCGGCGCGGCTGCGCGGCGCTTGAGCAGGTCGAGCTGCTCCGAGTTGAAGCGCGCGTACGCACGCTGCCAGTCGGACGGCTGCGCAACCGGCATCACCTGCACGGCCGTGACCTTGTATTCGGGGCAGTTCGTCGCCCAGTCGGAGCTGTCCGTCGTGATCACGTTCGCGCCCGATTCGGGGAAGTGGAACGTCGTGTACACCACACCCGGCTGCATGCGATCGGACACGAGCGCGCGCAACACCGTCTGGCCCGCCCGCGATTCGATGCCGACCCAGTCGCCGGTCCGGATCCCGCGATCTTCCGCGTCGTGCGGATGGATCTCGAGGCGGTCCTCTTCGTGCCACTGGACGTTCTCGGTCCGGCGCGTCTGCGCACCGACGTTGTATTGCGACAGGATGCGGCCCGTGGTCAGGATCAGCGGATAGCGCTGCGTGACCTTTTCCGGCGTCGGAATGAACTGCGTGATCACGAAGCGGCCCTTGCCACGCACGAACGCGTCGATGTGCATCGTCGGCGTGCCGTCCGGCGCCTGGTCGTTGCAAGGCCACTGGATACTGCCGAGCGCGTCGAGCTTCGCGTACGACACGCCCGAGAAGGTCGGCGTGAGCCGCGCGATCTCGTCCATGATTTCCGACGGATGCGTGTAGTGCATGTCGTAGCCGAGCGCCTGCGACAGCAGCAGCGTCACTTCCCAGTCCGCGTAGCCCGCGAGCGGCGGCATCACCTTGCGCACGCGCGAGATGCGGCGCTCCGCGTTCGTGAACGTGCCGTCCTTCTCGAGGAACGTCGAGCCCGGAAGCAGCACGTGTGCGTATTTCGCGGTCTCGTTCAGGAAGATGTCCTGCACGACGACGCATTCCATCGACGACAGCGCGGCGGCGACGTGCTGCGTGTTCGGGTCCGACTGGACGATGTCCTCGCCCTGACAGTAGAGGCCCTTGAAGCTGCCGTCGAGCGCCGCGTCGAACATGTTCGGGATGCGCAGCCCCGGTTCCGGTTGCAGCGTGGCCGACCATGCGTGTTCGAACAGCGCGCGCACGCTGTCGTCGCTGATGTGGCGGTACCCGGGCAGTTCATGCGGGAACGAGCCCATGTCGCACGAGCCCTGCACGTTGTTCTGGCCGCGCAGCGGATTGACGCCGACGCCTTCGCGGCCGATGTTGCCGGTCGCCATCGCGAGGTTCGCGATGCCCATCACCGTCGTCGAACCTTGCGCGTGTTCGGTCACGCCGAGGCCGTAGTAGATCGCGGCGTTGCCGCCGGTCGCATAGAGGCGCGCGGCTTCGCGCACCACCTCGGCCGGCACGCCCGTCACATCGGCGGTCGCTTCGGGCGAGTTCTCGGCACGCGACACGAAGTCGCGCCATTGCTCGAATGCGCGCGCTTCGCAGCGCGCGGCGACGAACGCGTCGGCGACGAGCCCTTCGGTGACGATCACGTGCGCGAGCGCGTTGACGATCGCGACGTTGGTGCCGGGGCGCAACTGCAAGTGGTGCGCGGCCTTCACGTGCGGGCCGTCGACCACGTCGATGCGGCGCGGATCGATCACGATCAGCTTCGCGCCTTCGCGGATGCGCCGCTTCAGGCGCGAGCCGAACACCGGATGGCCGTCGGTCGGGTTCGCACCCATCACGACGATCACGTCGGCGTGGTCGACCGACGCGAAGGTCTGCGTGCCGGCCGATTCGCCGAGCGTCGCCTTCAGGCCATAGCCGGTCGGCGAATGGCACACGCGTGCACAGGTGTCGACGTTGTTGTTGCCGAATGCGGCGCGCACGAGCTTCTGCACGAGGTAGGTTTCCTCGTTCGTGCAGCGCGACGACGTGATGCCGCCGATCGAATCGCGGCCGTACTTCTGCTGCAGCTTGCGGAATTGCGTCGCCGCGTAGGTGAGCGCCTCTTCCCAGCTGACTTCGCGCCACGGGTCGGTGATCTTCTCGCGGATCATCGGCTTCGTGATGCGATCCTTGTGGGTCGCGTAGCCCCACGCGAAGCGCCCCTTCACGCACGCGTGGCCTTCATTCGCGAGGCCGTTCTTGTGCGGCGTCATGCGCACGACCTGCGTGCCCTTCATCTCGGCCTTGAACGAGCAGCCGACGCCGCAGTACGCGCAGGTCGTGACGACCGAGTGCTCGGCCTGGCCGAGCCGGACGACGGATTTTTCCTGCAGCGTGGCGGTCGGGCAGGCGGCGACGCACGCGCCGCACGATACGCATTCCGAGTCCATGAACGATTCGCTTTCGCCGGCGGCGACGCGCGATTCGAAGCCGCGCGCGGCGATCGTCAGCGCGAACGTGCCTTGGGTTTCCTCGCACGCGCGCACGCAGCGATTGCAGACGATGCACTTCGACGGATCGTACGTGAAGTACGGATTCGATTCGTCCTTCTGCTCGTGCAGGTGATTCGCGCCGTCGAAGCCGTAGCGCACTTCGCGCAAGCCGACGACGCCCGCCATGTCCTGCAGTTCGCAGTCGCCGTTGGCGGGGCAGGTGAGGCAGTCGAGCGGGTGATCGGAGATGTACAGCTCCATCACGTTGCGGCGCAGCGACTGCAGCCGATCCGACTGCGTGCGCACCTTCATCCCGGCTTCGGCAGGCGTCGTGCACGATGCCGGATAGCCGCGCCGGCCTTCGATTTCGACGAGGCACAGACGGCACGAGCCGAACGGTTCGAGCGAATCGGTCGCGCAGAGCTTGGGCACGTTGACGCCGGCTTCGATCGCGGCGCGCATCACCGATGTGCCGGCCGGCACCGTCACCGGCTGGCCGTCGATTTCGAGCGTGACGTCGGTATCGGCATGCCGTTGCGGCGTGCCGTAGTCGGTATCGTCGAACGGATCGCAGGCGCGCGCCTGGGCGGCGCTCTTGCACGCGCATTGGCCTGAGCCGCAGCCGCCTTGGCGGACGTTGTTCGTGTCGAGGGACATGCAGGGCTCCTTCTGGGTCAGGCCGCAGCCTTGACCGGACCCGACGCGGCTTGCTTGCCGGCGGCGAGCCCGAAATCTTCGGGGAAATGATCGAGCGCGGACAGCACCGGGTACGGTGTCATCCCGCCCATCGCGCACAGCGAGCCGGCGAGCATCGTGTCGCACAGGTCGCGCAGCAGCGTGACCTGGCGCTCCGACGTGTCGCCTTCGCGAATGCGTGCGATCGTCTCGACGCCGCGCGTCGATCCGATCCGGCACGGCGTGCACTTGCCGCACGATTCGATCGCGCAGAACTTCATCGCGTATTCGGCGAGCTCCGCGAGATTCGACGTGTCGTCGTGCAGCACGATGCCGCCGTGGCCGACGACCGCGCCGATGGCCGTATAGGCCTCGTAGTCGAGCGGCACGTCCCACTGGTGTTCGGGCAGATAGGTGCCGAGCGGGCCGCCGACCTGGGCCGCGCGCGCGGGCCGGCCGCTTGCCGTGCCGCCGCCGTAGTCGAACAGCAGCTCGCGCAGCGTGACGCCGAACGCGAGCTCGACGAGCCCGCCGTGGCGGATATTGCCCGCGAGCTGGAACGGCAGCGTGCCGCGCGAGCGGCCCATCCCGTAGTCGCGATAGAACGGGGCGCCGCGCGCGAAGATCACCGGCGCGGTCGCGAGCGTGATCACGTTGTTGATCACGGTCGGCTGGCCGAACAGGCCGGCGAGCGCAGGCAGCGGCGGCTTCGCGCGCACGACGCCGCGCTTGCCTTCGAGCGATTCGAGCAGTGCCGTTTCCTCGCCGCACACGTACGAACCGGCGCCCTTCGCGACGTGCAGGTCGAACGCATGCGCGGAGCCGAGCACGTGCTCGCCGAGCCAGCCGGCTTCACGGGCACGCACGATCGCGGTTTCGAGTGCCGCGATCGCGTGCGGATATTCGCTGCGCACGTAGATGTAGCCGAGCGTCGCGCCCGTCGCGATGCCCGCGATGATCATCCCTTCGATCAGGCAGTACGGATCGCTTTCCATGATCAGGCGATCGGAGAACGTGCCCGAATCGCCTTCGTCCGCGTTGCAGACGATGTACTTCTGTGTCGCGCTGGCCTGCCGGACCGTGCGCCACTTGATGCCGGCCGGGAAGGCCGCGCCGCCGCGGCCGCGCAGCCCCGATTCGATCAGCGTCTCGCACGCAGCGTCGCCGTCGAGCGCGAGCGCGTTCTTCAGGCCGGCGAGGCCGTCGTGCTTCAGGTAGTCGTCGATCGACAGCGGATCGGTCAGGCCGATGCGCGCGAACGTGAGCCGCTGCTGGCGCGCGAGATAGGGCAGCGCATCGACGAGGCCGACGCCGCTCGGATGCGTGCCGCCGTCGAGCCAGTTCGCGTCGAACAGCGCGGGCACGTCGGCGGCCGACAGGTTCGCGTAGCCGACGCGCCCGGCGGCCGTGCCGACCTCGACGAGCGGCTCGAGCCACAGCAAGCCGCGCGTACCGTTGCGGACCAGTTCGATCGCGACGCCGCGCCGCCCGGCTTCCGCGACGATCGCGGCGGCAAGGGTGTCGGCGCCGAGCGCCAGTGCGGACGAATCGCGCGGAACGTAGATGCGGGTCGTCATGCGGCCTCCGGGGCGTGGGCGGCCGCGTCGGCGAGCAGCGCGTCGAACTTCTCGGGCGTGACCTTCGCGTGCAGCACGCCGTTGACCGTCATCGACGGCGATTGTGCGCACAGCCCCAGGCAGTAGACCGATTCGAGCGCGACGTCGCCCGGCGCGTGCGCAGTGGCGCCATCGCCGTGCGCGGCGTCGAACCGGCAGCCCGTGCGCGCTTCCGCGTGCGCCGCCAGCGTTTCGCAGCCCATGCTGCGGCACGCCTCGGCGCGGCACATCTGGATCGTCACGCGCGCGGGCGGCGCGGTGCGGAAGTGGTGATAGTAGGTGAGCACGCCGTGCACTTCCGCGCGCGACAGGTTCAGTGCCTTCGCGAGCGGCGCAACGCAGCCGGCCGGCACGTAGCCGGCGTCGTCCTGGATCGCGTGCAGGATCGCGACGAGCGAGCGGCCGGCGCGCGCATGGCGCTCGACGAGCCCGTCGGGCGCAGGGGAATTCGGGGACATCGCTTATGCTCCTCCAAAGTCTCATATGCGCTGCGAATGCATATAGTGCGCAGCAGGACTTCGTACTGATTGATTTTCCCCAACGATAAGCGGAAGATTTCGCAGTCGCAATAGGAAATCGGAGTGCATAATTGATTCGAATTGAATGCGACGCGTATCTGACCGTACGCGACACGGAGGGCCGCACCGCGAGCCTGTCGGACGTCGCGCCTTTGCTCGAACTCGTGGCCGAGACGGGCAGCATCGCGCAGGCCGCGCAGGCGAAAGGGCTGTCGTATCGGCACGCGTGGGGGCTGCTGCGGGCGCTGGAGTCGTGCGTCGGCGGCGAGCTGATCGAAACCGCGCGCGGCAAGGGATCGACGCTGTCGGAACTGGGGCAGGCGGTCGTCGACGCGCAGCGCCTTGCGCGCAGCCGTCTCGACGGGAACCTGCGCACCTTGGCGGCCGAGGTGGCGAGCGACCTGAACCGGCGGCTCGCGCAACGCGACGGCGCCGTGCGCATCCATGCATCGCACGGCTACGCGGTCGCGGCGCTCGTTTCCGCGCTCGTCGATGCGCAGGCAGCCGTCGACATCAAGTATCGCGAGAGCGTCGAGGCCGTGCAGGCGCTCGCGCGCGGCGAATGCGAGCTGGCCGGGTTCCATCTGCCGCGCGGCGCGTTTCGCGAGCAGTGCGCGCAGATCTACCGGCCGTGGCTCGACGACACGCGTCACGTGCTGATTCATCTGACGCGTCGCCAGCAGGGGCTGTTCGTGCCGCGCGGCAACCCGAAGCAGATCCGTGGGCTCGCCGATCTCGCGCGCAACGACATTCGCTTCGTGAACCGGCAGCCGGGGTCGGGCACGCGCATGCTGCTCGATCTCGCGTTGCGCGCGATCGGCATCGATCCCGAGCGTATCGACGGCTATGCGTCGGCCGAACTCACGCACTCGGCGATCGCCGCGTTCGTCGCGAGCGGGATGGCCGATCTCGGCTTCGGCGTCGAGCCGGCCGCCCATCATTTCGGGCTCGATTTCATCCCCGTCGTCGACGAGGACTATTACTTTGCGTGCGAACGCGCGCGGCTCGACTCGCACCCGCTCGCCGGCGTGCTGGCCTTGCTGCGCGATGCGCGCTTCGTCGAGCGCGTCGCGCATCTCGATGGCTACGATCCGGCCGCGTGCGGGACGCTGACCGGCATCGCGGCCGGGCTCGCGGGCACGGCCGAGGCGGGTGGGCCGGACGGCAACGCACGGTAACGGCAAGCGTGCGAAGCGCGCTGCAACAGCGGGGGATTTGCGCTACGCTTGCCGCTTGATCAACGTCCCAACAAGCACGCCGTTCAGGCGTCATCCCGCCATGAAATTTTCCGTTCCCCTTGCCGCGGCAGCGTTGACCGCGGGGCTTCTGGTCGCTGTTTCGCCGTTTGCGTTTGCGCAGAATTCTCCCGGCGTGCCCGGCGGGATCCTGAGCGAACAGTTCCGCCTGGCCGAGCATCCGCAGATGCCGTTCGCAGCGTCAGCACCGTCGCAGAAATACCAGAACGGCAAGAAGTCGGCGTTGCGCCGCAAGGGCGATCTGGGTGACCCGAACGGCTGCAACCTGAAGTGCCCGCTCGACACCCAGTAAGCTCGCGCCGGCGTGCAGCATCGCTGCCGCCGCGAGCGCGTTGCCGATAACCGCATGAGATCGGGCGGTTGTCTCCGGGCCCCGCGAAGCTTGCTGCTTCGCGGGGCCGTGTTTTTTGCGGCACGTACGTTGTGGTCGAGCCTGAGCATCCGGCGCCGGAGCGGCCGAATGTCGAATTCATAGATCTAGGGTTAACCCTTAATCCAGGAAGGATGTCTTCCTGAAACCTGCCTTATTCTTAAGCACGCGCCTACATAAACTTCGATCTGTCAGCGATGAACGGGTGTTCACCGCGAAATCAGACAAATCTGGAGGTAGGTCATCATGAAGTCGCTCGTTCAAGCCGTTGTCGTTGCTGCCGCTCTCGTCGCCCCGGTCGTGTCGTTCGCGCAGCCCGGCTCGGCACTCACCCGCGCACAAGTTCGCGCCGAACTGGTTCAGCTCCAGCAGGCCGGTTACAACACCGCCCGCGGCGAAGATCCGCACTATCCGGAAGCCATCCAGGCAGCCACTGCGCGCGTCGCCGAGCAGCAACGCAGCGCGCTTGCCCAGGCGCAAGGCGCCGATGCCAGCGGCTATGGCGCCCAAGCGCAGGGCGCATCGGCATCGGGCTCGCGTGCGATCGGCGTGCGCCCGGCCAGCGCCGAAGAAATGAAGTCGCTGTATCGCGGCAGCTAAGCGGCGCATCACCGGATGACGCTGCGCGGGCGGCGCAACGACGACACGTTGCGCGCCCGCCGCGGTGCCCGGCGGTACCGAGCATCCGTTACCTCCTGCCGCCGGCATACCGGCGGCATTCCGCCCGGCCCGCCCGGGGCTGGGCGCTTTTTCGGTAACGCGCGGGACGTACGGTTTCGCCGGCAACAAAAAACCCCGCAGACTCGCGTCGTGCGGGGTTTGTGCGTCAAGCGCGGAATTTGGTGGAGGCGGCGGGAATCGAACCCGCGTCCAGAAGCGCTCCACGACTAGTTCTACATGTTTAGTTCAGTCATTTGATTTAACCGCAGCGACGCGGACGAACACGCTGCACTACGGCGATTCGCTAGATTTTCGACCCTGGCGTCGCGACGCCGACAGGGCTTAACTGACGTAAATGACCTCTGGCGGTATTGCTACCGGTCTTGCGACACTAGCCCGTCAGTGAACTAGGCAGAGGACGGCGGCCGTTAGGCTGCCAGTGCGAACGTATCGTCGTTTGCAGTTACGATTTTCCCATTGATTAACGAGGTGACGGGTCCTCGACATGCCCTAGCCGCTTCACAACCCCTGTCGAAACCAGGTCGCCCCCGCGGATCAGATCGATCATTATAGCCCAACATCGCGCAGCAGTTCGCGTAGTTCCTGCGTCGAGCCGACGAGATGCTGCGCCTGCCAGTCGCCCGGCGCGGCGCCGTCGCCGCAATAACCATAGGCGGCCGCGACCGTCGCCATGCCTGCCGCGCTGCCGGCCTGGATGTCGCGAAGATCGTCGCCCACGTAGACGATGCGTTCCGGCGCGAGCGTCATTTGTTCGGCCGCATGCAGCAGCGGGGCCGGATGCGGTTTCGAGTGCGGCGTTGTGTCGCCCCCGACGATGCAGGCCGCGCGTCGCGCCAGCCCAAGCAGGTCGGCGAGCGGTGCGGTGAGGCGCATCACCTTGTTCGTGACGATGCCCCAGCGCACGCCGCGTGTATCGAGTTCGTCGAGCACGTCGCCGATGCCGGGGAACAGCGTCGTGTGCACGCAGATGTCCGTCGCGTAATTGGCCAGGAACTCGTCGCGCATCGCGTCGTAGCCGGGCGATTGCGGGTCGATGCCGAACGCGCCGCCGAGCAGGCCGCGCGCACCGGCCGATGCCAGTGGGCGCAGCACGTCGAGCGGTGTTTCGGGCAGGCCGCGCACGCGCTGCATCTTGTTGACGGCAGCGGCGAGATCGGGCGCCGTGTCGGCGAGCGTGCCATCGAGGTCGAACAGCACCGCAGCGCAGTGCAGCAGGCGCGGCTCGTCGAGCGCGGCCCGCCCGGTCGAAAGGGGAGTCGTCATGCCGGTTGGAAGGTCACGCGCCGCGGCGGCACGCGACGAGATAGTTGATGTCGGTGTCGTTCGACAGCGCGAAGCGCTTGCCGATCGGGTGATAGGTAATGCCCTTGATCTCCACGATGTGCAGATCGGTGCCGCGCACGAAGCTCGCCAGTTCCGACGGCCGGATGAAGCGCGCGTAGTCGTGGGTACCCTTCGGCAGCATTCGTGCGATGTATTCCGCGCCGATCACCGCGAACAGGTACGACTTCAGGTTGCGGTTCAGCGTCGAGAAGAACACCCAGCCGCCCGGTTTGACGAGCGTGGCGCACGCAGAGACGATGCCGGCCGGCGACGGCACGTGCTCGAGCATCTCCATGCACGTGACGACGTCGTAGGTGCCCGGCTCGCGTTCGGCGAGCGCTTCGGCGGCGATCGCCTCGTAGTCGACCGTGACGCCGCTTTCCAGGCTGTGCAGATCCGCGACGCCGAGCGCCTCGGTCGACAGGTCGATGCCTTTGACCTGCGCGCCGAGCCCGGCCATCGATTCGGACAGGATGCCGCCGCCGCAACCGATATCGAGCGCGCGCTTGCCGGCCAGGTGCGCATGCGCATCGATCCAGCCGAGCCGGACCGGGTTCAGCTCGTGCAAGGGCTTGAATTCGGCATTCGGATCCCACCACCGATGGGCGAGGTCGCTGAATTTCTGGAGTTCGTGCGGATCGGCGTTGGTCATGTCGGCAAACGGGCTACGGGAGGAGGGCGGTGCAACGGTGCGTCAGCCCCGAGTATATAAGATGCGGGCGAGCGGCGAAGCGACGAGCACGTGGACGGGCGGCAACGAAAAAGCCCCGCCGGAGCGGGGCTTTGAAGCAGTCGAAAACCGTGGCTTACTGCGCCGGAACGGTCGTCTTCTGGACTTCTTGCGTACCGACCACTTCCACTTCCACGCGGCGATCCGGTGCGAGGCAGGCGATCAGTTGCTTGCGGTTCTTCTGGTTGCAGCCCGTCGTGACCGGGTTGCGCTTGCCCTTGCCTTCCGTGTAGATCTTGTTGGCCGGGACACCCTTGCTGACCAGGTACGACTTGACTGCTTGCGCACGGCGCAGCGACAGACGGTCGTTGTACTTGTCCGAACCGATGCGGTCCGTGTAGCCCGTTGCGACGACCACTTCCGTGTTCATGCCCTGGATCTTCGAAGCCAGTTCGTCCAGCTTCTGCTTGCCCAGCGGCTTGAGCGTTGCCTTGTCGAAGTCGAACAGTGCGTCGGCTTGGTACGTGATCTTCTGGCTCGAGATGGCCGGAGCGACCGGGGCGACCGGCGGCTGCGGTGCCTGGGCGACCAGTGCGCCATCGCACTTTGCGTTGGCGGTGGCCGGCGTCCAGAACGCGTCACGCCAGCAGAGCTCGTTCGTGCCGTTCATCCACACCCATTCGCCCGTGCCGTTCACCCAGTTGTCGTTGACGGCTTGACGCGACGCCGGCACCGACTGTGCCGAAGCGGATGCAGCCATAACTGCGGTAGCTGCAATGAACGCGAGCTTTGAAAGTTTATTCATATTTCTCCTCTCGAAATTGAGATTACCGCAGGTTTACTGCGAGCCTGTTGACGGTGACAAGTCATACATTGCTCGAAGTATAACATTGGTGCGGCACAAAAAACGCGGCACCGCTCTGTGTAGACTTCGAGCAGCGTCTAACTTCCAGTGCGTTGGCATTTTGCCATATCGTTCCCTTCCTACGAAAAAAAATCCTCCCCACCCCAAGATCGCCTCGACGTTTGTGGTGCATGCGCAACACCGACCTGCCGTAACTTTTAGGGATTGTCAAGGGCGTGTCGGCGAAATTGCGCGAAAGGCTGCATATGTTTACTCGCGTGCGCGTCAGTGATTCGTGCGGCCGCGCGGCGCAGTGAAGGGGCGGGATCAGGGCTGGGACGGGGGCGGCCCGCGCGTGACGACGTTTCTTGCTGTTTACATATAGAGGGGGTGGCGAACTGGCGGCCGATGGGCGCATGTTAGAATCTCGCGTTGCGTTGCGCATGCAGCGCCCACGCGAAAGGCGGTCGCCGTCTTCGCTCCGAAACGATACGGATACATGGATCAATTCGCCAAAGAGACCCTGCCCACCTCCCTTGAGGAGGAAATGCGCCGTTCGTATCTCGATTACGCGATGAGCGTGATCGTCGGACGTGCCCTTCCGGATGTCCGCGATGGCCTGAAGCCCGTGCACCGGCGCGTACTGTTCGCGATGCACGAACTGAACAACGACTGGAACCGCGCGTACAAGAAATCGGCGCGTATCGTCGGTGACGTGATCGGTAAGTATCACCCGCACGGCGATACCGCGGTGTACGACACGATCGTCCGGATGGCGCAGGACTTCTCGCTGCGCTACATGCTGATCGACGGGCAGGGCAACTTCGGCTCGATCGACGGCGACAATGCCGCGGCGATGCGTTACACCGAAATTCGCATGGCGAAGATCGGTCACGAGCTGCTCGCCGACATCGACAAGGAAACGGTCGACTTCGAGCCGAACTACGACGGCAACGAAATGCAGCCGGCGGTCCTGCCGTCGCGCATTCCGAACCTGCTGATCAACGGCTCGTCGGGCATCGCGGTCGGCATGGCGACCAACATCCCGCCGCACAACCTGAACGAAGTCGTCGACGCTTGTCAGCACCTGCTGAACAATTCCGAAGCGACGATCGACGAGCTGATCGAGATCATTCCGGCCCCGGATTTTCCGACGGCCGGCATCATCTACGGCGTCGCCGGCGTGCGCGACGGCTATCGCACCGGCCGCGGCCGCGTCGTGATGCGCGCCACCACGCACTTCGAGGAGATCGACCGCGGCCAGCGGATGGCGATCATCGTCGACGAGCTGCCGTACCAGGTGAACAAGCGCTCGCTGCTCGAGCGGATCGCCGAGCTCGTCAACGAGAAGAAGCTCGAGGGCATCTCCGACATCCGCGACGAGTCCGACAAGAGCGGCATGCGCGTCGTGATCGAGCTCAAGCGCGGCGAAGTGCCGGAAGTCGTGCTGAACAACCTGTACAAGGCGACGCAGCTGCAGGACACGTTCGGCATGAACATGGTCGCGCTGGTCGACGGCCAGCCGAAGCTGCTGAACCTGAAGGAAATCCTGCAGTGCTTCCTGTCGCACCGACGCGAAGTGCTGACGCGCCGCACGATCTACGAACTGCGCAAGGCCCGCGAACGCGGCCACGTGCTCGAAGGTCTCGCGGTCGCGCTCGCGAACATCGACGAGTTCATCGCGATCATCAAGGCCGCGCCGACGCCGCCGATCGCGAAGCAGGAACTGATGGCGAAGCCGTGGGATTCGTCGCTCGTGCGCGAGATGCTCACGCGCGCCGAGACCGAGAACGCGTCGGCGGGCGGCCGCTCCGCGTATCGTCCGGAAGGCCTGAACCCCGCGTTCGGGATGCAGACCGACGGGCTGTATCGCCTGTCCGACACGCAGGCGCAGGAAATCCTGCAGATGCGTCTGCAACGCCTGACCGGTCTCGAGCAGGACAAGATCATCGGCGAGTACCGCGAAGTGATGGCACAGATCGCCGACCTGCTGGACATCCTCGCGCGCCCGGAGCGGATCACGACGATGATCGGCGACGAGCTGACGTCGGTGAAGGCCGAATTCGGCGACGCACGCCGCTCGCGCATCGAGCTGAACGCGACCGAACTGAATACGGAAGACCTGATCACGCCGCAGGACATGGTCGTCACGATGTCGCACGCGGGCTACGTGAAGTCGCAGCCGCTGTCCGAGTATCGCGCGCAGAAGCGCGGCGGTCGCGGCAAGCAGGCGACGCAGATGAAGGAAGA
This sequence comes from Burkholderia sp. SIMBA_051, assembly GCF_046534915.1. Lineage (NCBI taxonomy): Bacteria > Pseudomonadati > Pseudomonadota > Betaproteobacteria > Burkholderiales > Burkholderiaceae > Burkholderia > Burkholderia sp. SIMBA_051. Next base: position 102,739 of record NZ_JAWRXS010000017.1, on the reverse strand, counting down.
CGACTGGATCGAGACGCTGTTCATCGCGAACACGCACGATTACATCCTGTGCTTCTCGAACCGCGGCCGCGTGTACTGGGTCAAGGTCTATGAAGTGCCGCAGGGCTCGCGCAACTCGCGCGGCCGCCCGATCGTCAACATGTTCCCGCTGCAGGAAGGCGAGAAGATCAACGTCGTGCTGCCGGTCAAGGAATTCTCGGCCGACAAGTTCGTGTTCATGGCGACGTCGCTCGGCACCGTGAAGAAGACGCCGCTCGAGGCATTCAGCCGCCCGATGAAGAAGGGCATCATCGCGGTTGGCCTCGACGAGGGCGACTATCTGATCGGCGCGTCGATCACCGACGGCGCGCATGACGTGATGCTGTTCTCCGACTCCGGCAAGGCCGTGCGCTTCGACGAGAACGACGTGCGCCCGATGGGGCGCGAGGCGCGCGGCGTGCGCGGCATGCAGCTCGAAGACGGCCAGCAGGTCATCGCGCTGCTGGTCGCCGGCAGCGAGGAGCAGACCGTGCTCACCGCGACCGAGAACGGCTACGGCAAGCGCACGCCGATCGCCGAGTACACGCGTCACGGCCGCGGCACGAAGGGGATGATCGCGATCCAGACGTCCGAGCGCAACGGCAAGGTCGTGGCCGCGACGCTCGTCGACGCCGAGGATCAGATCATGCTGATCACGACTGCCGGCGTGTTGATTCGTACCCGCGTTTCCGAGATACGCGAGATGGGGCGCGCTACGCAAGGTGTTACACTCATCAGTCTCGATGAGGGTACCAAGCTCTCCGGCCTGCAGCAGGTCGCGGAAGCCGAAGAGGGCGAAGGCGAGGCCGACGAGGCGTCGGACGGCGAAGCCTGAATAACGGATGAGACTCGAGCCGCCGCGGGCGCTACGCGCCGCGGTCGGCGAGCAACCATTCATATTTCCAAAAGGGAGTGATGATGCAAAAGCAATTCAAGCAACTGGTTCTGCTGGCTGCACTGGTGCCGACGTTCGCGATGGCGCAAGCGCTGTCGAATTCCGCACCGGCTGCGACCGCGGCAGCTGCGCCGATCGACGCCGACAAGAAGGCTGCGATCAAGGATCTGCTCGACGCGATCGACGCGCCGAAGCTCGTGTCGGCTATCGGCAACAGCGCCGAAATGCAGGCAAAGCAGCTCGTGCCGGCGATCCTGTCGGACGCGCTGTCGGAAAACAAGTCGCTGAACGACAAGCAGAAGCAGGCGGCCGTGCCGTCGCTGCAGAAGAACGCGGTGCCGAAGCTGGTTGACGGCGCGGGCAAGGTGTTCGGCACGCAGCAGTTCCAGAGCGACGCGATGTCGGCTCAGTACGACGCCTACGCGAAGTACTACAGCACGTCGGAGATCAAGGATCTGACGACGTTCTACAAGAGCCCGACGGGCCGCAAGTTCATCCAGGTTCAGGATCAGGTCGGTCGCGACGTGGTCAACGGCCTGATGCAGAAGTACATGCCGCAAGCGATCCAGGCGACGCGCGCGCAGGCTGACAAGGAAGTCGCGGCAGTCAAGCCGGGCAAGTAAGCCGTCCGGGCACGCCGCCCGGCCATTCGGCCGGGTTTGGCGGGAGCCTGATGACAGTGCGATAATGGCCGTTTGCGCGCGAGCGCAAGCGGCCATTCCTTTTCTGGCGCGGTTCTTACTGCCGGCGGCAAGCCGGTCGCGTCCCTCCCGAGGTTTTCACGATGCGCGTCTTTAATTTCTCCGCCGGTCCTGCGGCGCTGCCCGAGGAAGTGCTGCGGCAGGCCGCCGACGAAATGCTCGACTGGCACGGCAGCGGCATGAGCGTGATGGAGATGAGCCATCGCGGCAAGGAATTCATGTCGATCCACGAGGCGGCGCTGGCCGACCTGCGCGAGCTGCTCGAGGTGCCGGCCAGCCACCGGATCCTGTTCCTGCAGGGCGGCGGCATTGCCGAGAACGCGATCGTGCCGATGAACCTGCTCGGTTCGCGCAAGACCGCCGACTTCGTCGTGACGGGCTCGTGGTCGCAGAAGTCGTTCAACGAAGCGAAGAAATACGGCACGCCGCATCTGGCCGCATCGGGCAAGACGGCGGACGGTTTCACGCGCGCGCCCGCCCGCGCCGAGTGGCAACTGTCGGACGATCCGGCGTACGTGCATCTGTGCACGAACGAGACGATCGACGGCGTCGAGACGTTCGAGATTCCCGACCTCGGCGACGTCCCCCTCGTCGCGGACGTGTCGTCGCACATCCTGTCGCGCCCGATGGACGTCGCGAAGTACGGCGTGCTGTTCGGCGGCGCGCAGAAGAACATCGGGATGGCCGGCGTGACGGTCGTGATCGTTCGCGAGGATCTGCTCGATCGCGCGCTGTCGATCTGCCCGTCCGCATTCGAATGGAAGACCGTCGCCGCGAACAACTCGCTGTACAACACGCCGCCCACCTATGCGATCTACATCGCGGGCCTCGTGTTCCAGTGGCTGAAGCGGCAGGGTGGCCTCGAGGCGATCGAGGCCCGCAATACCGAGAAGGCGAAGCTGCTCTACGACACGATCGATGCGAGCGGCTTCTACCTGAACAAGGTCGAGCCGGCGGTGCGTTCGCGCATGAACGTACCCTTTTTCCTGGCCGACGAAACGCGCAATGAAGACTTCCTTGCCGGCGCAAAGGCGCGCGGGCTGCTGCAGCTGAAGGGCCACAAGTCCGTCGGCGGCATGCGGGCGTCGATCTACAACGCGGTGCCGCTCGAGGGCGTGAAGGCGCTCGTCGAGTACATGAAGGACTTCGAACAGCGCGGCGCCTGAGCGCGACGCTGTTCAAACAGCACGGCAACTACGCATGGACGACGAACTGAATTCCCGCCTGAAACCGCTGCGCGACCGCATCGATGCGATCGACGCGCAGCTGATCGCGCTCCTCAACCAGCGCGCCGCGGTGGCGCTCGAGGTGGGCGAGGTCAAGAAGCATTTCAACGCGCCGGTGTTTCGGCCGGAGCGCGAGCTGCAGGTGATCGCGCGCCTGCAGGACATGAGCGCGGGGCCGCTCGCGGGCGAGCACATCAGCGCCATCTGGCGCGAGATCATGGCCGCGAGCCGCGCGCTCGAGCAGACGATCCACGTCGCATTCCTCGGGCCGGTCGGCACGTACAGCGAACAGGCGATGTTCGAGTATTTCGGCCAGTCGATCGAAGGGCTGCCGTGTCCGTCGATCGACGAGGTGTTCCGCTCGGTCGAGGCCGGTGCGGCCGCATTCGGCATCGCGCCCGTCGAGAATTCGACCGAAGGCGCCGTGTCGCGCACGCTCGATCTGCTGCTGCAAACCCAGTTGCTGATCAGCGGCGAGCTCGCGCTGCCGATCCATCACAACCTGCTCACGCAGAGCGGCACGCTCGACGGCGTCACGCGCGTCTGCGCGCATGCGCAGGCGCTCGCGCAATGCCAGCAGTGGCTTGCCGCGAACGCGCCGCAGCTCGAGCGGCAAGCGGTGTCGAGCAACGCGGAGGCCGCGCGCCTCGCGGCGGCCGACCCGAGCGTCGCGGCCATCGCCGGCGATCGCGCGGCCGCGCACTACGGGCTGCAGATCGCGTTCTCGCTGATCCAGGACGATCCGCACAACCGCACGCGCTTCGTGATCATCGGCAAGGAGCCGGCCGGGCAGAGCGGTCATGACCAGACGTCGCTGATCGTGTCGGTGAAGAACGAGCCGGGCGCGGTGTTCAAGCTGCTCGAACCGCTCGCGCGGCACGGCGTGTCGATGACGCGCTTCGAGTCGCGTCCGGCGCGCGTCGGCACGTGGGAGTATTACTTCTACATCGACATCGAAGGGCACCGGGACGAAGCGGCGGTGGCCGCCGCGCTCGCGGAGCTCGGCCAGAAGGCCGCGTTCCTGAAGATACTCGGTTCGTATCCGCGCGCGCGCTGACGCGCGGCGGCCCGTCACCCGCACCGCGCGGGCGGCGGGTGCAGCGGGCAGGGCAGGCCGGGTGGCACTGCCGAAGGCGGGCTCGGGCGGTATCCGGTGCAGGGCGCGCCGGGTGCGGGCCCGTTGCCCGGGATCTGGACTTCCGTGCGCGGGGCGTCGTTCCGCGCGCGTCACTTGGCTCTTGTCGTGTCAGGCTTTGCATTCAACAAACTGGTCATTTTCGGCGTCGGCCTGATCGGCGGATCGCTGGCGCGCGCACTGCGCGAGCGCGCGCCGGGCGGCGCGGGTGAAGTCGTCGGCGTCGGTCGTTCGCGTGCGTCGGTCGACCGCGCGCTGGCACTCGGCGTGATCGACCGCGCGGCGGCGCTCGACGACGACGCGCAACTGCGCGACGCACTGGCCGGCGCCGATCTCGTGCTGCTGGCCGCCCCGGTCGCGCAAACGGGCCCGCTGCTCGCGCGCATCGCGCCGTGGCTCGACGCCGCGACGATCGTCACCGACGCGGGCAGCACGAAGTCCGATGTCGTCGCGGCCGCGCGCGCAGCGCTCGGTGCGCGGATCGCGCAGTTCGTGCCGGGGCATCCGATCGCCGGGCGCGAGTCGAGCGGCGTCGAAGCCGCGCTGCCCGATCTGTACGTCGGCCGCAACGTCGTGCTGTGCCCGCTGCCGGAGAACGCGCCGGCCTCGGTTGCGCGGATCGACGCGATGTGGCGGGCGACCGGCGCCGATGTGCGCACGATGAGTACCGAGCAGCACGATCGCGTGTTCGCGTCGATCAGTCATCTGCCGCACGTGCTGTCGTTCGCGCTCGTCGAGCAGATTCTCGGCGAGGCGGATGCCGAACTGAAATTCTCGTATGCGGCGGGCGGCTTTCGCGACTTCACGCGGATCGCGGCGTCGAGTCCGGAAATGTGGCGCGACGTGTGCGTCGCGAATCGCGCGGCGCTGCTCGACGAGCTCGACGGCTACACGCGCGTGCTCGCACGGCTGCGTGCTGCGATCGACGCCGGCGACGGCGCGGCGCTCGAAGCCGTGTTCACGCGCTCGCGCGCCGCACGCAAGGCATGGCAGGAGCGCGGCGCGCAGCCCGCTGCCGAACCGGTCAAGAAATAACAGGACGATTCCCATGGACTATCTCGATCTCGGCCCGTATTCCAGCGCTTCGGGCACCGTGCGCCTGCCCGGCTCGAAGAGCATCTCGAACCGCGTGCTGCTGCTCGCGGCGCTTGCCGAAGGCGACACGACGATCACCAACCTGCTGGATTCCGACGACACGCGCGTGATGCTCGATGCGCTCGGCAAGCTCGGCGTGAAGCTCGCGCGCGACGGCGACACTTGTGTCGTCACCGGCACGCGCGGCGCGTTCACCGCGAAGACTGCCGACCTGTTCCTCGGCAATGCGGGCACGGCGGTGCGACCGTTGACGGCGGCGCTCGCGATCAACGGCGGCGACTATCGCGTGCACGGCGTGCCGCGCATGCACGAGCGGCCGATCGGCGACCTCGTCGACGGCCTGCGCCAGATCGGCGCGCAGATCGACTACGAGCAGAACGAAGGCTTTCCGCCGCTGCGGATCAAGCCCGGGACGATCTCGGTCGACGCGCCGATCCGCGTGCGCGGCGACGTGTCGAGCCAGTTCCTCACCGCGCTGCTGATGACGCTGCCGCTCGTGAAGGCGAAGGATGGCAGGACCGTCGTCGAAATCGACGGCGAGCTGATCTCGAAGCCGTACATCGACATCACGATCCGGCTGATGGAGCGCTTCGGCGTGACCGTCGAGCGCGACGGCTGGCAGCGCTTCGTCGTGCCGGCCGGCGTCCGCTACCGGTCGCCGGGCCGCATCATGGTCGAGGGCGATGCGTCGTCGGCCTCGTACTTCCTCGCGGCCGGCGCGCTCGGCGGCGGTCCGCTGCGTGTCGAGGGCGTGGGGCGCGCGAGCATCCAGGGCGACGTCGGCTTCGCGAATGCACTGATGCAGATGGGGGCGAACGTGTCGATGGGCGACGACTGGATCGAGGTGCGCGGCATCGGCCACGACCACGGCAAGCTCGATCCGATCGACATGGACTTCAACCTGATTCCCGACGCGGCGATGACCATCGCGGTCGCGGCACTGTTCGCGAGCGGCACGAGCACGCTGCGCAATATCGCGAGCTGGCGCGTGAAGGAAACCGACCGCATCGCGGCGATGGCGACCGAGCTGCGCAAGGTCGGCGCGATCGTCGAGGAAGGTGCCGACTATCTGGTCGTCACGCCGCCGCAACGGCTCACGCCGAATGCCGCGATCGACACGTACGACGATCACCGCATGGCGATGTGCTTCTCGCTCGTCAGCCTGGGCGGCGTGCCCGTGCGGATCAACGATCCGAAGTGCGTCGGCAAGACGTTCCCCGACTATTTCGACCGCTTCGCCGCGCTCGCCAAAGCCTGACCCGACTCACCCGATGAAATCGACCCGACCCTTTCACCCGACCCCCGTCATCACGATCGACGGCCCGACTGCTTCCGGCAAGGGGACCGTCGCGGCGCTCGTCGCCGCGCATCTCGGCTTCCACCTGCTCGACAGCGGCGCGCTGTACCGCCTCGCGGCGCTCGCGAGCGTGCGCTACGGCATCGCGGCGGAGGACATCGATGCGCTCGTGAAGCTGATCGACGATCTTCACATCACGTTCCGCGAGGGCTGCGCGCAGCTCGACGGCGTCGACGTGTCGAACGACATTCGCGCCGAAGCGGTCGGCAACCGCGCGTCGGCGATTGCCGTGCACGGGCCGGTGCGCTCCGCGCTGGTCGCGCGCCAGCGCGCGTTCCGCAAGACGCCGGGCCTCGTCGCCGACGGGCGCGACATGGGCACCGTGATCTTCCCGGACGCCGTGCTGAAGGTGTTCCTGACGGCCAGCGCCGAGGCACGCGCGGCCAGACGGCATAAGCAATTGATGCAAAAAGGTTTTTCTGCTAATATAGATGACTTGCTCCGGGATCTTCGTGAACGTGACGCGCGCGACAGCAATCGCGCAGCGGCGCCACTGAAGCCCGCGGCAGATGCCGAGCTGCTCGATACGTCGGCGCTTTCGGTCGATGAAGCTGTCGACCAGGTGCTGCAGTGGTACCGGGCGCTTGGCCAGCCCGCCTGAAAAGGCGGGTGTTGTAGGTGCTTCGCGCTTGAGCGCGAAGCGTGTTTCGAACCCTTAACCCCGTGTGGATTCGATCTGGCCCTTTCAGCCTGCCATTTCGGCCGGCGTGGCGCACAGCGATCCATGCACAATCAGATTTTTATGTCCGACCTGCAAACCTCCACCCCGAATACCGAATCCTTTGCGGCTCTGTTCGAAGAGTCGCTGACCCGTCAAGACATGCGCGCCGGCGAAGTGATTTCCGCCGAAGTCGTGCGCGTCGACCACAACTTCGTGGTCGTCAATGCAGGCCTGAAGTCCGAGGCTTACATTCCGATCGAGGAATTCCTGAACGATCAGGGCGAGGTTGAGGTGCAGTCGGGCGATTTCGTGTCCGTCGCGATCGACGCACTCGAAAACGGCTACGGCGACACGATCCTGTCGCGCGACAAGGCGAAGCGCCTTGCATCGTGGCTGTCGCTGGAAAAGGCCCTCGACAACAACGAACTCGTCACCGGCACGATCACCGGCAAGGTGAAGGGCGGCATGACCGTGATGGTCAACGGCATCCGCGCGTTCCTGCCGGGTTCGCTGGTCGACACGCGTCCGGTCAAGGACACGACCCCGTACGAAGGCAAGACGCTCGAGTTCCGCGTGATCAAGCTCGATCGCAAGCGTAACAACGTCGTGCTGTCGCGTCGTGCAGTGATCGAAGCAACCCAGGGCGAAGAGCGCGCGAAGCTGCTCGAGACGCTGAAGGAAGGCGCGATCGTCAACGGCGTGGTCAAGAACATCACCGACTACGGCGCGTTCGTCGACCTCGGCGGCATCGACGGCCTGCTGCACATCACCGACATCGCATGGCGTCGTGTGCGTCACCCGAGCGAAGTCCTGTCGGTTGGCCAGGAAGTCACCGCGAAGATCCTCAAGTTCGACCAAGAGAAGAACCGCGTCTCGCTGGGCATCAAGCAACTGGGCGACGATCCGTGGGAAGGCATCTCGCGCCGTTACCCGTCGGGCACGCGCCTGTTCGGCAAGGTCACGAACATCACCGACTACGGCGCATTCGTCGAAGTGGAATCGGGCATCGAAGGCCTCGTCCACGTGTCGGAAATGGACTGGACCAACAAGAACGTTGCTCCGTCGAAGGTTGTCCAGCTGGGCGACGAAGTCGAAGTCATGGTCCTCGAGATCGACGAAGACCGTCGTCGTATCAGCCTCGGCATGAAGCAGTGCAAGCCGAATCCGTGGGATGACTTCAGCCGCAACTTCAAGAAGGGCGACAAGATCACGGGCGCAATCAAGTCGATCACCGACTTCGGCGTGTTCATCGGTCTGCCGGGCGGCATCGACGGCCTGGTCCACCTGTCGGACCTGTCGTGGAGCGAAGCCGGCGAAGAAGCCGTTCGCAAGTACAAGAAGGGCGACGAAGTCGAAGCAATCGTGCTCGGTATCGACGTCGAGAAGGAGCGTATTTCGCTCGGCATCAAGCAGCTCGAAGGCGACCCGTTCAGCAACTACGTTGCAATGAACGACAAGGGTTCGATCGTCGACGGCGTGGTGAAGACGGTCGATGCGAAGGGCGCTGTCATTACGCTGACGGGCGACATCGAAGGCTACCTGCGCGCATCGGAAATCTCGCAGGATCGCGTCGAAGACGCACGCAACGTGCTGAAGGAAGGCGACAAGGTCAACGCGATGGTGATCAACATCGATCGCAAGTCGCGTGGCATCAACCTGTCGATCAAGGCGAAGGATTCGGCTGAACAACAGGAAGCGATCCGCGGCCTGCAGTCCGACTCCAGCGCTGCCGCGACCGGTACGACCAACCTCGGCGCGCTGCTGAAGGCGAAGCTCGACGGCCAGAACCAGTAAGCCTCACGAGGTCTGCTGAAGTATGACCAAATCCGAGTTGGTCGCGCAGCTGGCACTGCGATTTCCGCAACTTGTCCTCAAGGATGCGGATTTCGCGGTGAAAACGATGCTCGATGCGATGTCCGACGCCCTGTCGAAAGGGCATCGCATCGAAATTCGGGGTTTCGGCAGCTTCGGCCTCAACCGTCGCCCGGCGCGCGTCGGACGCAACCCGAAGTCGGGGGAGAAAGTGCAGGTGCCCGAGAAGTTCGTGCCTCACTTCAAGCCCGGCAAGGAATTGCGCGAACGCGTCGACGGCCGCGCCGGCGAGCCGCTGAAAGCTGATGATCCGGACGACGAGCGTTGAGCGTCGTTCGGCTTGCCCGGAACCTGTCCGGCGAAGGCTGAAGAAAAAAGCGCCCCTAGCGGGCGCTTTTTTCGTTTTCGGCGGCCGTGTGGCAACGCGCATCCGCAGGATGTGCGGTGACGCGGAAACGCTTCCTTTACAATACGGGTCGATTCGGCGTCGCGAAGGGGAGTCGCGCGTCACGGCAAACCTCAACAAAGAGAGGGCTACATGAAGTTTATCGTCTGGCTGATCCGGGTATTGGTGTTCGTGCTGCTGCTGGTGCTCGCACTGGCCAATACGCAAACCGCGACGCTGAATTTCCTTGCCGGCTACGCATGGCAAGCGCCGCTGATCCTGATCGGCCTCGCGTTCTTCGTCGTGGGTCTGCTGGCCGGCCTGCTGTCCGCGCTGCCGGCGATCTTCCGTCTGCGCCTCGAGAACGGGCGCCTGAAGCGCGACCTGCGCGCGGTGCGCGAAACCCCGGTCGTCGTCGATCAGCCGCCGATGCCGCCCGTCATTTAATACGGACGCCGCGCGAATCCCGCGCGGTTTTCGTCTCTGCTTCGATATTTCGCATGGATCTGGATTTCTGGTGGTTGCTCGCAATTCCGGTGGCGTTCGCGCTCGGCTGGGCGGCGTCACGCTATGACCTGAAGAACCTCCTGTCGGAGAGCGCCAACCTGCCGCGATCGTATTTCCGCGGCCTGAACTTTCTGTTGAACGAACAACCGGACAAGGCGATCGACGCGTTCATCGAGGTCGCGAAGCTCGACCCGGAGACGGTCGAACTGCACTTCGCGCTCGGCAACCTGTTTCGCCGCCGCGGTGAAACGGACCGTGCGATCCGCGTGCACCAGAATCTGCTGAGTCGCACGGACCTGCCGGTGAACGAGCGCGACCACGCGCTGTATGAACTCGGCCAGGATTTTCTGAAAGCCGGCCTGCTCGATCGTGCCGAAGAGGCCTTCCACCGGCTCGCCGACGGCGACTACGCGCTGGGTGCGCAGCGGGCGCTGCTGACGATCTACGAGATCGAGAAGGACTGGAACAAGTCGATCGATACCGCGAAGCGGATCGAGTCGATGAGCGACAAGCCGCTCGCCATCGAAATCGCGCAGTTCCACTGCGAACTCGCGCAGGACGCGCTGCAGCGCAAGGACGCCGCGGCAGCGGCCGAACAGCTGAAGCTCGCGCTTGCCGCGAACCCGCAGAACGTGCGCGCGACGATACTGTCCGGCGACGCGGCGGCGGCGGCGGCCGATCACGCGGCCGCGATCGAGCACTGGAAGCGCGTCGAAGCGCAGAATCCGGCGTATCTGCCGCTCGTCGCCGACAAGCTGATGAAGGCCTATGTCGCGCTCGGCAAGCCGGTCGAGGGCGCCGAGCTGCTGATGGGCTATGTCGAGCGTTATCCGTCGAACGACCTGCTCGAAATCGCGTATCAGCACATCGCGGGGTTGCGCGGCCAGGAGGCCGCGCATACGCTCGCACGCACGCAGATGGAGAAGTCGCCGAACCTGTCCGGCATGCTGCACCTGCTCGACGCGCAGATCGCGGCGGCCGACGAGCCGCGCCGTAAGGAACTTGAAATGATGCGCGCGCTGATCAAGCAGCGCACCAAGAATCTGCCACGCTATACGTGCCAGAATTGCGGTTTCCGGGCACGGCTCTTCTACTGGCAGTGCCCCGGTTGCAGCGGCTGGGAAACCTATGCGCCGCGCCGCGTCGAACCTGCGATGCCGGGCTGATCCCGGCGTGCGGCGCCGACGCGCTGCGGTTGCCGCCGGGTCCGGCCCGGCGGCCAAGTTAGTCAATTACCGGGACGTACCGGAACATCTATGAAAATCACCATCATCGGCACCGGCTATGTCGGTCTTGTCACGGGCTCCTGTCTCGCCGAGATCGGCCACGACGTCTTTTGCCTGGATGTCGATCCGCGCAAGATCGACATCCTGAACAACGGCGGGATGCCGATTCACGAACCGGGCCTGCTGGACATCATTGCGCGCAACCGCGCGGCGGGACGTCTGCGCTTCTCGACCGACATCGCGGCGAGCGTCGCGCACGGCGAGATCCAGTTCATCGCGGTCGGCACGCCGCCCGACGAGGACGGCTCGGCCGACCTGCAATACGTGCTCGAGGCCGCGCGCAACATCGGCCGTCACATGACGGGTTTCAAGGTGATCGTCGACAAGTCGACGGTGCCGGTCGGCACCGCGCAGCGCGTGCGTGCGGTGGTCGACGAGGCGCTCGGCGCCCGCGGGCTCGCGGGCAGCGTCGCGCACCGGTTCTCGGTCGTATCGAATCCTGAATTCCTGAAGGAAGGCGCGGCAGTCGAGGACTTCATGCGCCCGGACCGCATCATCATCGGCGTCGACGACGACGAGACGGGCACGGTGGCGCGCGAAAAGATGAAGAAGCTGTATGCGCCGTTCAACCGCAACCACGAGCGCACGATCTACATGGACGTGCGTTCGGCGGAATTCGCCAAGTATGCGGCGAATGCGATGCTCGCCACGCGTATCTCGTTCATGAACGAGATGTCGAATCTCGCCGACAAGGTCGGCGCCGACATCGAAGCCGTGCGCCGCGGGATCGGCTCCGATCCGCGCATCGGCTATCACTTCCTGTACGCGGGCGTCGGTTACGGCGGCTCGTGCTTCCCGAAGGACGTGCAGGCGCTGATCCGCACCGCGGGCGAAAACGGCCAGCCGCTGCGCATCCTGGAGGCCGTCGAGGCCGCCAACTCCGCGCAGAAGGACGTGCTGATCGGCAAGATCGAGCAGCGCTTCGGCGCGGATCTGAGCGGTCGCGAGTTCGCGGTCTGGGGCCTCGCGTTCAAGCCGAATACCGACGACATGCGCGAGGCGCCGAGCCGCCGGCTGATCGCCGCGCTGCTCGAGCGTGGCGCGACCGTGCGCGCGTACGATCCGGTCGCGATCGACGAAGCGCGCCGTGTGTTCGCGCTCGATCTTGGCGAGGCTTCCGACGCGCTTGCGCGCCTCCATTTCGTCGATACCCAGGACGCAGCCGTGATCGCCGCGGATGCGCTCGTGATCGTCACCGAGTGGAAGGAATTCAGGAGCCCGGATTTCACGCGCCTGAAGGCCGAGCTGAAGGCGCCGGTGATCTTCGACGGGCGCAACCTGTACGAGCCGGACGCGATGGCCGAACTCGGCATCGACTACCATGCGATCGGGCGTCCGCATGTCGCTCCCCAGTCTTCCTCCCGTGGATGAACGCACGATGACTACCCTTCGAGAAGTGGTGCCGGTACCGCGTGCGCAGCTCGCGGGTTCGCGCGTGCTCGTCGTCGGGGACGTGATGCTCGACCGCTACTGGTTCGGCAACGTCGACCGCATTTCGCCGGAAGCGCCGGTGCCCGTCGTGCATGTGCAGCGTCAGGAGGAGCGCCTCGGCGGCGCGGCCAACGTCGCGCGCAACGCCGTGACGCTCGGCGGTCAGGCCGGGCTCTTGTGCGTGGTCGGCTGTGACGAACCGGGCGAGCGGATTGTCGAGTTGCTCGACAGCAGCGGCGTGACGCCTCATCTCGAGCGCGATGCGTCGCTGCCGACGACGATCAAGCTGCGCGTGCTCGCGCGTCAGCAGCAGTTGTTGCGGGTCGACTTCGAGGCGATGCCGAAGCACGAGGTGTTGCTCGCGGGGCTCGCGCGTTTCGATACACTGCTGCCGCAGCACGACGTCGTGCTGATGTCGGATTACGCGAAAGGCGGGCTGACACACGTGACGACGATGATCGACAAGGCCCGCGCGGCCGGCAAGCCGGTGCTCGTCGATCCGAAGGGCGGCGACTGGGCGCGCTATCGCGGCGCGTCGCTGATCACGCCGAACCGCGCCGAGCTGCGCGAAGTCGTCGGTCAGTGGCAATCGGAAGACGACCTGCGCGCGCGCGTCGCCAGGCTGCGTGCGGATCTCGATCTCGACGCGCTGCTGCTCACGCGTTCGGAAGAGGGGATGACGCTTTTTTCCGCCAACGGCGAACTGCATGCCCCGGCGCTCGCGCGCGAGGTGTATGACGTGTCCGGCGCGGGCGATACCGTGATCGCGACGGTCGCGACGATGCTCGGCGCCGGCGTGCCGCTCGTCGATGCCGTCGTGCTCGCGAACCGTGCGGCAGGCATCGTGGTCGGCAAGCTCGGTACGGCCACGGTAGACTACGACGAACTGTTTCACTGAGCGCATTCGGCGGCGCGCCGCACGGATGTCTCGTAATTTTTCAGGCAGAACGATCATGACCATCATCGTCACCGGCGCAGCCGGTTTTATCGGCGCGAACATCGTCAAGGCGCTCAACGAGCGCGGCGAGTCGCGCATCATCGCGGTCGACAATCTGACGCGCGCGGACAAGTTCCGCAACCTCGTCGATTGCGAGATCGACGACTATCTCGACAAGACGGAATTCGTCGAGCGCTTCACGCGCGGCGATTTCGGCAAGGTACGCGCGGTGTTCCACGAAGGCGCCTGTTCGGACACGATGGAAACCGACGGCCGCTACATGATGGACAACAACTTCCGCTACAGCCGCGCGGTGCTCGATGCATGTCTCGCGCAGGGCGCGCAGTTCCTGTACGCGTCGTCGGCCGCGACTTACGGCGGCTCGACGCGGTTCGTCGAGGAGCGCGAGGTCGAGGCGCCGCTGAACGTCTACGGCTATTCGAAGTTCCTGTTCGACCAGGTGATCCGCCGCGTGCTGCCGAGCGCGAAGAGCCAGATCGCCGGGTTCCGCTACTTCAACGTGTACGGCCCGCGCGAGACGCACAAGGGCCGCATGGCATCGGTCGCATTCCACAACTTCAACCAGTTCCGCGCGGAAGGCAAGGTCAAGCTGTTCGGCGAGTACAACGGTTATGCGCCGGGCGAGCAGACGCGCGACTTCGTGTCGGTCGAGGACGTCGCGAAAGTGAACCTGTTCTTCTTCGATCATCCGGAGAAGTCGGGCATCTTCAACCTCGGCACCGGCCGTGCGCAACCGTTCAACGACGTCGCATCGACGGTCGTGAACACGTTGCGCGCGCTCGACAACCTGCCGCCGCTGACGCTCGCGCAGCAGGTCGAGCAAGGGCTGATCGAATACGTGGCGTTCCCCGACGCGCTGCGCGGCAAGTACCAGTGCTTCACGCAGGCCGACCAGACGAAGCTGCGTGGTGCGGGCTACGATGCGCCGTTCCTGACGGTGCAGGAAGGTGTCGACCGCTACGTGCGTTGGCTGTCCGGCCAGGTTTAAACGCACGCGCTGCGTCGCTAGACTGGGTCTCACGGTCGGCAGCCGCCGATCGTTTTCATCGGAGATCCAGCACATGATCAAAAAATGGTTTGCCGCGGCCGCGATGCTCGGCGCGATCGCGTCGGCATGGGCGGCCGTCGACGTCAACACCGCGAATGAAGATGCACTCGTCGGCATCAAGGGCATCGGTCCCGCGCGGGCAAAGGCGATTCTCGACGAGCGCGGCGCACGCGGCCCGTTCAGGAATGCAGAAGATCTCGCGTCGCGTGTGAAAGGCATGGGCGGCCATACGGTCGAGCGCCTTCAGCAGGAAGGGTTGACGATCGGCGCGGCCGGTTCGGTCGCGACGGCCCCGGCCGCCGGCAAGCCCGCTGCGGCGAAACCTGCCGCGGCGCCCGCTCGCACCGCGCAGAAGTAACGCACACCAGACGAAAGGCTCCTTCAGTCGCCGTCTTGCGACGGCTTCCCGCGGCATGCCGCGGGTTTTTTGCGTCATGCGTCATGCGTCATGCGGCAGACCTATTCCATCGTCGCGATGGGGTTGCCGGCGCGCGCCCCCGCGCTGGTTTACAATCGATTGATTGATCGGCCTCGCACTCACGGTATCTCCATGGCTTACAAAACTATCGAAGACACGATCGGCAACACGCCGCTCGTGCAACTGGTCCGCCTGCCGGACGACGAGATTCGCGCACGCAACAACGTGGTGCTCGCCAAGCTGGAAGGCAACAATCCGGCGGGGTCCGTGAAGGATCGCCCGGCGCTGTCGATGATCAGCAAGGCCGAGGCGCGCGGTCGCATCAAGCCGGGCGATACGCTGATCGAGGCGACGAGCGGCAACACGGGCATCGCGCTCGCGATGGCCGCGGCCATCCGTGGGTACAAGATGGTGCTGGTCATGCCCGAGGATCTGTCGGTCGAGCGTCGCCAGAGCATGGCCGCTTACGGCGCCGAAATCATCCTGACGCCGGTAAAGGGCGGGATGGAACTGGCGCGCGACCTCGCGGAGCAGATGCAGCGCGAAGGCAAGGGCGTGATCCTCGATCAGTTCGGGAACCCCGACAATCCGGTCGCGCACTACGAAGGAACGGGCCCGGAGATCTGGCGCGACACCGAAGGGCGCATCACGCACTTCGTATCGGCGATGGGCACGACGGGCACGATCATGGGCACGTCGCGCTATTTGAAGGAACAGAATCCGGCGATCGAGATCGTCGGCGCGCAGCCGGAAGAAGGGTCGCGCATTCCGGGCATTCGCAAATGGCCGGAAGCCTACATGCCGACGATCTTCGATCGCAGCCGCGTCGATCGCGTCGAGAGCGTGAGCCAGGCCGCGTCGGAAACGATGGCGCGTCGGCTCGCGGCCGTCGAAGGCATCTTTGCCGGCATTTCGTCGGGCGGCGCATGCGAAGTCGCGATGCGCATCGCCCGCCAGGTCGAGAACGCGACGATCGTGTTCATCGTTTGCGATCGCGGCGACCGCTATCTGTCGACCGGTGTATTTCCTGCCTGAGCCCGATCGGCGTCCGCAGCGTCGAACGATAAAAAAACGCCGCATGAGCGGCGTTTTTTTCTTTGCGCGGGCCGTTGATTACTGCGCCGGCGTCTCCGTATCCGCGGCAGGCAGCGGCAGCGCGCCGCTCGCTTCCATCTGCGCCTTCACGGCTTCGCCGAGCTGGTACACGGTGAGCGCATAGAAGAAGCTGCGGTTGTAGCGCGTCAGCACGTAGAAATTCTTCAGGCCGAGCATGTATTCGGTCGCGCGTCCCGGCGACGGCAGGTCGACCACGGTGACCGGCGTGCCGCCTTCGGTGGTGATGTTGACCGTCGGCTCGTTGAGGGTCAGGCCGGCGCGCAGCAGTTGCGACAGCGCCCAGTGCGGCTCGGGCTGACCGTCCGCCGCTGCCTGCGCGATGCCGAGGCTGCCCGTGTCGGGCGTGATGCGCCAGACCACCGGGCGATCGGTCTCCCAGCCATGCTGCTTCAGGTAGTTCGCGACGCTGCCGATCGCATCGGCAGGACTGCTGCGCAGATCGACGTGGCCGCCGTCGTAGTCGACCGCATACTGGCGGATGCTGCTCGGCAGGAACTGCGGGATGCCGATCGCGCCCGTGTACGAGCCGAGCACGGTGGTCGGGTCGAGCTGGTTGTCGCGAGTCCAGACCAGGAAGTCCTCGAGGTTCTTGCGGAACGTTGCCTGGCGGCTGTCGCGATTCGGCGTGTCCGGATAGTCGAACGTGAGCGTGGTCAGCGTATCGAGCACGCGGAAGTTGCCCATGTAGCGGCCGTAGATCGTTTCGACACCGATGATGCCGACGATCACTTCGGGCGGCACGCCGAATTCCCGTGACGCGCGCTGCAGCGTCGCCTGGTTCGCCTTCCAGAATTTCACGCCCGCGTTGATGCGGATCGGCTCGATGAAGCGCGAACGATAGACGCTCCAGTTCTTCACCGAAGGCGTCGGTGCCGGCTTCACGAGCTTCACGGCGGTGGCCGAGTAGCTGATGCGCGAGAACAGCGCATGCAGGCTCGCGGAATCGAAGCCGTTGCGGCTCACCATCTCGTCGATGAACGC
This sequence comes from Burkholderia sp. SIMBA_051, assembly GCF_046534915.1. Taxonomy (NCBI): domain Bacteria; kingdom Pseudomonadati; phylum Pseudomonadota; class Betaproteobacteria; order Burkholderiales; family Burkholderiaceae; genus Burkholderia; species Burkholderia sp. SIMBA_051. The sequence goes on along the minus strand of NZ_JAWRXS010000017.1, from coordinate 85,709 downwards.
ATCGACCTTCGCGTTGTTCGCGTAACGCTGCGGAACGATTTCCTCTTCGAAGGTCTGGCCTTGCGACGGCTGCTGCTGCGATTGCTCCTGCGCGACGCGCGTGCCGGAGGACTTCGCAGGCTGCGTCTGCGCGACGGCGGGTGCGGCGGCCAGCGTAGCGGCGACGGCAGCGGCAACGAGCGGAACGCGAACGCGCGACAGTGCGGAGAGAAGGGCGGCAGGCTTGCTGGAATTCATGTCGAAGCGGGCTGACAGGGCGATGGGGTTCGGCGCAGTATACCCGACGCACCCTGCGTGCCGGGGCGATGCAGCGCACCGTTGTGGTAAGTTAGCGGCGAATTCGCGGCAGACGATGGACATCATTGATGGAGACTCGTGGCGCACCTTGCGTCGCGGATGACAGCTTATGGCAACCGCCTTCTATACGCACCCCGATTGCATGCTGCACGAGATGGGGGAATGGCATCCGGAATGCCCGGCCCGACTGTCGGCGATCCAGGATCAGCTGATCGCGAGCCGTATCGACGACCTGATCGTGCACGAAACCGCCCCGTTCGCGAGCGAGGTGGCGCTGGGCCGCGTGCATACGCAGGCCCATATCGACTACATCCGCAGCATGACGCCCGTCGACGGCTACGTCGAGATCGATCCCGACACGCTGATGAACCGCGACACGTGGCGCGCCGCGCTGCGGGCGGCCGGCGCGGCGATCGCGGCGACCGACGCGGTGATCGAAGGCCGCTACGCGAATGCGTTCTGCAGCGTGCGGCCGCCCGGCCATCACGCGGAACCCGCGCGGGCGATGGGCTTCTGCTTCTTCAACAACGTGGCGATCGCCGCGCGGCATGCGCTCGACGTCCACGGCATCGAGCGCGTCGCGATCATCGATTTCGACGTGCATCACGGCAACGGCACCGAAGCCGCGTTCGCGAACGACGAGCGCGTGCTGATGTGCAGCTTCTTCCAGCATCCGCTGTACCCGTTCTCGGGCGCCGATCACCAGGCGCCGAACATGGTCAACCTGCCGATGCCGGCACGCAGCAACGGGATGGCGATCCGCGAAGCGGTCGACATGTTCTGGCTGCCGCGTCTCGACGCGTTCAAGCCGCAGATGCTGTTCGTGTCGGCCGGTTTCGATGCGCATCGCGAGGACGACATCGGCAACCTCGGCCTCGTCGAGGCTGATTTCGAATGGCTGACCGCGCAGGTCGTCGACGTCGCGCGCCGACATGCGCAGGGCCGCATCGTGAGCTGTCTCGAGGGCGGCTACAACCTGTCCGCGCTCGGCCGCAGCGTCGTCGCGCACCTGCGCGTGCTGGCCGGCATTTGACCGGCAGGCAGCGCGGCCGCGCGCGTTCAGCGCGCCGGCACGCGCGCGTGAATCCACGCGATCAGCGCATCGATCACGCGATCGCGCTCGAGATCGTTCATCGTCTCGTGGAACCCGCCTTCGTATAGCGTCAGCGTGCGATCGGGCGAGCCGACGTGGGCGCCGAATGCGCGGCTTCCGTCGGGCTCGGTCAGCTTGTCCTCGGTGCCGTGATAGACGAGCACCGGCATGCGCAGCGCACCGCGGCCGCGCTCGACGCGCGCCATCGCGTCGAGGATTTCGGCACCTGTGCGCGCCGGCACCGCGCCATGGTGTACGAGCGGATCGGCACGATTGGCCGCGACGACGACCGGATCCCGCGACAGCAGCGCCGCATCGATCCTGATCGCGGGGAAGCTCGGCCATGCACGGCTGATGAAGCGGCTCATCGCGAGCATCCAGCGCGGCACGTCGCGCCCCGGCGCGAGCGCGGGGCTCGACAGCACGAGACCGGCCAGCGCGTGGCCGCGGGCGGGCACGCGTTCGATCGCATACAGCGCCGCGACGGCGCCGCCCATGCTGTGTCCCATCAGGAAGAGCGGCGTATCGCCGCAGGCGGCTTCGGCAACGAGCGCATCCGCATCGTTCAGGTAACCGTCGAAACGCTCGACCCACGCACGTTTGCCGGGCGACTGGCCGTGCCCGCGCAGATCGATCGCCAGCACGTCGATGCCCGACGCGTTCAGTCTGGCCGCCAGCGCCGCGTAACGGCCCGCGTGCTCGGCGAGGCCGTGCACGAGCGCGAGCGTCGCGCGCGGCGGCTCCGTGCCGTCGCCGGCCGGCCAGCGGTACGACGCCAGTTCGAGTCCGTCCGCGGTGCGCAGCCGGCCCATGCGCGGAGCGGGCGGCGACGCCGGCTCAGGTGCTGCGGTGACGGGTCCGGCGGCCGGCGTGGTAGTGGCGTTCATCTGGCGGGTCCCCTGTTCGTTGGCATCGGTGTTCCGGATCATAGTCGCCGCATTCCGGAGGCGGGCCAGCAGCGCCCCTCTAATTTCGTCTGGTTATGAAAAGATCGAAATCGATTATTAAGGGGAATGAGGCGTTTGCGGTAAAATCGCCGGCTATTCCAGATGCATCGGCGGCCGACTGGCGGGCCTCGCCAGCCGGCCGCCGTTCTGTTTACATGATCGAATTACGCAATCTGTCTCAGCGTTTCCCCGGCCCGACCGGCTGGGTCGACGCGTTGCACAACGTCAACCTGACGATCCCGCAGGGCGAGGTGTTCGGCATCATCGGCCGAAGCGGCGCCGGCAAGAGCACGCTCGTGCGCACCATCAACCTGCTCACGCGGCCGACCGAAGGCAACGTCGTCGTCGGCGGACGCGATCTCACGCTGCTGCCGGCGGGCGCGCTGCGCGAAGCGCGCCGCGAAATCGGCATGATCTTCCAGCACTTCAACCTGCTGTCGTCACGCACGGTATTCGACAACGTCGCGCTGCCGCTCGAGCTGGCCGGTGCAGGCCGCGCCGACATCGAGGCGGCCGTGCTGCCGCTGCTCGACCTCGTCGGGCTGTCCGCGCAGAAGGACCGCTATCCGGCCCAGATCAGCGGCGGCCAGAAGCAGCGCGTCGGCATCGCCCGCGCGCTCGCGAGCAAGCCGCAGGTGCTGCTGTCGGACGAAGCGACGTCGGCGCTCGACCCAGAGACCACGCGCTCGATCCTCGATCTGCTCAAGCGCATCAACCGCGAGCTCGGCCTGACGATCGTGCTGATCACCCACCAGATGGAAGTGATCAAGCAGGTGTGCGACCGCGTGGCGGTGCTCGACGCCGGCCGCGTGGTCGAAGAAGGCCGCGTGATCGACGTGTTCCTGCAGCCGCATCATGAAGTGACGCGCGCGCTGATCGGCGACGTGATCGCGCAGGAGCTGCCGCCGGCGCTGAAGGCACGGGTGGCCGAGCGACTGAAGACGGGCAGCGGGCATTTGCTGCGGCTGGCGTTCACCGGCTCGGGTGTCGACCAGCCGATCCTGTCGGAGACGATCCGCCGGTACGAACTCGATTTCAACATCCTGCACGGCCAGATCGACGAGATCCAGGGTCAGGCGTTCGGGTCGCTCGCGGTGCTCGCGGGCGGCGAACCGGGCAAGGTCGGGCAGGCGCTCGCGTTCCTGCGCGAGCAAGGTGTAGTGGTAGAGGAGCTTTCGTATGTTGAGTGAGATGTTCGATATGTTCGTGCAGTCGTTCTGGGAGACGCTGATCATGGTCGGCATCTCGGGAGCGGTCGGCGCGCTCGTCGGGCTGCCGCTCGGCGTGCTGCTGTACCTGACCGACCGTCAGGGCGTGCTGCAGAACCTCGGCCTGAATCGCGTGCTCGGCGGCATCGTGAACGCGGTGCGCTCGACGCCGTTCATCATCCTGCTGGTCGCGGTCATTCCGCTCACGCGGCTCGTCACGGGATCGTCGATCGGCACGGCCGCGGCGGTCGTGCCGCTGACGCTCGCGGCCGCGCCGTTCGTCGCGCGGCTGGTCGAGACCGCGCTGCGCGAGGTCGACCGCGGGCTGATCGAGGCCGCGCAGTCGATGGGCGCGACGACGTCGCAGATCGTGTTCAAGGTGCTGCTGCCCGAATCGCTGCCGGGCATCGTCGCGGGCCTGACGATCACGTTCGTGTCGCTCGTCGGCTATTCGGCGATGGCCGGTGCGATCGGCGGCGGCGGGCTCGGCGATCTGGGCATCCGCTACGGCTATCAGCGCTATCTGCCGGAAGTGATGTGGACGGTCGTCGCGATCCTGATCGTGTTCGTGCAGATCGTGCAATCGTTCGGCGACTGGCTCGTGCGCCGGCTGAGCCACAAGTAAAACGACATTCATCCATTTGGGGGAGACGATGCAACGACGTTTCATGCTGAAGTTCGCGGCCGCACTCGGCGCGGCCGCGCTGTTCGTGAGCGCACATGCGCAGGCCGAAACCATCAAGGTGGGCGTGACGGGCGGCCCGCACGCGCAGATCATGGACGTGGTGAAGAAGGTCGCGGCCAAGAGCGGCCTCGACATCCGCGTCGTCGAATTCTCCGACTACGTGCAGCCGAACGCGGCGCTCGCGTCGGGCGATCTGGACGCGAACAGCTACCAGCACGATCCGTATCTGCAGGCGCAGGTGAAGGATCGCGGCTACAAGCTGATCAAGGTCGCCGACACGGTCACGTTTCCGATGGGCATCTATTCGAAGCGCGTGAAGTCGCTGGCCGAACTCAAGCCTGGCGCGCGCATCGCGGTGCCGAACGACCCGACCAACGGCGGCCGCGCGCTGCTGTTGCTGCAGAAGCAGGGGCTCCTGAAGCTGCGCGCGGACGCTGGCCTCAAGGCGACGCCGCTCGACATCGTCGACAATCCGCGCAAGCTGAAGATCGTCGAGCTCGATGCGGCGCAGATTCCGCGCTCGCTGGCCGACGTCGATGCGGCCGCGATCAATACCAACTACGCGATGGAAGCGGGGTTGAAACCGAAGCAGGACGCGATCGCGATCGAGGGCCCGAACGGCCCGTACGCGAACGTTCTCGCGATTCGCGACGCCGACCGGAGCAAGCCGTGGGTCGCGAAGCTGGTGGCGGCCTACCATTCGGCGGAAGTGAAGCAGTTCATCGAACAGAAGTTCGGCGGGGCGGTCATCGCCGCCTGGTAACACGAGGTACAGGGCGCGCCCGGCGACGATTAGAGTCGATGATCGAAAACCCGGGCTTTGCGTCCGGGTTTTTTCTCTTTTAAAATAGAACGACCGTTCGCTATTGCCGGCGCGCCGAAGAGGAGCGCTATCCTCGATAGCCGCGATGGATGGGTCCGCTGGGCCGCGCAGTCATGAGGCCTCGCTATAGAATGGCCTCTGGTCGTATTCGTAACTTTGGAGCGTGTGCATGAAAATCCTGGTGCCAGTGAAAAGAGTGGTCGATTACAACGTGAAGGTCCGCGTGAAGTCGGACAACACGGGCGTCGACATCGCGAACGTGAAGATGTCGATGAACCCGTTCGACGAAATCGCGGTGGAAGAAGCGGTGCGCCTGAAGGAAGCGGGCGTCGCGACCGAAGTGATCGCGGTGTCGGTCGGCGTCGCGCAAGCGCAGGAAACGCTGCGCACGGCGCTGGCGATCGGCGCGGATCGCGCGATCCTCGTCGAGTCGAACGACAGCGTCGAGCCGCTGGCCGTCGCCAAGATCTTGAAGGCGCTGGTCGACAAGGAACAGCCGCAACTGGTGATCCTCGGCAAGCAGGCGATCGACGACGATTCGAACCAGACGGGCCAGATGCTGGCCGCGCTGGCAGGTCTCCCGCAAGCGACGTTCGCGTCGAAGGTGACGATCGCCGACGGCAAGGCCACGGTCGCACGTGAAGTCGACGGCGGCGCGGAAACGCTGTCGCTGACGCTGCCGGCGGTGGTCACGACCGATCTGCGCCTGAACGAGCCGCGCTACGTGACGCTGCCGAACATCATGAAGGCGAAGAAGAAGCCGCTTGAAAACGTGAAGCCGGAAGACCTCGGTGTGGACGTGACGCCGCGTCTGAAGACGCTGAAGGTGGCCGAGCCGCCGAAGCGCGCTGCCGGCGTGAAGGTGCCGGACGTGAAGACGCTGGTCGAGAAGCTGAAGATCGAAGCCAAGGTGCTGTAAGAGGGAGCGGAAAGAAATGACGATTCTGGTGATTGCAGAACACGACAACGCGTCGATCAAGGCCGCGACGCTGAACACGGTGGCGGCGGCGGCCGAGGTTGGCAAATTCGTCGGCGGCGACATTCACGTGCTGGTCGCGGGCCACAACGCGCAAGGCGCAGCCGAAGCGGCCGCGAAGATCGCGGGTGTGTCGAAAGTGCTGCTGGCCGACGCGCCGCAGCTCGAAGCGGGCCTCGCGGAAAACGTCGAAGCGACCGCGCTGAACATCGCGAAGGATTACTCGCACATCCTCGCGCCGGCGACCGCCTACGGCAAGAACATCGCGCCGCGTATTGCCGCTAAGCTGGACGTTGCTCAGATCTCCGACATCACGGCGGTCGATTCGGCCGACACGTTCGAGCGCCCGATCTACGCAGGCAACGCGATCGCGACGGTGCAGTCGAGCGATCCGATCAAGGTCATCACGGTGCGTGCGACGGGTTTCGATCCGGTAGCGGCCGAAGGTGGCAGCGCATCGGTCGAAAAGATCGAAGCGGCGGCCGACGCAGGGAAGTCGCAATTCGTGAGCCGTGAAGTGACGAAGCTGGACCGTCCGGAACTCACCAGCGCGAACATCATCGTGTCGGGCGGCCGCGGTCTGGGCAGCGGCGAGAACTACACGAAGGTGCTCGAGCCGCTGGCCGACAAGCTGTCGGCGGCACTCGGCGCATCGCGCGCGGCAGTCGACGCCGGCTATGTGCCGAACGACTACCAGGTCGGCCAGACCGGCAAGATCGTCGCACCGCAGTTGTACATCGCGGTCGGCATCTCGGGTGCGATCCAGCATCTGGCCGGCATGAAGGATTCGAAGGTGATCGTCGCGATCAACAAGGATCCGGAAGCACCGATCTTCAGCGTGGCCGACTACGGCCTCGTCGGCGATCTGTTCGCGCTCGTGCCGGAGCTCGTGAGCGAACTCGGCTGACGCGGCACGCCGCTTCGGCGGTAAGCATGCAGCAAGACAAGGGGCGCGATGAGCGCCCCTTTTTTTGTGGCGTGCAGATGAGAGCGGGGTGTTCTGCGATACGCAGAGCCGTGATTGCGCAATCGCTGCGGGGAGCATGCTCTTGTGCAGGCAGGCAGGCAGGCAGGCAGGCAGGCAGGCAGGCGGGCAGGCAGGCGGGCAGGCAGGCAGGCGGCCCCGCAGCGTCGATCGTTGGCGGGAAAAGCAACGAACGTAAGCGCGCGCTTGCGCAAGCCCGCTCCGGCGCTGGCAACGCGTTCGCTGCAACGAAAAAGGCGCCCCGCAAGGGGCGCCTTTCGATCGATGCCGACCGCCCGCATCGCCGCGGGCCGTTTCGGCTTATGCGTATGCCGGGCGCGTCTGGCCGGCCACGTCCTTCAGGTAGCGATGCACCGACAGATCGTCGGCCTGAATCGCCGGCTTCTTGCCCGAGATCAGGTCGGCGAGCAGCTGGCCCGACCCGCACGACATCGTCCAGCCGAGCGTGCCGTGGCCGGTGTTCAGGAACAGGTTCGAGACCGGCGTGCGGCCGACGATCGGCGTGCCGTCCGGCGTCATCGGGCGCAGGCCCGTCCAGAACGTTGCCTTCGACGTATCGCCGCCGCCGGGGAACAGGTCGTTCACGCACATTTCGAGCGTTTCGCGGCGCGCGGCACGCAGGTTCTTGTCGAAGCCGACGATCTCGGCCATGCCGCCGACACGGATGCGCTGGTCGAAACGCGTGATGGCGATCTTGTAGGTTTCGTCGAGCACCGTCGATACAGGGGCCGCCGCCTCGTTCACGATCGGCGCGGTGATCGAATAGCCCTTCAGCGGATAGACCGGGATCTTCATCAAGTTCGAGATGAAGCTGGTCGAGTACGAGCCGAGCGCGACGACATATGCATCCGCGCGCACCGTCTCGCTGTCGCACTGCACGCCGGCGATCCGGCCGCCTGCGATCGCGAGCGAATCGATCGGCGTGTTGTAGCGGAACTTCACGCCGAGCGATTCCGCAAGCGCCGCGAGGCGCGTCGTGAACAGCTGGCAGTCGCCCGTTTCGTCGCCCGGCAGGCGCAGGCCGCCCGTCAGCTTGTGCGACACGGCGGCGAGCGCCGGTTCGGCGTTCTTCAATTCGGCCGGCGACAGCAGTTCGAACGGCACGTTTGCTTCCTGCAGCACCGCGATGTCCTTCGCCGCGCCGTCGAGTTGCTGTTGCGTGCGGAACAGTTGCAGGGTGCCGCCCGTGCGCCCTTCGTACTGGATGCCGGTATCGGCTCGCAGCGCCTGCAGGCAATCGCGACTATATTCGGCGAGGCGGACCATGCGGCCCTTGTTGACTGCGTAGCGGTCGGCCGTGCAGTTGCGCAGCATCTGCCACATCCACTGGAGCTGGAAACGCGTGCCGTCGAGGCGGATCGCGAGCGGCGCGTGCTTCTCGAACATCCACTTGACGGCCTTCAGCGGCACGCCGGGCGCGGCCCACGGAGCCGCATAGCCGGGCGAGATCTGGCCGGCGTTCGCGAAGCTCGTCTCGAGCGCCGGGCCGGCCTCGCGGTCGATCACCGTGACTTCATGACCGGCGCGCGCGAGGTAATACGCGCTTGCCACGCCCACCACACCGCTGCCCAGAACGACGACTCGCATAGCTGCTCCAGATGGAAGGGATCAGGTCGAGGCCGGGCGCACCTGCGTCTCCGTGTAACCTCTAGCTGATCTAGTTTTTTGAGCTATGGTATTGTCGAATGTGCAGGTTTTGTTATCGTATTTTTCAGGTTTTCAGAATAAACAAATGAGAACGCAACGCCAGCCAGTACGCTCGCTCGACAAGCTCGACCGCCGTATCCTCAAACTGCTGCAGGACGACGGCCGGATGGCGATGAAGGACCTCGCGGAACAGGTCGGCCTGACCGTGACGCCGTGCATCGAGCGCGTGCGGCGCATGGAGCGCGACGGCGTCATCACCGGCTATCACGCACGCGTCGATCCGGGCCAGCTCGGCGCCGCGCTGCTGGTGTTCGTCGAGATCACGCTCGGCCACAAGGGCGGCAACATGTTCGAGCAGTTCCGTCGCGAAGTGATGAAGATCGACGAGGTGCTCGAATGCCATCTGGTGTCCGGCGACTTCGACTACCTGATCAAGGCGCGGATCGGTGAAATGGCCGACTATCGCAAGCTCCTCGGCGACATCCTGCTGCAACTGCCCGGCGCGGTGCAGTCGAAGAGCTATGTCGTGATGGAGGAAATCAAGGAGACGCTGACGATTTCGGTCGGCGAATGACCGCTGCGGCGGCCGGTTGCCGGCGCCGCTGTCAGACCCCTTATCTCGCCCTTGGCATGCTGCACCCAATACTGTATAAATATACAGTATTGGGTGCAGGCGAATGGGTGAGCGCATGGACGGCCGGTCCGACAACGAATTTCCGATAGCGCCGCCGGCGCCCCGCAAGGGGCGCGGTGCGGTCGACAACCTCCAGGGGCGGTACGAAACGGCGCTGCGCGAAGCGGTCGACGACGGCTGGGCGCATGAATCGGACGACGCCGATCTGCCCGCGCCGCTGCGCACGCAGGTGTTCGAGGAGCGCGCGAAGAGCATCCTCACGCACAACCAGTCGCCGGACATTCCGTTCAGCGTGTCGCTCAATCCGTATCGCGGCTGCGAGCACGGGTGCATCTACTGCTTTGCACGGCCGACCCACAGCTATCTCGGCCTGTCGCCGGGGCTCGACTTCGAGAGTCGCATCTATGCGAAGGTCAATGCGGCCGAATTGCTCGAGCGCGAGATTTCACGCAAGCGTTACGTGCCGGAGCCGATCGCGCTCGGCGTCAACACCGACGCATACCAGCCGGTCGAGCGCGACCTGCGCATCACGCGCAGCGTGATCCAGGTGATGCACGATCACGCGTTGCCGTTCGCCGCGATCACGAAATCGTCGCTGATCGAGCGCGATCTCGACCTGCTTGCCCCGATGGCCGAGCGCGGGCAGGTGATGGCGGCGGTCACGATCACGACGCTCGACGCCGATCTCGCGCGCACGCTCGAGCCGCGTGCGGCGACGCCGGCGCGCCGGCTGCGTACGATCCGCGCGTTGCGCGACGCGGGCGTGCCGGTGGGTGTCAGCATTGCACCGATGATCCCGTTCGTCACCGAGCCGGACATGGAGCGCGTGCTGGAGGCCTGCGCGGAAGCAGGCGCCACGCATGCGAGCTATATCGTCCTGCGGCTGCCGTGGGAGGTCGCGCCGCTGTTCAAGAGCTGGCTCGCCGCGCATTTCCCCGATCGCGCGGAGCGCGTGATGAACCGTGTGCGCGACATGCGCGGCGGGAAGGACTACGACTCCGATTTCTCGAAACGGATGAAGGGCGAGGGGATCTGGGCCGACCTGTTGCGGCAGCGTTTCCGTCAGGCCGTGAAGCGGCTCGGGTTGAACGAGCGCAGGAACGGCATTCTGGATCTGTCGCAGTTTCGCGGCGCGCCGGCCGGCGCGGTGGCAGCGCGGCGCACCGTGGTGGGCGCAACGGGCACGAAGTCGCGTGACGACACGCAGTTGAGCCTGTTCTGACCGGTGTCCGTCGGCGCTTACTGCGAAATCTGCTTTGCTGCTTCGACTTGCGATTCGAAATACGTCTGGAACGACAGCGCAAGCGCGGTCATCAGCAGGAACGCGCCGATCAGCAGCGAGAAGATCACGATGAAGATCACCGTCCAGCCCGACCGGCTGTGCTTGCCCGTATCGGCATTGAATTGCGCGTCCCATTTCTCGTCGGGGCGCAGGCCGTAGACGAGCGCGGCGAGGAACGCGGCGAGCAGCGAGATCGCACCCGGCACGGCGAGCCACCAGCCGAGGCTGGCTGTGCGTTGGGTGGCGGCGAGCAGCATGAAACCCGGAATCCCGACGATCGTCGCGAGCAGGTGCGCCCAGCCGTACACGTCGCGAAGGCCGTACAGGTAGAAGCGGTGCGCGCCGAGCGAACCGAAGAGGAACGCGAGGGCGGCGGTGAGCGTCTTGGAGCGGAAGCGGCGGGACGGTGCGGTGCTGCTGGACATGGGTGGCGGCGGATTATCGTTGGCGTGGCGGCCGGCAGGCCGGCGCGGGGCGCTCGGCCCGGCACGCATTCTACGATGCGCGGTCGGCCACGGTCACCCCTCGGCTGCGTCAAGGTGCCGCATAGGTGACGCGGTAGATGGCGCCTGCATAGTCGTCGCTGACGAGCAGCGAGCCATCCGGCAGCGGCAGCACGTCGGCCGGGCGTCCCCACACGGTGCCGTCCGCGCGCAACCAGCCGGTGATGAACGGCGTCTGGCGCGCGTGGCTGCCGTCGGCCGACACGACGGCGCGCATCACGCGGTAGCCGACCTTCGTGCTGCGGTTCCACGAACCGTGCTCGGCAATGAATACATTGTTGCGATACGAGGCCGGGAACATCGGCCCCGTATAGAAGCGCATGCCGAGTGCCGCGACGTGCGCGCCGAGTTTCAGCACGGGCGGCACATGGCGGCGGCACACGTCGGCGCTCCCGAATTCAGGGTCGAGCGTGTCGCCGCCATGGCAATATGGAAAGCCGAAGTCGAGGCCCGCGCGCGGCGCGCGGTTCAGCTTGTCGTCGGGTACATCGTCGCCCATCAGGTCGCGCCCGTTGTCGGTGAACCACAGCTCGCCCGAGTCGGGGTGCCATGCGAAGCCGACGGTATTGCGCACGCCGCGGGCAAATACCTCGCGGCCGCTGCCGTCGGCGTTCATGCGTGCGATGATCGCGTAGCGGCTGCGATCGGCCAGGCACACGTTGCACGGCGCGCCGGTCGGCACGTAGAGCTTGCCGTCGGGGCCGAATGCGATGAATTTCCAGCCGTGATGATGGTCGGTGGGCAGCGCGTCCGTCACGACCGCCGGCGTGGGCGGCCGGTCGAGCCGGTCGTCGATGTGGTCGAGGCGCAGGATGCGCGACACGGCGGAGATATAGAGCGCGCCGTCGCGATACGCGACGCCGACGGGCATGTCGAGGCCCGATGCGACCACGTAACGGGCAGTGATCCGGCCCTCGTGCATCACGAACGCATGCACGCGGCCTTCCCGCGAGCCGACATAGAGGATCCCGCGCGGCGACCACGCCATTTCGCGGGCGGTCGGCACGGCGTCGGTCAGTACGGTGACGTGAAAGCCGGGCGGCACGACGAGTTCGCCCACCGGCGGCGCGGCGCACGCCGTGGTGGCTGCGAGGCAGATGGCGAAGCCGGTCAGCAGGCCCGTGAGGCGATGCTGCGCGCGGTACGCCAGGGCGGCGCAAAATAGCGGCATGGCGGCGGGGAGCGTCGTGAACACGACGATTGTAGGCCCGGCGAACACGGCGCCTGCGGAATTTTTGCGCGTAAGTGTTTGTTGTGGCTTTGGTTTCCGGCTATAATCGCACGTTTCAGTAGTTTCGAACCCGGTTTCCCCGAAGGATTTCATATGGTTATCATCCGTCTGGCTCGCGGCGGCTCGAAGAAGCGCCCGTTCTACAACATCGTTGCTACCGATTCGCGCAATCGTCGTGACGGCCGCTTCATCGAACGCGTCGGCTTCTACAACCCGGTCGCCACGAAGGGCGAATCGCTGCGTATCGCTCAGGATCGCCTGACGTACTGGCAAGGTGTTGGCGCGCAACTGTCGCCGACCGTCCAGCGTCTCGTGAAGGAAGCGCAAAAGGCGCAACCGGCCGCCTAACATGGCGCGGTGTGCCGGTCGTGCCGGCTGCAAGGAGCATTGATGTCCGGTCACGATTCCGGTAACGCAAAGCGCGGGCGAGCGTCGTTTGGCGCATTCGTCCGCAAGCCGGTCGAGCGCGACGTTGTCGCGAGCGCCGGTGAGGCTGCCGAGCAGGGCAGTCTCGAAGCGGTGCAAGCCTGGCCCGACGATGCTGTCGAGGTCGGGGCAGTGGTCGACGCCTATGGCCTGAAAGGCTGGATCAAGGTGGCGACGCATGCCGACGCCGGTCGCGGCGGCGATGCGCTGCTCGACGCGCGCCGCTGGTGGCTGGAACGGGGTGGGGAGCGGTTGTCCGCCCGCATCCTGCAGTCGAAAACGCACGGCGACACAGTCGTCGCGCATGCCGCGGGTGTCAGCGACCGCGATGCCGCATTGGCTTTGCGCGGCTTTCGCGTGTTCGTGCGCCGGGAAGATTTCCCGGCATTGGCCGCGGACGAATTCTATTGGGTCGACCTGATCGGTCTCGAGGTCGTCAACGAGCAATCGGTGGCGCTTGGGACAGTGAGCGGGATGATCGACAACGGCGTGCATTCGATCATGCGCGTCGAGTATCCGGCAGTCGGCAAGGATGGTCGGCCGACCACCGACGAACGGCTGATTCCGTTCGTCGGCGTATACGTCAAGACGGTGGATCAGGCGGCACGTCGCATCGTCGTCGACTGGGAAGCCGATTACTCATGAACCAGGTTACGGAGAGCGCGGTGCAGTTCGACGTCGTCACGCTCTTTCCCGAAATGTTCCGCGCGCTGACCGACTGGGGTATCACCAGCCGGGCCGTGAAGCAGGAGCGCTTCGGGTTGCGCACCTGGAACCCGCGTGATTTCACGACGGACAACTACCGCACGGTCGACGATCGTCCGTACGGTGGCGGTCCGGGCATGGTGATGCTGGCCAAGCCGCTCGAGGCCGCGATCGGCGCTGCGAAGGCAGCGCAGGCGGAGCAGGGCGTCGCGAGCACGCGTGTGGTGATGATGTCGCCGCAAGGTGCGCCGTTCACGCACGAACGTGCGGTGCGGATGGCGCAGGAGCCTGGTGTCATCGTGCTGTGCGGCCGCTACGAGGCGATCGATCAGCGTCTGCTCGACCGTTGTGTAGACGAGGAAATCAGCCTCGGCGATTTCGTTCTGTCCGGTGGCGAACTGCCGGCGATGGCGATGATGGATGCCGTCGTGCGCCTGCTGCCCGGCGTGCTGAACGATGCGCAGTCAGCCGTGCAGGACAGCTTCGTCGACGGGCTGCTCGATTGTCCGCATTACACGCGTCCCGAGGAATACGAGGGAATGCGCGTGCCGGACGTGCTGCTCGGCGGGCATCATGGCGAGATCGAGCGGTGGCGCCGCCAGGAAGCATTGAAGAATACGTTGCGGAAGCGGCCGGATCTGATCGTCCGGGCGCGCCGCGAAAAGTTGTTGAGCCGGGCCGACGAGGCTTGGCTTGCGAACCTCGCACGCGAAGCGAAGAACGCCTCCTGAGGCGGCGGCGCGGGCGGGAAATGGCGGTGCCGTGCATGCGTGCGCGGCGCCTGATGTGAATCCATCCTCTGTCGGGGCCAGGCCTGGAAGCAGGCGGGCGCAAACGCCGACACGATGGCTTTAGGAGTCAGTGATGAATCTGATTGCAAAACTTGAGCAGGAAGAGATCGAGCGCGCGCTCGCCGGCAAGACGATCCCCGAATTCGCCCCGGGCGACACGGTGATCGTGAACGTGAACGTGGTTGAAGGTAACCGCAAGCGCGTTCAGGCTTACGAAGGCGTCGTGATCGCGATTCGCAACCGTGGCCTGAACTCGAACTTCATCGTCCGCAAGATTTCGTCGGGCGAAGGCGTCGAGCGTACGTTCCAGACCTACTCGCCGCTGCTGGCGAGCATCGTCGTCAAGCGTCGCGGTGATGTGCGTCGTGCGAAGCTGTACTACCTGCGCGAGCGTTCGGGCAAGTCGGCTCGAATCAAGGAAAAGCTGGTGTCGAAGGATCGCACCGCAGCAGCTTCCCAAGAGTAAGAGCTGTAAGGAAAAAGCACCCTCCCGGGTGCTTTTTTCATTCTGGCGCGACAATATGCTCGATACGTCACGAACCGAGAGTCCCATTGAATCGCCGCCCCATCGTTGATCCCGAAGTGCTGCCGGTCGAAGGCACCGGCGCCGGCCTGCCGTCCATCGATGCACGCCTGCTGACGCCGCCCGGGCTGCGCGAACGTTTCGCACGCACGCTCGAATGGAACGTCGAGCCCGGCGAGGCTCGCCTGGTGGAAGGCGTCGATCCGCGCAGCGCCGCCGTCCTCATCCCGCTCGTGGTGCGCGAGAGCGGCCTCACGGTGCTGCTGACCCAGCGCGCCGATCACCTGAACGACCATGCCGGACAGATCAGCTTCCCCGGTGGCCGTCGCGAGTCATACGATCGCGATGCGACGGCGACTGCGTTGCGCGAGGCGAAGGAAGAAATCGGACTGACGGCCGAACGGGTGGAGATTCTCGGTGCGCTGCCCGACTACCTGACGGGCACCGGCTTCTGCGTGACGCCGGTCGTGGGGCTCGTGCATCCGCCGTTCACCGTGCAGGCCGATGCGTTCGAAGTCGCCGAGATTTTCGAGGTGCCGCTTGCGTTCCTGATGAGTCCCGCGAACCACCAGGTGCGCGTGTTCCGCTGGGAAGGCGGCGAGCGTCGTTTTTTTGCGATGCCCTATCCGAATGGCGAGTCGGCCGGGCATTACTTCATCTGGGGCGCAACTGCCGGCATGTTGCGCAATCTGTACCGCTTCTTGGCAGCCGGATAACATCGCGCCCGAGCGTGCCCACGCGGCCGGCTCGCGGGCCGTCGCGCCAGCAGCCATCCGTCGCTTACGCTGTGCTATCGTTATGCAAAAAATGACATAACTCGGAAGACGGCGCCACGCATGACTTTCTTTTCGGTTCTCCTCGCTCTCATCATCGAACAGGTCCGCGCGTTGTCGCCAAGCAATCCGGTGTTCGCGCTGTTCCAGTTTCATGCGGAAACCGTCGCGCATGGCCTCGACGCCGGCAAGCAAAAGCATGGCGTGCTCGCATGGCTCGCAGTCGTGCTGCCGTGGGTGCTGATCGTCGCGCTGATCTACTTCCTACTGTACAAGGTGAGCTTCGTGCTCGCGTTCATCTGGAACGTCGTCGTCGTGTATTTCACGCTCGGCTTCCGCCAGTTCAGCCACTACTTCACCGATATCCATCTCGCGCTCAACAACGACGACGTGCCGCGCGCCCGCGAAATCCTGCATGAATGGACGGGCCTCGACACGGTCGACATGCCGGTCGGTGAAATCGTCCGCCATACGCTGATTC
This sequence comes from Burkholderia sp. SIMBA_051, assembly GCF_046534915.1. Taxonomy (NCBI): domain Bacteria; kingdom Pseudomonadati; phylum Pseudomonadota; class Betaproteobacteria; order Burkholderiales; family Burkholderiaceae; genus Burkholderia; species Burkholderia sp. SIMBA_051. The sequence goes on along the minus strand of NZ_JAWRXS010000017.1, from coordinate 69,699 downwards.
ATGCGGTCGTTGCGTCGCATCGCCACGTGTTCGGCGTGTTCTTCTGGTATGTGCTGCCGATCGGTCCGGCAGGCGCCGTGCTGTATCGCATCTCCGAATATCTCGCGCGCAGCTGGTCGACGCCGGGCGACGATCGCACGGCCGCGTTCTCGACGTTCGCGCAGCGGGCGTTCTTCGTGATCGACTGGATTCCGTCGCGCTTGACCGCGCTCGGCTTCGCGATCGTCGGCAACTTCGAGGATGCGATCTACGCGTGGCGCAATCACACGCGCCAGTGGCCCGACCCGAACGACGGCGTGCTGCTCGCGGCCGGTAGCGGCGCACTTGGCGCGCGCCTCGCAGGGCCGCTCGCGGAACCGTCGAGCCTCGACGCGCTGGCGGTCGGCGACAGCGGTCCGTTGACGGTCGGCGACGATTGCACGCCGCGCACGCTGCAGTCGGCGGTCGGCCTGGTGTGGCGCGCCGTGATCCTGTGGATGATCCTGCTGTTGATGCTGACGCTGGCGGTCTGGGTATCGTGACGCGCTTGCGCGGCGCCCGATGAAATGACAAGGCCGGCTCGATGCCGGCCTTTTTGCTGTGCGTCGGTCAATCCGGTCAATCCGGTCAATCCGGTCAATCCGGTGAATCCGGTCAGTCGTCGAGCGGATCGCGCACGGCGCCACATTGCCAGCAGGTGGTGAATTGCGCTTCGAGCGTCTCGCCGCACTGGCGGCAGCGCCATGGCGCGGCGCCGGCCGACGGGCCGTGCGATGCCGCATCGAGAAGCCGCCGCGCGAGCGCATCGTCGCGCTCGTCGTCGAGCCACAGCTCGGGCGCGCATGCGTCGGCGGGCAGGCCGCCGAGCGCACCGGGTGCATAGCAGTTGTGCAGCTCGCAACCGATGCCGGCCACCTGCAGCACGTTCGCCCAATGCTGCGCCGTGGCGAGATCGGGGGCCTTGAAACGCATCGCGGCTCCTGTCGGTGAAGGCCGGGCCGGCGGCTGTCTGCCCGCCATATGGTCAGCGGACGATCTGGCTCGCCTCGTGCACGAGCTGCGCGTAGAGCGCATGCCGCGACGGCGCAATGCGGCCGTCGGCCACGGCTTCGAGAATCGCGCAGCCGGGCTCGTGCAGATGATGACAATTATAGAAACGGCAGTCCGCGAGCAGCGGGCGGAATTCCGGAAACGCGCGCTCGAGGCGCCCCTCCGTCAGGTGGTACAGGCCGAATTCCTGGAAGCCCGGCGAATCGATCAGCGCGCCGCCGCCTTCGAGCGGGTAGAGGCGCGTGAACGTCGTCGTATGGCGGCCGCTGTTGAGCGCGGCCGAGATTTCACGGGTCGCGGCCTCGGCATCGGGCACGAGCAGGTTCACGAGCGTCGACTTGCCCATCCCGGACTGACCGAGCAGGATCGTCGAGTGCCCGGCCAGGTGCGGCATCAGCTGCGCGCGCGCATCGTCGGGCGAGCCCTTCACCGACAGTTCGAGCACGTCGTAGCCGAGCGCGCGGTAGGGCGCCAGGCGCTCGCGGGCGACCGGCAGCGCGGCTTCGACGTCGATCTTGTTCAGCACGACGAGGGGCTTCAGTTCGTTCGCTTCGGCCGCGATCAGCGCGCGGCCGAGCAGATCCTCGCTGAAATAGGGCTCGGTCGCGAGCACGATCAGCAACTGGTCGAGATTGGCTGCGAACAGCTTCGACTTGAACTGGTCGGAGCGGTACAGCAGGTTGCGCCGCTCGCCGATCTCGACGATCACGCCCTGGTCGGCCGATGCCTGTTCGTACACGACGCGGTCGCCGACCGCGATCTCGCTTTTCTTGCCGCGCGGGAAGCACTGCAGCATCGGGCCGCCGTCGTCGGGCGCGACGATGTAGTGGCGACCGTGCGCCGCGATCACGCGGCCTTCGACACGCTGCGCGCCCGATGCGCGCGGGGCCGGCTTGCGGGAGGTCGGCCGGCTCATGCGTGCTGCATCAGGCGGTCGATCCGCTGCGACGCAGGCGGATGCGAGTAGTAGAAGGCCGTATAGACGGGGTCGGGCGTGAGCGTCGACGCGTTGTCTTCGTAGAGCTTCACGAGCGCGCTGACGAGATCCTGGGCGTCGGTCTGGCTGGCCGCGAATGCGTCGGCCTCGAATTCATGCTTGCGCGACGTGAGGCTGCTGAACGGCGTCGCGAAGAACAGGAACACGGGGATCGCGAGGAAGAACAGCACGAGCGCGGCGCCCGCGTTGCTCGTGTCGAGCGACGGCGTGACGCCGAGCCCCGTGTAGAACCACGTGCGCTGCGCGAGCCAGCCGAGCAGCGCGAGCAGCACGAGGCTCAGCACGAACGACACGAGCATCCGCTTCATCACGTGGCGGCGCTTGAAGTGGCCGAGTTCGTGCGCGAGCACGGCCTCGATTTCCTCGCCGGACAGCCGCGCGAGCAGCGTATCGAAGAACACGATCCGCTTCGATGCGCCGAAGCCCGTGAAGTACGCGTTGCCGTGCGCGGATCGGCGGCTGCCGTCCATCACGAACAGGCCCTTCGCCGCGAAGCCGCACCGTTTCATCAGCGACTCGATGCGCGCGCGCAGCGCTTCGTCCTTCAGCGGCTCGAACTTGTTGAAGATCGGCGCGATGAAGGTCGGGTAGATCAGCAGCACGAGCATCTGGAACGCGACCCAGACGATCCAGGTCCACAGCCACCACAGGCCGCCGGCCTGGTTCATCAGCCACAGCACGACGAACAGCAGCGGCAGGCCGAGCACCGCGCCGAGCAGCGTGTTTTTCAGCATGTCGGTGAAGAACAGGCGCTTGGTCATCCGGTTGAAGCCGAACCGCTGTTCGATTCCGAACTGGCGGTAATACTCGAACGGCACGTCGATCACGCTCATGATCACGAGCACGGCGGCGACGAGCGCGACCTGCTGCCCGTAGCCGCGGCTGAACCAGCCGGTCAGCAGCGTGTCGAGCGCGCCGACGCCGCCGAGCAGCGTGAGGCCGACCAGCACGGCCGCGCTGACGACGATCTCGAACATCGCCAGCCGCGTGCGCTCGACCGTGTAGTCGGCCGCGCGCTGGTGGGCGGTCAGCGGAATGGTGGCGCTGAACTGCGCGGGCACGCCGTTGCGGTGCGCGGCGACGAAGCGGATCTGCCGCGACGCGAGCCACAGCTTGGTGACGACCATCGCGAGCACGGCGACCGCGAACAGCAGGGTGAACGAAAAGGGTGACATCGAAGGCGCCAAAGGGTTCTATGCGAGAATTATATGTTCTTGCGGACCGGGCCCGCTTACGCGATGCCGCCCGCCGTCCGCCATTTTCCAGGATGACTCATGACCGATACCGCCGCTTCCGCCAGCCAGCCCGCGCTCGTGCGCAACGAGTTGAACCTCGTCTGGCTCGACATGGAGATGACGGGCCTCGACCCGGATAACGACCGCATCATCGAAATCGCGGTCGTCGTGACCAATTCCACCCTCGACATCGCGGTGGAAGGCCCCGTGTTCGCGATCCACCAGAGCGACGAAACGCTCGCGAAGATGGACGACTGGAACAAGTCGACGCACGGCCGTTCGGGGCTGATCGATCGCGTGCGCGCGTCGACCGTGACCGAGGCGGACGCCGCCGCGCAGCTGCAGGCGTTCCTCGCGCAGTACGTGTCGCCCGGCAAGTCGCCGATGTGCGGCAACTCGATCTGCCAGGATCGCCGCTTCATGGCGCGCTGGATGCCGGAATTCGAGCGGTTCTTCCACTACCGCAACCTGGACGTCAGCACGCTCAAGGAGCTGTGCCGCCGCTGGCAGCCCGCGATCTACAAGGGTTTTCAGAAGCGCGCGATGCACACGGCGCTCGCGGACATCCACGAGTCGATCGACGAGCTGAAGTACTACCGCCAGCATTTCCTGATTCCGGCCGCGTCGGCGCCGGCAGGCGAGTCCGCGCCGGCCGCCTGAGCGGGCCGGCATGCGCCCGGCGCCCGCTACACGCTTAGCGCCGCGCGCTCTTCGGCCGGAACGCCGCGACCACCGCGGCGTCGGTCTCGATGTACGGGCCGCCGATCAGGTCGATGCAGTAGGGCACCGCGGCGAAGATGCCGGGCACGGTCGACTTGCCGTCGGCGTCGCGCAGCCCTTCGAGCGTTTCCCGGATCGACTTCGGCTGGCCGGGCAGGTTGATGATCAGCGCCGCGTGGTCGGCCGTCTCGCGGATCACCGCGACTTGCCGCGACAGGATCGCGGTCGGCACGAAATTCAGGCTGATCTGCCGCATCTGTTCGCCGAATCCCGGCATTTCCTTCGTTGCCACGGCCAGCGTGGCTTCCGGCGTCACGTCGCGGCGCGCGGGGCCGGTGCCGCCGGTCGTCAGCACCAGATCGCAGCCGGCGACGTCGACGAGTTCGGTCAGCGTGGCGGAGATCGTCGGCGCGTCGTCCTGGATCAGGCGCGTTTCGGCGCGCCACGGCGACACCAGCGTGCCGGCGAGCCACTCCTGCAGCGCCGGAATGCCCTTGTCCTCGTAGACGCCCGTGCTCGCGCGGTCGCTGATCGACACGAGGCCGACCACGAGCTCGTCCGGGTGGTTACGCTTCGTCGTCATGGTCGTCCCCGGTTTCGTCGGCCGTTTCGTCATCCCCGCCAGGCGTGCCGCTCGCGGTCTTGATCCACTGGAACAGCTCGCGGAAATAGCGCGGCGGCTTGCCTTGCTGGGCTTCCTTGCGCGCGTTGCGGATCAGCGTGCGGCCTTCCTGGATGTCGGCGTCGGGGTGCTGGCGGAGGAATTCGGTCAGCGCGTCGTCGTTGGCGAGCAACTGGTCGCGCGTGCGCTCGATCCAGTGCAGGCGGGCCGTCGCGGCCTTGTTCACGCCGCGCTGCGCGTCGAGCGCGGTGCGCAGCGCGGCCGTCTCGTCGTCGGTCAGCGTGCGCATCACGCGGCCGACGTACTGGAGCTGGCGGCGCTTGCCTTCGTGATCGGTGATCCGGCGCGCTTCGCGAACGGCGTCCGACAGGCTTTCGGGCATCGGCATGCGTTTCAGCGCGTCTTTCGGCAGATCGACGAGCGCCTGGCCGAGCACCTGCAGCTCGTGCATTTCGCGCTTCAGTTGGGATTTGCTGGGGCGATCGTAGCCATTGTCGTCGACTTCGGCGGCATGCTCGATCGGCTGGATTCGGGTTTTGCGTGTCATGGGCGGCATTGTATCGCGGTGCGGACACCCCAAGCTTGTCTGTGCCCGGCGCCGGACCTTGCTATGATCGCGGGATACGTAACATTTTGACCATGCGGGCGCCCGCCCGCCACCGGATACCAAGACGACGATGGCAGCCAATCTCGACGTACAAGCGCGCTATTTCCCGCACACGCAGGACCAGCTCAAAGAAATTGCCTCCGACATCCTCCGCCATGCGAAGGCGCTCGGCGCGACGGACGCCGCCACCGAAATCTCCGAAGGCGACGGCCTGTCGGTGTCGGTGCGCCGCGGCGAGGTCGAGACGATCGAACACAACCGCGACAAGATGGTCGGCGTGACGGTGTTCATCGGCAAGAAGCGCGGCAACGCGAGCACGTCGGACTTCTCGCCGGCCGCGATCAAGGATACCGTCGCCGCCGCGTACAACATCGCGCGCTTCACGGCAGAGGACGACGCGGCCGGCCTCGCCGAGGCCGAGCTGCTCGAAACCGACCCGCGCGACCTCGACCTGTATCACCCGTGGGCGCTGTCGGCCGACGAGGCCGTCGAGCTCGCGCGCCGCGCGGAAGACGCCGCGTTCGCGGTCAGCCCGCAGATCCGCAACTCGGAAGGCGCGAGCGTGTCGGCGCAGCATTCGCAGTTCGTGCTCGCGACGTCGCGCGGTTTCCTCGCCGGTTATCCGTACTCGCGCCACTACATCGCCTGCGCGCCGATCGCGGGCAGCGGTCGCCACATGCAGCGCGACGACTGGTATTCGTCGAAGCGCAGCGCGGTCGATCTCGCGGCGCCGGAAGCCGTCGGGCGCTACGCGGCCGAGCGTGCGCTCGCGCGGATGGGCGCGCGCCGTCTCGACACCCGCAAGGTACCCGTGCTGTTCGAGGCGCCGCTCGCGGCCGGCCTGCTCGGCGCGTTCGTGCAGGCCGTCAGCGGCGGCGCGCTGTACCGCAAGACGTCGTTCCTCGTCGACAGCCTCGGCAAGCCGGTGTTCGCACCGCACGTCCAGGTCGTCGAGGATCCGCACGTGCCGCGCGCGATGGGCAGCGCGCCGTTCGACGAGGAGGGCGTGCGCACGCGTGCGCGCAGCGTCGTCAAGGACGGCGTCGTCGAAGGCTACTTCCTGTCGACCTATTCGGCACGCAAGCTCGGCACGCAGACGACCGGCAACGCCGGCGGCTCGCACAACCTCGCGCTGCGCAGCTCGGACACGCAGCCGGGCGACGACTTCGACGCGATGCTGAAGAAGCTCGGCACGGGCCTGCTGCTGACCGAACTGATGGGGCAGGGCGTGAACTACGTGACCGGCGACTATTCGCGCGGGGCGGCGGGCTTCTGGGTCGAGAACGGCGTGATCCAGTATCCGGTCGAGGAAATCACCGTCGCGAGCACGCTGCAGGAGATGTTCCGGCACATCGTCGCGATCGGCGCGGATTCGATCGTGCGCGGGACGAAGGAAACGGGCTCGGTGTTGATCGAGCAGATGACGATCGCCGGGCAGTAAGCGGCGCGGCATCGGCCGCCAGGAAACGCAAAAGCCCGACCGGCGCGAGTGAGCCGGTCGGGCTTTTTTACGCGTGCCGCGTGTCGGTCAGTCGCGCTTGCGCGCGTAGACGACGAACGCATAGCCGAACGTGTTCGGCGCGGTGGCCTGATGCGGTTCGCGCGACACTTCGTGCCAGTGCGCGGGATCGGGCGCCGGGAACGACGCATCGCCGTCGAAGTCCGCGTCGATCTCTGTGACGATCAGCTTGTCGGCGAGCGCGAGGCCTTCCGCATAGAGCTGCGCACCGCCGATCAGGAATGCTTCGGCCGCTCCGTCACGCGCGGCGAGCGCGAGCGCGTCGGCGAGCGACGTGACGGTGTCGCAGCCGTCGAAGCGGCGCGCTGCGTCGCGCGTGACGACGATGTTGCGGCGCCCCGGCAGCGGCCGGCCGATCGACTCGTGGGTCTTGCGGCCCATCACGATCGGTGCGCCCATCGTCGTGCGCTTGAAGAATGCGAGGTCTTCAGGAAGTTTCCAGGGCAACTGGTTGTCGCGGCCGATGATGCCGTTGCGGGCACGCGCGACGATCAGGGTCAACGTCGTCATGAAGGTCGGGGAAGAGGAGAACCGGAATGGCGCCGATTCTACCGGAACGGCGGCGCGCGCCGGCTTCGCGCGGATGCGCCGGCACATTCGCCGTGCCGGCGCGTACGCACTGCGGCGTTCGCATCGCGACATCCTGAATAAAAAGAGTGCCCGCCGGGGGACGGACACAAAAACGGTTCGCGTCGTTACGTCGACGACACCGGGCGCGATCGTGATTGCTTGCCGCGCATCAATTCAATATGGATTCCTTGGTAAATGGCGGGGTGGGGTATCGCATGCGTATCACTGCACCGTGCCGTTACGGGCATGTCCTGCCATCGCGTGCTGCACGTGGCCGGGCCGCGGCGCAGGGATCGGTATCGGCAGCGGAGATCGCGGCACGATTTCGTCCCACAGCGTCACCGATGCCTTGTCGGCCGAATTCGGTTGCGGCACCGCCACGGGCACGATGCCGAAGCCGTGGTCCCGTTGCATGCTGGATGCACTGCCGACGAGCAGCGCTGCATGTGCGGGCGTCACGCATTCGTCTGCACGTATCGACATGAACGGGAGCGCGCCGGAGAGCGCAAACGTTGTCTGCAGGAAAGAAAGCAAAATGAGTTTGCGCATGGTCGCGTGCTCCCGATCTGTGATGAATTCAGCGAAATGCATGCCATCGCGCCGCAAGCGTTGTCGCGCCTGCGACTCAGGAGCGCGCGTTGTGAATCGCGATCGAAAGTGCCGGAAAATGTTTCAGGCTTGAAACGATGGGGCTTGGGAATACTGCGGATTCAATCGATACGCTTCAAGGATGAAAATCGGCGCGTGTGTCGATGCAGGTACGGGTCGCTGCGCATGTGTTCTGTGCAGATGATTGATGAACGTCGACCGCTGAGCGATTCGGCCGCTCGCCCATTCGCGCTGCAATCCGTTTGTCGTAGTCAGCGCCTATAACTCAATAAGCTGTGTTGATCAAAAAATAACTGGACGCGAGATAAGCGCCATCATGCGAGGCTCTGTCGTTGCCGCGCATCGGCATGGCGAATCGAGCGGCTTCGGCTGACCCGGTTCGATCCTTTTGCACGTGACTTCGCACGTGCGGCAATCGTTAGACGGTTGATGAACGGGGTGGGCATATGGGAGCCGAGCAGCGGCATGTGATCTATTTCTCGCGCGAGCCGAACGACGCGTTGCGCGGGCATTTCGACGAATGCGGATGGTGCGTCGATCTCGCGGAAAGCGCACGCGACTTGCGGCGTGTCGTGCAGCACGGCGTGGCATCCGCCGGCCTGCTCGATTTCTCGCCGGGTTTCAGGCCCGCGGATCTGCGCGAACTCGAAGCGTGTCTGAGCATCCAGCACATCGGCTGGATCGCGGCGACCCGGCGTGGCCAATTGCAGGACGCCACGTTGCGCCATCTCATCCGTGACTATTGCTTCGACTACGTGACGATGCCGTACGAGACGTCGCGCATCGTCGAGACCGTCGGCCACGCGCACGGCATGATCGCGCTGACCGACCCGGTGGCGTCGCCGGTCGGCGCCGGGCGCACCGAAGGCGAGATGGTCGGCACCTGCGATGCGATGCTCGGGCTTTTCAGGACGATCCGGCGCGTCGCGACCACCGATGCGCCGGTGTTCATCTCCGGTGAATCGGGTACCGGCAAGGAGCTGACGGCCGTCGCGATTCACGAGCGCTCGGCGCGCGCGCACGCGCCGTTCGTCGCGATCAACTGCGGGGCGATTCCGTCGACGCTGCTGCAAGCCGAACTGTTCGGCTATGAGCGCGGCGCGTTTACGGGCGCGAACCAGCGCAAGATCGGCCGCGTCGAGGCTGCCAACGGCGGCACGCTGTTTCTCGACGAAATCGGCGACCTGCCGCTCGAGAGCCAGGCGAGCCTCCTGCGGTTCCTGCAGGAAGGCAAGATCGAGCGGCTCGGCGCGCATGTATCGGTGCCGGTCGACGTGCGCGTGATCTGCGCGACGCATGTGGACATGGAAACGGCGCTGCGCGAAGGGCGGTTCCGCGAGGATCTGTTCCATCGTCTGTGCGTGCTGAAGATCGAGGAGCCGCCGCTACGCGCGCGCGGCAAGGACATCGAGGTGCTCGCCCGCCACATGCTCGAGCGTTTCAAGGGCGATGCGCATCGTCGCTTGCGCGGCTTCTCCCCGGACGCGATCGCCGCGCTGTACGGCTATTCGTGGCCGGGCAACGTGCGCGAGCTGATCAATCGCGTGCGCCGCGCGATCGTGATGTCGGAGGGCCGGATGATTACCGCGGCCGATCTCGAGCTCCATGAATTCGCGATACTGGCGCCCGTCTCGCTCACCGAGGCGCGGGAAGCGGCCGAGCGGCAGGCGATCGAGCAGGCGCTGCTGCGTCATCGCGGCCGTTTTGCCGATGCGGCGCGTGAGCTGGGGGTGTCGCGCGTCACGCTGTACAGGCTGATGTGCGCGCATGGCATGCGCGATCGCGGCGACACGCTGGCAGGGTTTTCGGCGCCGGCGCCGGAGGTTCCGCGTCACGCTTGCTAAAATTGGCGGGTGACGGCCGCCCTCGCGGCCGAAGGAACCCGCATGAAACAGTACCTCGACCTCGTTCGCACCATCCTCGACACCGGCACCTGGCAGGAGAACCGCACGGGCATTCGCACCATCAGCATGCCCGGTGCGATGCTGCGGTTCGACCTGCAGCAGGGCTTCCCGGCCGTGACGACCAAGAAGCTGGCGTTCAAGTCCGCGATCGGCGAACTGGTCGGTTTCCTGCGCGCGTCGCGCAGCGCGGCCGAGTTCCGCGCGCTCGGCTGCAAGGTGTGGGATGCGAACGCGAACGACAACGCGCAGTGGCTCGCGAATCCGTACCGCCAGGGCGTCGATGACCTGGGCGACGTGTACGGCGTGCAATGGCGCCAGTGGCCCGGCTACAAGGTGCTCGACGCGGGCGCCGACGCGCAGATCGCCGACGCGACGCGCCGCGGTTTCCGGATCGTCACGCGCTTCGACGAGGACGGTGCGCCGAAGGTGCTGCTGTACAAGGCGATCGATCAGCTGCGCCAGTGTCTCGATACGATCATGGAGAACCCGGCCGACCGTCGCATCCTGTTTCACGCATGGAATCCGGCCGTGCTCGACCAGATCGCGCTGCCTGCGTGCCATCTGCTGTACCAGTTCCTGCCGAACGTCACGAAGCGCGAGATTTCGCTGTGCCTGTACATCCGCAGCAACGATGTCGGCCTCGGCACGCCGTTCAACCTGACGGAAGGCGCCGCGCTGCTGGCGCTCGTCGGCCGGCTGACGGGCTACACGCCGCGCTGGTTCACGTATTTCATCGGGGATGCGCACATCTACGAGAACCAGCTCGACATGCTGCAGCAGCAGCTCACGCGCGAGCCGTACGAGAGCCCGCGGCTGGAGATCGCCGAGCGCGTGCCCGATTACGCGAAGACGGGCGTGTATGCACCCGAATGGCTCGAGCAGATCGAGCCGTCCGATTTCTCGCTCGTCGGTTACCGGCACCATGAGCCGTTGACCGCGCCGATGGCGGTCTGAGCACCGGCGGTCGCCGGCGGCGCGGGTGACGCGACCCGCATCAGGCACGATGACGAAGGCCCGAACGGCACCCGCCGCTCGGGCCTTTCTGTTTCATCGCGCGACGGTTACTGATGGCGTCGTTCGTCGTGGCCGCCTGATGGCGGATTGCTCGGGCGCGGCGCCTCGACGTGGGGCGCCGGTTGCGGCCGCGGTTCCATATGCGGTGCGGGCATCGACGGGCGGGGTTCCATGTGCGGCGCTGGCATCGATGGTCGCTGCTCCATGTGCGGCGCGGGCATCGACGGCCGCGGCTCCATCCGCGGGGCCTGCGGCTGCGGTCGCGGCATGTCATGCGCCGCGGGCGCGGGCGGCCGGTACTCGTTCACGTGCGGCGGTGCGACTTCGCGGTGCGGTGCCGGTTGCGCGAAGTCGGGGCGCGGCTGCGGCGCCGGCGCAGCGCGCTCCGGACGCGGCTGCGCTGGCTGGGCCGGTGTCGGGAAATCGGGGCGCGGATGCGGCTGCGGAATCTGCGCGGTCGTGTCGGGCCGCGGTTGCGGCCGCGCGCGCGGCGCTTCCTGATGGCCGCCGGGTTGTGTTCCGGGCGTGCCTTCCGGATGCGGGACGGCCGCCGCGCTGCGCACGGGCGGCGGCGCATTCTGGCCCGCCGCGTGGAGGGCGCTCGGCGGCGTCGGGCGCTGACGCTCCATCGGCGTGTGCGGCTGCATCCAGACCGGGGCCGGCGCCGCGGCTGCATGCGCGTTGTCGTGCCGGGTCGGTTCGTTGCCGGCCGTCGGTGGGTGCGGGACACCATTACCCGGGCTCAAGGCCTGATGCGCAGCCGAATTGCCCGGCGCTGGTGGCATCGCGCCGTTGGCGAAGCGCGGCGCATTGGGGGCTTCGGTGTTCATCGGTCGCGCGCCATTCGGCACGACCGGCGTCGGCGCGCCCGGCCGGGCCGCCTGCGTGAGCGCAGGCTGGCCTTCGCGCGGCGCGTGCGCCGGCTGCACGACGGGGCCGTGCGGATTCACGAGCTGCACGTTGCGCATCGCCCACGCACCGGCTTTCGGATTGCCCGGAATACGGACCGGGCGAGCCGTATAGTCGGCCGGCACGCTGGTTCTCGCGATCGGCGCGCCCGCGCCCGGCACGTGTGCGCCCTGCCGGGCGAGATGGACGGCCGCCTGATCGCGATACGCGGCCGGCACCGCCGGATTGCGCGTCGCGACGAACGGGTGCTGTCCGACCGCCGCCGGCGGCCGGTAGCCGGCCGTGCGCAATCCGCCGTTCAAGCTCTGGCGTACCGGCGCAATGCCGGGCGTGCCCGGCATCACATGCGCGTTGCGCCACTGTTGCGGATCGACGTGCTGCGAGAAGTGCGCGACCGGCTGGCCGTGCACGAATGCGGACGCCGGCACGGCCGTGATCGCGTGCGGCGCGCGGAAGTTCACGTAGGTCTTGTTGATGTTCGTGATGTTGGTGATGTTCGTCACGTTCACGGTCTTGTTCACCGTGACGTTGTTCACCACGATGTTCCGGTTCACGCGTTCGTAGTAATGCGGGCTCCAGCCGCCCCAGCCGGGATGCCATGCTTCGCCCGGGCCGAGGGCGAACCATGCGCAGCCGGCCGCGGCGACGCCGCCGACCGTCAGCGCGACGCTCCAGTCGGGACCGCTGCCGCCGCCCACGAACGCGACCAGCGCCGGTGCATAGGCGGGCGGCTGGCTGACGGCCACCGGGCCGGGCACCCACGCCCAGCTGTCGTCCACATGGGCCCAGCGGCCGTAGTGGTACGGCGCGAAGCCCCACGGTGCGTCGTCGACCCAGGTCCAGCCCCACGGCGCCTGCCAGATCCAGTGACCGTCGCGATACGGCGCCCAGTCGGCCGGCGTGTCGTTCGGCACCCAGACCGCACCGTAGTTCGGGGTCTCGCGCCACGTCCCGTTCGCGTCGAGATCCTGGTAGCCGGGAATGTCGCGCGACACGTAGCGGGCCGATACCGAGCGCTGCTCGGCCGCATCGCGGCTGGCGGCCCACTGGTCGAGCGCGTCCGGGGCCGGCGCGGCCGATTGCTGCGCGACCTGCAGGTCGGTGCCGGTGAACACGACCTGCTGGCCGGGCGACAGCGGATATTGCCCGTTGCTGCCGTACACGGTCGCGCTGCCGCTGCGCACGGTGACCGTCGTGCTCGCACCGTTCGGCGCGACATCGACGCGATAGTCGCCGGGGCCCGTGAGGCCGAGCGCGAGATTGGGCGTATCGATTTCGTACGACCCGCCGGGCGGCAGATCGCGCACGTGCGTCGATACGGTGCCGAGGCCGACCTTCAGTTGCGTCGTGGTGTCGTCGAGGTTCAGCACCGACAGGCTCGTCGATTCGCCGAGTCGCACCGCGGTCGAGCCGATGTGCAGCTCGGAGCGCGCGCCGGCGTCGTTCCACAGCTGGTCGCCCGTCGTCAGCGGCCGGTTCACGGCCGCGTATGACCATGTATCGCTGCCGGCCGGCTCCGTCGTCACGGCGCCCGACATGTAGTTGAGCCGGGCGACGCGGCTCGGCGGATCGCCGCCCGGTTGCCGGGCGGCGGCCGCGTACGGCGCGGCCTGTGTCGCTTGCGCGAATGCGGAAGGCAGGGTCGCCAGCGCGGCGAACGCGAGCAGGGTGCAGCGGGCGGTTCGCTTGAGCGTGAACAGGGAGGCCATGTTGAGCGTCTTCGTCGTTATTGCGGCGCGTCGATTCGTGCCGTCGAGTTCACGATATCCGCTCGGCCTGTTTCCGTGCTCGGTGTTTTGTAAGTCGAATGGCACGCGATGTAACAAAACCTGTCCGTCGCGCGTCGTTGTCGTCCCGTCGCAATCCGCGTGTCAAGCGGACGTAAGCCAGTCGTCGAAAACCTGCCGTCCGGGCACGGTGACGCGCAGCACGCGCGGCCGCGCCGTGCGCTCGATCCAGCCGTGCGCGCAGAAGCTGTCGAGCAGGGCGGCGCCCAGCGCGCCGCCGAGATGCGCGCGCCGCTCGCTCCAGTCGAGGCAGCCGCATGCGAAGCGGCGCCGGCGCGTGCGCTGCTGCGCGACGTCGATGCCCCAGCGCCCGAGGGCTTGCGTGCCGAGCTCGGTGGTCTCGATCGCATCGCCGTCCGCGTGCAGCCAGCCGCGCGCGGTGAGCCCGTCGAAGATGCGGACCGCGAGTTCGCCGGCCATGTGGTCGTAGCAGGTGCGCGCGTAGCGCAGCTCGGCCGGCACCGTGCGGGCCGGCGGCGGCACGGGACGGTTCGGCGCGGCCGCCCGGGCCACGTTCGCGAGCGCTTCGAGCGACGCCGCGATGTCGGCCGACGCGAGCCGGTAATAGCGGTGCCGGCCGCGCACGTCGAGCGCGAGCAGGCCGCCTTCGGTCAGGCGTGCGAGGTGCGCGCTCGCCGCGGACGGCGATAGCCCCGCGATCATCGTCAGTTCGCCGGCCGGCCGCGCGCTGCCGTCCATCAGCACCCATAGCATCGCGGCGCGTCCCGGATCGGCGAGCAGTGCGCCGATCCGGCTCAGGCCCGGAAAGTGGTGGTCGTCTTGATCGGTCATCGTCGGGTCTCGTCAGGCGGAATGACAGCAGTGTAGACGCTGCGCACATTCGATGTTTCGCGTTCGGATGAAATGTCGGATGCGGCGGGGCGCCCAGCCGCGGTCGCCGGCCCGCACGCGTAGAATGGCCGGACGCGGCGGCAGTGGGCCGCCGGGATGCGACACGATGCAACGATGAAGACGATTTTCTGCCTGTTGGCGGCCGCGTTAGTATGCGCGGCCTGTGCGCAGGGCGGCGCGGGCGCCGCCGGCGAGCGGGGCGGCAGCCTCGAGATGTACGGGACGATCGATCAGGGAATCACGGTGCGCCGCTGACGGGCGCCATTTTCCTGTGCCGATGCCGGGTCGACGCGCGGGTGCCCGTGCGGCCGCGGCCACGCGACGGCCCGGCCACGGGTTGCCGCAGTGCAACGTATAATGCGCCGATAGCAGTACCCCCGCCGCCTGGAGTTACCACGATGTCCCCACAGTCCCCCGTGCCGGCCGCCCTGGACCGCACCGAAACCGTATTCCGCTTCCTCGCCGAGCCGTCGTCCGTGAACTTTGGCGGCAAGGTGCACGGCGGCGCGCTGATGAAGTGGATCGACGAGGTCGCGTATGCGTGCGCGGCTGTCTGGTCGAGCCGCTATTGCGTGACGGTCAGCGTCGGCAACATCCGCTTCCAGCGTCCGATTCTTGTCGGCAACCTGGTCGAGCTGAAGGCGCGCGTCGTCGCGACGGGCCGCACCAGCATGCACATCCATGTGTCCGTGCATGCCGGCGATCCGAAGGGGGGCGTGCTGCGTCAGACGACCGACTGTCTCGTCGTGTTCGTCGCGGTCGACGAGAACGGCAACCCGGTGCCGGTGCCGCCGTTCGTGCCCGAGACCGACGAGCAGAAGATCCTCGCGAAATATGCGGCCGACGTGCGCGCCGCGCTCGACAAGATCGTCGAGATGAAGCCCGAGGAAGTGGCGAAGGGCACCGTCTGACGGCAACGGGCGCAGCGTTCGCGCCGCGCCCGT
This sequence comes from Burkholderia sp. SIMBA_051, assembly GCF_046534915.1. Taxonomy (NCBI): domain Bacteria; kingdom Pseudomonadati; phylum Pseudomonadota; class Betaproteobacteria; order Burkholderiales; family Burkholderiaceae; genus Burkholderia; species Burkholderia sp. SIMBA_051. The sequence goes on along the minus strand of NZ_JAWRXS010000017.1, from coordinate 54,381 downwards.
CCCGTCATCGCGTCAGCCGCGATCACCGCGATCCGATCATCTCTTCGGGTCGCACCCACGCATCGAATTCCGCCTCGGTCAGGTAGCCGAGCGCGAGCGCGGCGGCCTTCAGCGTCGTGCCTTCCTTGTGCGCCTTCTTCGCGATCTGCGCGGCCTTGTCGTAGCCGATGTGCGGATTGAGCGCCGTCACGAGCATCAGCGATTCGTTCAGCAGCAGGTCGATGCGCGCGCGGTTCGGCTCGATGCCCGCCGCGCAGTGATCGTTGAAGCTTTGCGCGCCGTCGGCGAGCAGCCGCACCGACTGCAGCACGTTGTGCGCGATCATCGGGCGGAACACGTTCAGCTCGAAGTTGCCGCTGGCGCCGCCGACGTTCACGGCCACGTCGTTGCCGAACACCTGGCAGCACAGCATCGTCACGGCTTCCGACTGCGTCGGATTCACCTTGCCCGGCATGATCGAGCTGCCCGGCTCGTTTTCCGGAATCGACAGTTCGCCGAGGCCGCAGCGCGGCCCGCTCGCGAGCCAGCGGACATCGTTGGCAATCTTCATCAGGCCGGCCGCGACCGTCTTCAGCGCGCCGTGCGCGAACACCAATGCGTCGGCGGCGGCCATCACCTCGAACTTGCTCGGCGCGGTCACGAACGGCAGCTTCGTCAGCCGGCCGATCTCGTCGGCGACACGCACCGCGAACTCCGGATGCGCGTTCAGCCCGGTGCCGACCGCGGTGCCGCCGAGCGCGAGCTCGTACAGGTGCGGCAGTGCCGACTCGACGTGCCGCACGCTCTGGTCGAGTTGCGCGACATAGCCGGAAAATTCCTGCCCGAGCGTGAGCGGCGTCGCGTCCTGCAGGTGCGTGCGACCGATCTTCACGATGTCGGCGAAGGCCTTCGACTTCGCGTCGAGCGTCGCGCGCAGCGTGCGCAGGGCGGGCAGCAGGTGGTTGACGATCGCGTACGCGGCCGCGACGTGCATCGCGGTCGGGAACACGTCGTTCGACGACTGGCCGCGGTTCACGTCGTCGTTCGGATGGACCTTGCGCGCTTCGCCGCGCTCGCCGCCGAGCAGCTCGCTCGCCCGGTTCGCGATCACCTCGTTGAGGTTCATGTTGGTCTGCGTGCCGGATCCCGTCTGCCACACGGCGAGCGGGAATTCGCGCGGATGCTTGCCCGCGATGATCTCGTCGGCCGCGTCGATGATCGCGCGCGCCTTGTCGTCGGCCAGCACGCCGAGCGACTGGTTCACGGCGGCCGCGGCGCGCTTGACGATCGCGAGCGCGTGGATCAGCTCGGGCGACTGCTTCTCGGTCGAGATCCGGAAATTCTGCAGCGAGCGCTCGGTCTGCGCGCCCCAGAGCCGGTCGGCCGGCACGGCGATCTCGCCGAATGTGTCGCGTTCCATCCGAACTGCTTCGTTCATGATGCACTCCTCTTGGGAAGGGGAAAGGCCGCGCGTCGCGCGGCGTCGGGCGTATCGTGAGGCAGGCGCGCCGCTGGCGCGGCGTCTTGGGTCTTCAGCCGACAAGCATAGCGCCGGCCGCGAATTCGCGTCGTATCGCGCTCAGCGCGCCGACGCGATGAGCGACGCGGTCTTCATGTGAAAGCGACAGGCCATCAACACGGCGACGCTCGCGAGGCCGGCCGCGAGCCCCCACCACAGGCCCCGTGCGCCGAGGCCCGCGTGGAACGCGAGCCAGTAACCGGTCGGGAAGCCGATGCCCCAGTAGCCGAGGGTGGCCGCGAGCATCGGGATGCGCGTATCCCGCAGCCCGCGCAGCGCGCCCGACGCGACCGTCTGCATCCCGTCCACGATCTGGAACACCGCGGCGATGCCGAGCAGCGACGCGGCAAGCGACACGGTCGCCGCGTTGGCCGGGTCGTCGAGGTGCAGGTACAGACCGACGATCGCATGCGGCGCGACGATCAGCACGAGCCCCGACAGCGACATGAACGCGACGCCGAGGCCGAGCGCGACGAAGCCCGCGTGCCGCGCGGCGACCGGCTCGCCGGCGCCGACCCAGTAGCCGACGCGTACGTTCGCGGCCTGCCCGATCGCGAGCGGCACCATGAACGCGAGCGATGCGACGTTCAGCGCGATCTGGTGCGCGGCGAGCGAGGTCGCGCCGAGCACACCGACGGTCAGGCCCGTCGCGAGAAACAGCGTCGATTCGACCCCGTACGTGATCGCGACCGGCCAGCCGATGCCGATCAGCTCGCCCATCATGGGCAGTTTCGGGCGGGCGGCGGTCACGAAATGGCGGAACCGCTCGCGGCCGTGCAGCAGCCAGATCAGCGCGAGCGCGGTCAGCCAGATCGTGATGGTCGTCGCGACCGCGGAGCCGAGGAAGCCGAGCCGCGGCAAGCCGAATGCGCCGTGGATCAGCCCGTAGTTCAGCACGGCGTTGACGCCGACGCCGCCGATCGACACCCACAGCAGCCGCCGCGCGGCGCCGATCGCGGGGAGAAAGGCGCGCATCAGCCCGACGCCGATCAGGCTGCCGAGCGCCGCGAACCGCAGGATGCCGGTGTATTCGCCGACGTGATGCGCGAGCGTCGGCGGCTCGTGGAACATCAGCAGGATCGGTTCGGACAGCGACAGCGCGACGATCGCCGGAATCGCGAGCAGCAACGACAGCACGAAGCCGGTCCAGTAGATGTGCGGCACGCGGTGTTCCGCCTGCGCGCCGCGCGCATGCGCGACGCTCACGCTGACCGACGACAGCACGCCTTGCAGCACGGTCACGATGACGAAGAAGTAGTTCGCGCCGAGGCCGCCCGCTGCGAGCGAATCGGGGCCAAGCGAGCCGAGCAGCACCGTGTCGGTGACGCTCATCGCCATCTGCGAGAGCTGTGCGATCGCGAGCGGCGCGGCGAGGCGCGCGGTATCGGCGGCATGACTGGACAGGGATGGCGGCGCGGCGGCCGTCCGCGTAAGACCGGAATGCGACATGGAATGGGCGCTCGCGCGGGTGCGGGCCCGCGCTGTCTGTATTTATTTTGAGAGACAGCTAGCTTACGGCTTTATTCGAACGGTGTCGAACGCGCGCGCCGATGGCCATGTCGCGGTCAGGGGAACGGCTATGCGTCGTGAACCGCGATCCGCGTATCGCCGAACAGCACCACCTGGCCCGCGCGGATCTTGCAGGTCTTGCGCAGCTCGACCACGCCGTCGACTTTCACCGCGCCGGACGCGACGAACATCTTCGCGGTGCCGCCGCTGTCGGCGAGACCGGTGATCTTGAGAAGGTTGTGCAGTTCGACGTATTCGCCGGTCAGCGTGAAATCCAGATTGGGCATGACGAAGGAGGCGCGCGATGCGCGGGAGGAATCGCTCCGCATCATACGGCACCGCGGCCCGGCGCGCGAGCGCGGATGTCCGCGCGGGTTCATACGGGTTCGCGTGCAGTTGTTAAGGACTGTGAGCGATTCGTCAGCAAATGAAACGGTGGGTAACAGTCTGAGAGATTCGAGAACCGGCCGGGCGACGCGCGGGTCTTCTGTCGTACCTGCTGCGTGTTGCGGCAGGGGACGCGACGGAGCGTATCGATGTGCTCCGCGCCCACAACTTCTCGAGGAGGATAGTCATGTCCAAGATTCGTACGATGCTGATCGGTGCCGCGCTGACGGCGTTCGCAACTTCGGCCGCATTCGCGCAGACGGGCGTCGCAACGCAGGGTACCGCAGGCGCCGGCGTGCAGACGCAGACCCCGGCAGCAGGGGCCGGCGCCGGCGCGGGCATGCAGGGTGGTGCAGGCATGAATGCGTCGGGCAGCGCGGTCGGCGGCGCGACCGATGCGGTCGGTGCGGCAGCCGACGGCGCGAAGGATACGGCGGCGTCGTCGGTCCATTCGACCAAGAAGCACGCGAAGCATGCGACGAAGTCGGCCAAGCACCAGGCCCGCTCGACGAAGTCGAAGGTCGGCGACGAGGCGGTCGAAGGCGGTGCGTCGACGGGTGTGCAGGGCGGTGCATCGGCCGCGGGCGGCACGCAGTAAGCGGCGCCCGCCCGTCACGATGTTCGCCCCGGACGGCGCGTCGTGACGGCGATCGAACGGCGGCCCGGTTCGCTTCGCGCGAACCGGGCCGTTCTTCATGCGTGCGGGCCGATCGTCATGGCCGGCGCTGTTCCGGCCCCGGCCCGTGCGCCGGTCGGGCGGCGGACGGCGCGAACACGCCGCGCAGCCACGCGGCAAGGCGCGCGAATACGTCGTACGGTTCCTCGATGAAGATCTCGGGCTTCAGGAGCCGCAGGTATTCCATGATCTGCTGCGCTTCCTGTTTCTGGAACGAACCGTGCGCGAGCCCGAGCCGCAGCAGGCCGCGCAATTCGCCGAGCTTGTCGCGCGCGGCGCTGCCGACGCTCATCTCGCACGCGAGCTTGGCCTCGTAGATGCGCTGGCGCAGCGATTCCGCGAGCCGCCACGCGGGCGTCTGCATCATTTCCTCGAGTGCCTGGATGTCGTGCACCGCGCTCTTGATCTGCGCGGCGAGCGGATCGATCAGCGACGCGTCGCCCTGCGCTTCGGCGACGATCGCCTTGGCCCAGTCGCGGCACGCCTTCGCGAGCTCGTCGGGGGTCCACTCGGCGCGCGACGCGAAGCCGAAGCCGAATTCGGCGGCCTGCCGCATCAGGATCGCGACGACGTCCGGAAATTCCTTGTCGAGCGTGCGCTTCGCCCACGCGTACTGGCCGCCTTCGAGCATCCGCTGCACGGCATGCTCGGTCAGCGGCACCATGTTGTCGAGCAGCTTGGCGCGCAGGAAATCTTCGAACGACGGCGTCGCGAACTGCGGGTCGAGTTTCAGCGATACGCGTACGAACGCGTCGTAGTCCTTGCGCAAGGACGCAAGCGTGTCGTCCTTGAGGGAAAGGGTGATCTGGCCCATGAATCGTCTCGATGGCGGCCCGCGCGTGTCGGCGCCCGGCGTCGTGCACCGGTACGGGCGCAGCGTCGACGGACCGTTCGCGCCGAGGCTGTGGCGGGTCTTCATCCCCTATATCGGCGCGCCGGACGAAAACTTGAGCGCGGCCGCCAACTCCGCTCAGGCCGGCAGCCAGTGCGGCATCACGATCCCTTGCCAGAAGAAGAACACCGCGAGCCCGACGGCGATCGTCACGAGCGGGCGGCGCGTCGTCGCCGACACCAGCACCGCCGCGAGTGCGCCGACGAGCTGTGGGTTGCGCCACGTCAGCTCGGCCGTGCCGCCGTGCGGAGAGACGGTCATCGGCACGATGATCGCGGTCAGCACGGTGACGGGCACGAAGCCGAGCGCGGTCCGCACGAGCGGCGGGAAGGTCAGCCGCTCGCCGAACAGGAACAACGTGGTCCGGATCGCATAGGTGATCGCGGCCATCCCGAGGATCAGCAGCGCATAGCTCACGATGCGGCCTCCGTGCGTGAACCGGTGCGCGAGCGCTCGTGCCTTACCGTGAGCGCGACACCGACCGCGACGCCGACGGCGACCGCGCCCAGCAACCCGAGCTTGTACGGCCAGCCCTGCCAGAAGTACGCGAGCGTGCCGGCTGTGGCTGCGGCCGCGAAATAGCGCAGCTTGCCGAGCTGCGGGACGACGATCGCGATGAAGGTCGCCGCCATCGCGAAATCGAGGCCGAGCGACTGGAGGCCGGGGAAGGCCGCGCCGAAGCCGATGCCCGCGAGCGTCCAGACCTGCCAGTTCAGGTACATCGCGAGGCCCGAACCGAAGAAGTAGTGGGGGCCGATCGCACCGGGCGGGAAGTGCCGGTAGTGCGAGTAGGCGACCGCGAACACCTCGTCGGTCAGCAGCGCGCCGAGCGTCGCGCGCCAGCGCAGCGGCAGGTGCGCGACGTACGGCGCGAGCGTCGCGCTGTACAGCAGGTGACGCAGGTTCACGATCAGCGTCGTCGCGAGCACGACGACGAAGCTCGCGCTGCCGGCGATCAGGCCGAGTGCGATGAACTGCGCGGAGCCCGCGAACACCGCGAGCGACATCAGCGCGCCGTGCCAGGCGGCGAGCGGCCCGCCGGCGACGAGCGTGCCGAAGATCACGCCGAACGGCGCCGCGCCGATCATCATCGGGATCGTGTCGCGCGCGCCGTCGAGCCATTCGTTGAACGGACGGCGCGGCGGGGGCGACGGTGTGGATGAGGGATTCAAGGGACGCTTCTCCATGACGGGGAGGATAGCGGGCCGATGCCGTGGCGGCTTGTATGTTCTTGCGCCCGCGGGGGCCGGCGGCGCAATCCGCGTGCCGGTTGCAGCGGGTGGTCGATGCAGGGAGGGGTGTGGGCGCGTCAGCGCGCCTGCCAGCGTCCGGGCGGTACGCCGAACATCCGTTTGAAATGTCGCGTGAAATGACTCTGGTCGACGAAGCCGCTGGCCGCGGCGACCTCCGCAATCGACACGCCCGCGCGCAACGGCGCGAGCGCACGCTGCAGCCGCAACTGGTTGCGCCACGCATGCGGGGGCATCCCGGTCGTGCGGGTGAACAGGCGCGCCGCGTGAAACGGCGACAGGCCGGCGGCCTGCGCGACGTCGCCGAGCGTGACCGGGCACGTGAGATCGGCGGCGAGCCGTTCGCGCATCACCTCGACGCGCGGCTCGTCGGCCGCGAGCGCCGCAGGCTGCAGCCGCGCGTCGGCATGGCGCGCGATCAGGGTCGACAGCGCGTCGAGCATCGCCGTTTCGGCGACGAGGGGATCGTAGAGGCGCGGTGCACCCGCTGCCGGAGCGCCGGCCGTCGGAGCGTCATCGGCCGACTGGTCGTGCGCGTGGGCGGAGGACGGTATGCGTTCGCTACCGGCCTCCATCATCCGGTGGGCCAGCGTGAGCCGCGCCGCGAGATCGGGGTCGCGGATCACGTCGGACGGGAACCACGGCGCATCCTGCGGCCGACCGGCGATCGTGCTGGCGAGCGCGCGAATGTAGTCGACCGGCACGTAGCTCACGCGATAGCACCAGCCTTCGTCGGTCGCGCGTGAGCCCGTGTGCACTTCGCCGGGATTGATCACGGGCACCGTGCCGGTTTCGGCGACATGGCCGCTGCCGCGACACGTGTAGCGCTCCGCACCTTCGAGGATCACCGGAATCGTATAGGCGTCGTGCCAGTGCGGCGCGAATGCGTGGTTGCGATAGGTGGCCGTGAGCAGATCCGCATCCGGCAGCAGCGGCGTGCGCCAGTAGCGTGCGGCGTCGGGAAGGCGGGTGGCGGACATGATCGGGCGCGGAGCGGTCGAATGGGTAAGTGTAGCGCTCGCGCACCCCCGGCAGGCGCGGGCTTACTTGACCGGAATCGTCGTGCCGGCCGGCATCGGCACCGCGGTGACGGCGTTCTTCGGGCTGCCGCTGACGATGCGATCGCTGTAGGTCAGGTAGACGAGCGTGTTGCGCTTCTTGTCGACGACGCGCACGACATGCAGCGTCTTGAAGATGAACGACATCCGCTCGCTGAACACGTCGGTCTGCTGCTTGAGCGGCTCCTTGAAGCTGAGCGGGCCGACTTGCCGGCACGCGATCGACGCTTCGCTCGGATCCTCCGCGACGCCGAGCGAGCCCTTGATCCCGCCGGTGCGCGCCCGCGACACGTAGCAGGTGACGCCGGCCACGAGCGGATCGTCGTACGCTTCGACGACCACGCGGTCGGAGCCCGTCACGCGGAAATGGGTGTTGACGCTGCCGACTTCCTCCGCGTGCGCGAGCGGCGCGGCGGCAAAGGCCGAGAGGAGGAGGGCGAACGGCAAGGCGGAAAGGAGGCGGTGCTTCATCGACGGAACCGGATGCGAATGCGGGATAAAGACTCTAGCATGCGCGGCGGTGAGCGACGGGCGCCGGAAAAACAAAAGGCCCGTCGAATGACGGGCCTTTCGCTGTCTGGCTCCCCGACCTGGGCTCGAACCAGGGACCTACGGATTAACAGTCCGGCGCTCTACCGACTGAGCTATCGGGGAATAAATCGGTACATCTGCTGGGTTTGTTTCCAACAAGAAACCCGCGCACATTCAACGGGCCTTTGCTTTTTTGGCTCCCCGACCTGGGCTCGAACCAGGGACCTACGGATTAACAGTCCGGCGCTCTACCGACTGAGCTATCGGGGAACAAACAACAACAGCAGAGAAACGAGATTGTATGGAGCGTTGGCTAACCTGTCAATACCTTTGAGCGGCGGGGCGCAAAAAATATTGCGCGGCGCCGCTGCGCGATCAGCGCTCGAGCAGGTGCAGCTTTTCCTGCACGTCCTTCCACTCGTCCGCGTCGGCCGGTGCCGGCTTGGTCTTCGTGATCGACGGCCAGTTCTTCGCCAGCTCGGCGTTCAGCTCGGTGAACTGCTGCTGGTCGCCCGGAACGTCTTCTTCGGCATAGATCGCATTGGTCGGGCACTCGGCGACGCACACGGCGCAGTCGATGCACTCGTCCGGATCGATGGCGAGAAAGTTGGGACCTTCACGGAAGCAATCCACCGGGCACACATCCACGCAGTCCGTGTATTTGCACTTGATGCAGCCTTCGGTCACAACGTGAGTCATTAAAACGCTCCTGCTTGGCGGTATATATGGGGTGGCGTTTGCGCCAAAAGCGGCATTGTAACTGAAGCGCAAAACCCGCATGACGTGGTCGGCTTTCCGGCTTATATCGTTTCGTGATTAGTTTATGGGGCCGACGGGGGTCGCCGCGCGTGCGCCGGCCGCGGCCCGCCCGGAGCGGGCAGGCGCGCTTTCACGATGGTCCGGCCCGCATTCGGGTAACATGGCCGACAGACCGGGCGGCGCGCGGTGTGCCGGACCCTGTCTCGATATTGGCGGTGCCGTAATCATGATCATCACTTCGCTGCTCGACACGGATCTCTACAAGTTCACGATGATGCAGGTCGTCCTGCATCACTTTCCCGCCGCAAACGTCGAGTACCGGTTCCGGTGCCGCACGCCCGGCGTCGATCTCGTCCCGTACATCGACGAGATCCGCGACGAGGTGCGCGGCCTCTGTTCGCTGCGCTTCACCGACGTCGAACTCGACTACCTGCGGCGGATGCGCTTCATCAAGAGCGATTTCGTCGACTTCCTCGCGCTGTTCCACCTGAACGAGAAGTACATCTCGATCACGCCCTCGCCGAAGGGCAACGGCGAGATCGACATCGTGATCGAGGGGCCGTGGCTGCACACGATCCTGTTCGAGATCCCGGTGCTCGCGATCGTCAATGAAGTCTATTTCCGCAACACGCAGCGCGAGCCCGACTATCGCGAAGGCCGCGAGCGGCTGCGCGAGAAGATCAAGCTGCTCGGCGCGAAGCCCGAGTTCGCCGACTGCAAGATCGCCGACTACGGCACGCGCCGACGCTTCTCGAAGGTGTGGCACGAGGAGGTCGCGCTGACGCTGCGTGACGGGCTCGGGCCGCAGTTCGCGGGCACGAGCAACGTGTTCTACGCGATGAAGCACGAGCTGACGCCGCTCGGCACGATGGCGCACGAATACCTGCAGGCATGCCAGGCGCTCGGCCCGCGGCTGCGCGATTCGCAGACTTACGGTTTCGAGATGTGGGCGAAAGAGTATCGCGGCGACCTCGGGATCGCGCTGTCGGACGTCTACGGGATGGATGCGTTCCTGAACGACTTCGACATGTACTTCTGCAAGCTGTTCGACGGCGCGCGCCACGATTCGGGCGATCCGTTCGAATGGGGCGAGCGCATGCTGCGCCACTACGAGGCGAACCGCTGCGACCCGCGCACCAAGGTGCTCGTGTTCTCGGATGCGCTCGACATCCCGAAGGTCATGCAGCTGTACGAACGGTTCCGCAACCGCTGCAAGCTCGCGTTCGGCGTCGGCACCAACCTGACGAACGATCTCGGCTACGTGCCGCTGCAGATCGTGATCAAGATGGTCCGCTGCAACGGACAGCCGGTCGCGAAGCTGTCGGATTCGCCGGGCAAGAGCATGTGCGACGACCGCGCGTATCTCGCGTACCTGCGCCAGGTGTTCGGCATCGCGCAGCCGGCCGACGACGACGCATCGCAGTAGGCGTCGGCCGTCCGGCCAGGTGCGTCGCGGCGAGGGCGGCCGGTATAATCCGACGGTATCGCACGCTCACGTCACGAGGACCGTTCATGGACACTTCCGCTGCCCGTCGCCAGATCCTCGCACGCATTCGCGCGGCGCAAGGACGCGCGCCCGAACCCGATGCAGCGGAGCGCGACGGCGTCGCCGAGTATCTCGCTCGCCATCCCGAGGGGCCGCGCCCGCCGATGCCGGCCGACCTCGTCGCCGCATTCGTCGATGAAGCGGCGCGCCTGTCGACGACCGTCGACGAAGTCGCGACGCTGGCCGATGCGCCCGCCGCCGCCGCCCGCTATCTTTCCGCTCACGGCCTGCCGATGCAGGCCGTCGCATGGCGCACGCTCGCCGAGCTCGACTGGGCCGGCGCGGGCCTGTCGGTCGAATGCCGCAAGCCCCGCGACGGCGATCTCGTCGGCCTGACCGGCTGCTTTTGCGCCACCGCAGAAACGGGTTCGCTGGTGCTGCTGTCCGGCCCCGACACCTATGCATCGGCCGGGCTGCTGCCGGAGACGCACATCGCGATCGTGCCGGCGTCGCGGATCGTCGCGGGCCATGAAGACGCATTCGCGCTGATTCGCGCGGAGCGCGGCGAATTGCCGCGCGCGGTCAATTTCGTATCGGGCCCGTCGCGCACGGGCGATATCGAGCAGACCATCGTGCTGGGCGCACACGGCCCGTACCGCGTTCACGCGATCGTCGTGCGCGGCGCATGACGCGCGCGCCGGCTTCATCCTCACTCGACTCACTCGCACAAGGAAGTTCTGCATGAAACGACATGCCGCCTGGGCGGGCATGGCGTCGGGAGCCGCGCTTGGCGCCGTTCCCGCGCTCGCATCGGCCGCTACGCTCGACGGTGCCACGCTGTCCGCACTCTGGGGTATCCCGTTCGCCGGGATCCTGCTGTCCATCGCGGTGTTCCCGCTCGTCGCCCCGGTGTTCTGGCATCACCATTTCGGCAAGATCGCCGCGGCGTGGGCGATCGCGTTCCTGGCGCCGTTCGCGGTCGCATTCGGCGCGGGCACGGCGTTCGGTACGCTCGTGCACGCGCTGCTCGAGGAATACATCCCGTTCATCGTGCTGCTGACCGCGCTCTATACGGTCGCCGGCGGTATTTGCGTCAACGGCAACCTGCACGGCACGCCGAAACTGAACACCGCGATCCTCGCGCTCGGCACGCTGCTCGCGAGCGTGATGGGCACGACCGGTGCCGCGATGCTGCTGATCCGCCCGCTGCTGCGCGCGAACGATAACCGCAAGCATGTCGTGCACGTCGTGATCTTCTTCATCTTTCTCGTCGCGAACGCGGGCGGCTCGCTGTCGCCGCTCGGCGATCCGCCGCTGTTCCTCGGCTTCCTGAACGGCGTGAGCTTCTTCTGGACGACCACGCATCTCGCGCTGCCGATGCTGTTCATCTGTGCGGTGCTGCTGACGCTGTTCTTCGTGCTGGATACGTACTTCTACCGGAAGGGCGGCGAGGAGCGGCCGGCCGCGCTCGACCCGACGCCCGACGGCGGCGCGCTGTCGATCGACGGCAAGGTCAACTTCGTGCTGCTCGCGGCCGTGATCGGCCTCGTGCTGATGAGCGGCATCTGGAAGCCGGGCATCACGTTCGACGTGTGGGGCACGCACGTCGCGCTGCAGAATCTCGTGCGCGACGTCGCGCTCGTCGTCGTGGCGCTCGCGTCGCTCGCGCTGACGCCGCGCTCGGCGCGCGAAGGCAACGCATTCAACTGGGCGCCGATCGAGGAGGTCGCGAAGCTGTTCGCCGGGATCTTCGTGACGATCGCACCGGTGATCGTGATCCTGCGCGCGGGCGCGCAGGGCGCGTTCGCGCAGATCGTCCATCTCGTCACGGGCCCCGACGGCAAGCCGATCGACGCGATGTACTTCTGGGCGACCGGCCTGCTGTCGTCGTTCCTCGACAACGCGCCGACCTATCTCGTGTTCTTCAACCTCGCGGGCGGCGACGCGCAAGCGCTGATGACGACGGGCGCGACGACGCTCGCCGCGATTTCCGCGGGGGCGGTGTTCATGGGCGCGAACAGCTACATCGGCAATGCGCCGAACTTCATGGTGAAGGCGATCGCGGAGTCGCGCGGCGTGAGGATGCCGAGCTTCTTCGCGTATCTCGGCTGGGCGCTCGTGATATTGGTACCGGTGTTCCTGCTGACGTCGTGGCTCTTCTTCCCGGCGTAGGCTGACGATTTTCAACCAAGCGCGGACGGTTCCGGCGGCGCACGATGCGCCGCGTTCCGGCCGCGGCATGCGGAGATGGCGATGCAGAAGATCCTGGTCGCACGTCCGATCTTTCCGGACGTGATCGAACGGCTCGAGCAGTATTTCGAAGTCGACTGGAACAACGGTGACGCGCTTGCGCCCGATGCGCTTGCCGCGCGTCTCGCCGACAAGGATGGCGCGCTGACGGCGGGCGACCCGATCGGCGCGGCCACGCTGGCGGCGGCGCCGCGCCTGCGCGTCGTGTCGAACATGGCGGTCGGCTACAACAACTTCGACATGGCCGCGTTCAACGCGGCGAACGTGCTCGGCACCAACACGCCCGACGTGCTGAACGAGTCCACCGCGGATTTCGGCTGGGCGCTGATGATGGCGGCCGCGCGCCGGATCGCCGAATCCGAGCACTGGCTGCGCGCCGGGCACTGGCGGAAGTGGACGTACGACGGTTTCCTCGGCAGCGACATTTACGGCTCGACGCTCGGCGTCATCGGCATGGGGCGCATCGGCCAGGCACTCGCACGCCGCGCGCGCGGCTTCGGGATGCAGGTGATCTATCACAACCGGTCGAGGGTCGCCCCCGAGATCGAGACCGAGCTGAACGCCGAATACGTGGCGAAGGACGCGCTGCTCGCGCGCGCCGATCACGTCGTGCTCGTGCTTCCGTACACGAAGGAGAACCATCACACGATCGGCGCGGCCGAGCTCGCGAAGATGAAGCCGACCGCGACGCTGACCAACATCGCGCGCGGCGGCATCGTCGACGACGCGGCGCTGGCTGCCGCGCTGCGCGACGGGACGATCGCCGCGGCCGGCCTCGACGTGTATGAAGGCGAGCCGAACGTCCATCCGGCGCTGCTCGAAGTGCCGAACGTCGTGCTGACGCCGCACATCGCGAGCGCGACCGAGAAGACGCGCCGCGCGATGGCCAACCTCGCGGCCGACAACCTGATCGCCGCACTGGGCGTCGGGCCGCGCGCGGGGCAGCCGCCGAATCCGATCAACCCCGACGTGATCGGGAAGCCGCGCGCATGACGACGATGTTGTTGCTGGCGGCGGTCGTCGTGCTGGCCGTCGCGCTCGCGGTGGCGATCGTCGCGCTCGTGCGCGGCGGCGGCCGCCACGACGATGCGGCTGTGCTCGGCGACCAGATCGAGGACGCCGCGCACGCGCAGGCGCTCGCGGTCGAACGGCTCGAACGCGAGCTGCGCGGCGAGATCGTCGAGAACGCGCGCGGCTCGCGCACCGAGCTGGCCGGCAGTTTCTCGCAGCTTCAGCAGACGCTCGCGACCCAACTGACGAGCATCGCGACCGTGCAGAACAACCAGATCGACGGTTTCGCGCAACAGCTCGGCAAGCTCGTCGCCGGCAACGCGCAGCAGTTCGACGCGATGCGCGAGAGCGTGCAGCGTCAGGCGCAGCAGGCGCGCGAAGAGCAGACGGTCGCGCTGCGGCTGTTCGGCGACACGCTGAACCGGCAGCTCACGCAACTGACCGAGGCCAACGATCGCCGGATCGGCGAAGTGCGCGCGACGCTCGAGCAGCGGCTGAAGGAAATCGAGACGAACAACGCGGCGAAGCTCGAGGAGATGCGCCGCACCGTCGACGAGAAGCTGCATGCGACGCTCGAACACCGGCTCGGCGAATCGTTCAAGCTCGTGTCGGACCGGCTCGAGCAGGTGCACCGCGGGCTCGGCGAGATGCAGACGCTCGCGGCCGGCGTCGGCGATCTGAAGAAGGTGCTGACCAACGTGAAGACGCGCGGTACCTGGGGCGAGGTGCAGCTCGAGGCATTGCTCGAGCAGATGCTCACGCCCGACCAGTACGCGAAGAACGTCGCGACGGTGCCGAGGAGCAGCGAACGCGTCGAGTTCGCGATCCGGCTGCCGGGCCGCACCGCCGGGACGGGCGACGCGCCGCCGGTGTGGCTGCCGATCGACGCGAAGTTTCCGCGCGAGGACTACGAGCGGCTGATCGATGCGCAGGAACGTGCCGATTCGGTGGCGGTCGAGGAAGCGGCCCGTGCGCTCGAGGCGCGCGTGCGGATGGAGGCGAGGACGATCGCAGAGAAGTACGTCGCACCGCCGCATACGACCGATTTCGCGCTGCTGTTCCTGCCGACCGAGGGGCTCTTTGCGGAGATCCTGCGCCGCCCGGGGCTGACCGACATGCTGCAGCGCGACTATCGCGTGACGGTGGCCGGGCCGACCACGCTGACCGCGTTGCTGAACAGCTTGCAGATGGGCTTTCGCACGCTCGCGATCGAGCAGCGCTCGAGCGAAGTGTGGCAGGTGCTCGGCGCGGTGAAGACCGAGTTCGGCAAGTTCGGCGACGTGCTGGCGCGCACGAAGGCGCAGCTCGAAACGGTCACGCGCTCGATCGAGGCGGCCGAGCAGCGCACGCGCGTGATGAACCGCAAGCTGAAGCAGGTCGAGGCGCTGCCGGGCGATACGGCGGCGGGGCTGCTGGGCGCGGAAGTGGCTGACGGCGCAGACGGCGCCGATGCGGACGAGGCATGACGCACGACGTGTGCGGTCGTAACCGGCTGAAACGAAAAACGGGCGCCGCGGCGCCCGTTTTTTTTCAGCGGCGACCGGCATGGCCGGCCCGCGTTCAGCGTGCGGCGAGCGCGTCCAATGCGTCGCCGGTTACGCGCACGATGCGCCACTCCGGCAGCACGGTCGCGCCCATCTTCTCGTAGAAATCGATCGCCGGCTGGTTCCAGTCGAGCACCGACCATTCGAAGCGCGCGCAGCGGCGTTCGACGGCGAGTGCCGCGAGGTGCTGCAGCATCGCGGTGCCGAGACCCGTGCCGCGCTGCGACGGCTGCACGTACAGATCCTCGAGATACAGCCCGCGACGGCCGAGAAACGTCGAATAGTTGTGGAAGAACAGTGCATACGCGACGATCGCGCCGTCGCGCTCGGCTACCAGCGCTTCGGCGGCCGGGTGCGCGCCGAACAGTGCGTCGGCCAGATCGGCATCGCTCGCGACGAACAGGTGCGTGAGTTTCTCGAACTCGGCCAGCTCGCGCATCAGCGCGAGGATCGCGCCGACGTCGCGCGCTTCGGCCGCGCGGATCAGCGGCGTGCCGCTCACGCTTCCTCCGGCGGATCGGACAGCACGATCTCGATGCCGCCGAAGCGCGAGGCGACCCAGTTGTAGGCGTGGCAGGCGATCCACAGCAGGACGAAACCGAGGATCGCGTTCAGCAGCAGCGCGCTCAGGATCGTGCTCAGCTCCACCATCCCGTAGCGGATGTACGCGACCAGGATGCCGAGCAGCACGATCGGCACGCTGAACGTCAGGTAGACGAGGATCAGCGCCTTTGCGGTCTGTCCCGCGGCGATCGACGAGATTTGTTTCTTCATGTGCGGATTGCCCCCGTAGAGATATATCGATTGGAATTCAGATCAGGCCGTCGAGCGGCAGGATGTCGACCGGGGCGCCCGCGTCGACTGTCGCGCAATCGTGGCCCAGGACGATGAAACAGTTGGCGGTCGCGAGACCGCTCAACGATGCGGAACTCTGCGAACCGGCCGGCGCGACGTGCCACTGGCCGTCGGCGGCACGCGTCGCGATGGCGCGCAGGTATTCGGTGCGGCCCGGACGCTTTTTCAATGCCACGGTGCTGAGCGCCGTGTACGTCGCCGGCGGCGGCGTGTGCGCGCCGGCCAGCGTCAGCAGCGCGGGGCGCACGATCGCGTAGAACGTCACGGCGGACGCGACCGGGTTGCCGGGCAGCCCGAAGAACAG
The DNA here is from genome assembly GCF_046534915.1 of Burkholderia sp. SIMBA_051. Classification (NCBI taxonomy): domain Bacteria; kingdom Pseudomonadati; phylum Pseudomonadota; class Betaproteobacteria; order Burkholderiales; family Burkholderiaceae; genus Burkholderia; species Burkholderia sp. SIMBA_051. The sequence goes on along the minus strand of NZ_JAWRXS010000017.1, from coordinate 38,371 downwards.
CACGGGGCCGGCGCCGTCGCCCGCGCGCGAAAGCGTGCCGCACGCGAGCGGCCGGCCGGGTCGCAATGCGAGGCTGGCGAAGGTCACGTCGCCGAGCCGCGCCATCACGTCGCGCGTGAAATCGGCTTCGCCGGCCGATACGCCGCCCGACGTGATCACTGCATCGGCCCGTGCGTCGGCGGCATCGCGCAGCGCGCGTTCGAGCGCGGCCGGATCGTCGCGGACGATGCCGAGATCGAGCGCGTCGATGTGCAGCCTTTCCAGCATCGCGACCAGCATCGCGCGGTTGCTGTCGTACAGCGAGCCGGGGCCGAGCGGCTCGCCGGGTTCGCGCAGTTCGTCGCCGGTCGAGAACACGGCGACGCGCACGCGGCGGCGCACCGTGACTTCGCGCAACCCGAACGACGCGAGCAGGCCGAGATCGGACGGGCGCAGGATGCGGCCGGCGGCGAGCGCGCAGGCGCCGCGCGCGAGATCCTCGCCGGCCCGGCGGCAATTTGCGCCGCGTGCGACGTCATGTGCGGCGAAGCGGATCACATCGCCGTCGACGCGCACGCGTTCCTGCGGAATGACCGTGTCGCACCCGGCCGGCATCGGCGCGCCGGTCATGATGCGAATGCATGCGCCGGCCGTCACGGAGCCGTCGAACGGATGGCCGGCGAACGCCGTGCCGGCGACCGTCAGCGCGATTTCGGCGGCCGCTGCCGGCGCGCCTGCGCCGCCGTCGAACGCATAGCCGTCCATCGCCGAGTTGTCGTACGCGGGAATGTCGAACGGCGCGTTCACGTCGATCGCGAGCACGCGGTCGAGTGCGTCATGCAGCGACACCGTGTCGCACGCGTCGACCGGCACCGCGAACCGGCACGCGAGCGCCTGCGCGTCGGCGAGCGACAGCGGGGCGGCGGAATCGGGTGCGGTTCGGGAGGCGGGCGAGGATTGCGTGATCATCAGTCGGACTGCGCCGCAAGGCGTATCGGGTTCGTGGCCGGTGGCGCGCGGAGGGCGCCTGAGCGCGAAGGCGCATGCGGCGGGCGGGAACGGATGCCGGTGCCGTCAGCGGCGGGCAAGCGCGGCGAGTTCATGCCAGGAATTGGCATTGTAAAACGCACGCTCGTCGCGAAACTCGACTTCGACCGTCTTGTGGCGTGCGTACCACGCACGCACCTTCCGCTCGCCGGCCGCGAGCGCGGCGGCGAGATCGTCGGCAAGCGACGTGCGCAGCAGCGCGAAGGTCGGCTGCGGCGAACGCGCGTGCTGCGCGTCGACGGTCACGGCCATCGCGATGTCGGCCTGCTGCGCGTCGAGCGCCGCATGCAGCCGCGCGACCAGGTCGGCCGGCAAATAGGGCGTATCGCACGGCGCGCACGCGACGAGCGGGGCGCGCGCCGCCCGCATGCCGGCGAGCAGCCCCGCGAGCGGGCCGGGGAAATCGGCCGTTTCGTCCGCCACGATGCGCGCGTCGAAAGGCGCACCGAGCTCGGCGTAGCGATCGGCGTTGCGATTCGCGCTGATCAGCGTCTCGTCGACCTGCGGCGAGAACCGGCGCAGCACGTGCAGCGCGAGCGGCATGCCGTCGAGCAGCTGCAGGCCCTTGTCTGCGCCGTCCATGCGCGTGGCACGGCCGCCTGCGAGCAGCAGGCCGGCGATGGAGGGCGAGGTGGAAGCGGACATCGCGGGAAGTCGGCTGGGGCGGCGCGCGTCAGCCGCCGATGTACGACATTTCGACGCGCTTGCCGGCGCCGTCGGGCGCGGCGTCGGCGGCCGCGCTGCCGCGCAGCTGCGAATAGCGGTCGGTGCGGGCCTGCCAGATCCGGGCGATCGCGGTCGCGATCTCGGCGTCGCTGGCGCCGCCGCGCACTAGCGCGCGCAGGTCATGGCCCGTCGACGCGAACAGGCACAGGTACAGCTTGCCTTCGGTCGACAACCGGGCGCGCGTACAGTCGCCGCAGAATGCCTGCGTGACGCTCGAGATCACGCCGATCTCGCCGCCGCCGTCCGCATAGCCCCAGCGCTGCGCCGTTTCCGCCGCCGTGTGCGCGTCGAGCGGCACGAGCGGGAACCGCTCGGCGATCCGCGCGACGACGTCCGCGGACGGCAGCACCTCGGTCATGTTCCAGCCGTTCGACGTGCCGACGTCCATGTATTCGATGAAGCGCAGGATCACGCCGGTGCCGCGGAAGCGCTCGGCCATCGGCAGGATCTCGCTATCGTTGGTGCCGCGCTTCACGACCATGTTGACCTTGACGGGCGCGAGCCCCACGGCCTGCGCGGCGAAGATGCCGTCGAGCACGTCGGCGCTCGCGAAGTCGGCGTCGTTCATGCGCTTGAACAGCGTGTCGTCGAGCGCGTCGAGGCTGACCGTCACGCGCGTGAGGCCGGCGTCCTTCAGCGCGCGCGCCTTGCGCGCGAGCAGCGAGCCGTTGGTGGTCAGCGTCAGGTCGAGCGGGCGGCCGTCGTGAGTCGTCAGGCGCGCGAGACGCTCGATCAGGAATTCGAGGTTCTTGCGCAGCAGCGGCTCGCCGCCCGTGATCCGGATCTTTTCGACGCCGTGGGCGACGAACAGCCGCGCCACCCGCTCGATCTCTTCGTGCGTGAGCAGCGCGCTGTGGGGCAGGAACGGGTAGTCCTTGTCGAACACGTCTCGCGGCATGCAGTACACGCAGCGGAAGTTGCAGCGGTCCGTCACCGAGATGCGCAAGTCGCGCAGCGGCCTGGCGAACCTGTCGGCCAGCGCGCCGTCGGGGGTATGCGCGACGCCGGAGATATCCGGCATCCCGCTGACGTCGGCGAGGGGAATGATGCGTCGGGACATGTTGAAAGAAGTGCGAGTCAGGCCTCTATTTTAGCCGCAAGCGGCCGGCCGGGCCGGGGGGCGGAAACCCGCAGCGCGGAAATGAAAAAGCCCGCCGGAGGCGGGCTTTTTCTGGTCGGGCGATGCGCCGCTTAGCGGTGCGTTTCGACCTGCTGCATCGGGGTCGGGTCGACCGGCGGCTGCGCCTTGCGCTCGCGCGGCACGCGGGCCGGACGCGGCAGGCGCGACGCGGCTTCCTGGGCAGCGCGGAACTTGTCGGCGTCCGTGTTCACCCACACGAGACCGGCTTGCTCCAGCACGGCATCGAGGCTCGCCGAAGCAGGCGCGGCGGCCGGCTGGGCGGGCGCCGGAGCCGGAGCCGGTGCGGCAACGGTTTCGGCCGGTGCGGCTTCGACGCGAGCCGGTTCGACGTGAACCGGAGCGACCGGTGCGGGCGCGACCGGTGCCGGAGCAACGGGTGCCGGAGCGACTTCAGCTGCGACGACCGGTGCCGGTGCGGCTTGCTCGACGGGCGCGGACTGCGGCGCTTCGACGGCAGCCGGTGCGGCCGGCACTTCGAACGCATCGGTCGGCGAAACCGCGACCGGAGCCGGGCCGGCTTCCGATTCAGCGGCCGGCGCCACCGGTGCCGGTTCGGCTGCCGGTACGACCGGTGCGGGCTCGAGCGGTGCGACCGGCGTCGCTTCGACACGAACCGGTGCCGTTTGCGACTCGACCGCGGCCGGTGCGACCGCTTCGGCACGCTCCTCGACTTCGGCTTCCGCAACTGCGGCGCCTGCTGCCGAAACGGCTGCCACGGACGCCACGGCGACCGGTGCGGCCGTACGGGCCGGCTCGACCGCGTTCGGGGCTTCCGTCGTCACGGCGTGCACGGGGCCTTCGCCGTCCGCGCCTTGCTCGGCATGCTCGACCACCGAGCCTTCGTCCTCGCGCTCGCGACGACCACCACGGCGGCCGCGGCGGCGACGGCGACGTTCCTCGCCGTCACGTGCGCCAGCTTCCGCGTCGGCACCGACATCTGCGCCCGGCAGCGCTGCGACGGCCTGGTCGCCTTCCGCTTCCGGATGGTTCTCGCCACGGTTGACGGTCTCGAGCGTCGCCGCGTGCTGCACCGGCTTGCGGCGTTCACCGCGCTCGCGACGTTCGCCGCGTTCCTGGCGCTCGCCGCGGCCGCCGGCCTCGACGGCTTCCGGCTGCTCGACGCGCTCGCGCGGTTCGCGGTTCTCACGGCTTTCACGCGGCTCGCGCGGTTCACGGCCTTCGCGCGGGCCACGGCCCTCACGACCTTCGCGACCCTCACGGCTTTCGCGCGGCTCGCGGCTTTCACGCGGTTCACGACCCTCGCGCGGTTCACGCGGTTCACGCGGCTCGCGAATTTCCTTGCCTTCGCGTTCCTGGCGTTGAGACTGGCCACGGCCCGTCGCTGCCTGGTCGCGGCCACCCTGAGCCTGCTGGGCGCCGCCACGGCGGTTGCGGTTGCGATCGCCGCCGCGCTGCTCGGTCTTCTCGGTCCGCTCGCGGGCCGGGCGGGCAGCCTGTTCCTTCGCCGGTGCCGGTGCAACCGGCGCGGGCGCCGGAGCCGGCGACATGCCGAACAGACCCTTCAGCCAGCCGATGAAGCCGCCGTTGCTTGCCACGGCGACCGGGGCGGGCGCCGCCGCAACCGGCTCGGCCGGGCGCTGCGGTGCCGCGCTCGGCGCCGGGCGCTCGGGCGTGATGCCCTTGACCGCCGCTTCCTGCTTCGGCTTCACGTCGGCCGTGCGCTTGCTGTAGCCGGTTTCCGACTCCAGTTCGCGGGCGGCTTCCTCGGCCATCTTCCAGGACGCGCGCGGATCGTCGAGGCGCGCGTCGTCGTGACGCAGGCGCTCGAGCTTGTAGTGCGGCGTATCGAGGTGCTTGTTCGGGATCAGCACGATGCCGACCTTGAAGCGCGACTCGATCTTGTTGATTTCCTGACGCTTCTCGTTGAGCAGGAAGGCGGTCACCTCGACCGGCACCTGGCAGTGGATCGCCGCGGTGTTTTCCTTCATCGCTTCTTCCTGAATGATCCGCAGGACCTGCAGCGCGGACGATTCGGTATCGCGGATGTGGCCGGTGCCGTTACAGCGCGGGCACGTCACGTGGCTGCCTTCCGACAGCGCCGGACGCAGGCGCTGGCGCGACAGTTCCATCAGGCCGAAGCGGGAGATCTTGCCCATCTGCACGCGCGCACGGTCGTGCTTGAGCGCGTCCTTCAGGCGTTGCTCGACTTCGCGCTGGCTCTTGGCCGACTCCATGTCGATGAAGTCGATCACGATCAGGCCGCCGAGGTCGCGCAGGCGCAGCTGGCGGGCCACTTCGTCCGCCGCCTCGAGGTTCGTGCGGGTCGCCGTTTCCTCGATGTCCGCGCCCTTGGTCGCACGCGCCGAGTTCACGTCGATCGCGACGAGGGCCTCGGTGTGGTCGATCACGATCGCGCCGCCGGACGGCAGCGGTACCGTGCGCGAGTAGGCCGTCTCGATCTGGTGCTCGATCTGGAAGCGGGAGAAGAGCGGCACGTCGTCGTGGTAGCGCTTCACCTTCGACACGTTGTCCGGCATCACGATGTCCATGAACGCACGGGCCTGATCGTGGATCTCGGTCGTGTCGATCAGGATTTCGCCGATATCGGGCTGGAAATAGTCCCGGATCGCGCGGATCACGAGGCTCGATTCCAGATAGATCAGCATCGGCTGGCCGGCATTGCCGCTTTGCGACGCCGCTTCGATCGCGCGCCACAGCTGCAGCAGATAGTTCAGGTCCCACTGCAGTTCCTCGGCGCTGCGGCCGATGCCCGCGGTGCGGGCGATCATGCTCATGCCGTCCGGAATCTGCAGCTGCGCCATCGTTTCGCGCAGTTCCTGGCGCTCGTCGCCCTCGATCCGGCGCGACACGCCGCCGCCGCGCGGATTGTTCGGCATCAGCACGAGGTAGCGGCCGGCGAGCGAGATGAAGGTCGTGAGGGCGGCGCCCTTGTTGCCGCGCTCTTCCTTCTCGACCTGAACGATCAGTTCCTGGCCTTCGCGCAGCGCATCCTGGATGCGCGCGGAGCGCATGTCGATGCCGTCCTTGAAGTACTGGCGGGCCACTTCCTTGAACGGCAGGAAGCCATGGCGGTCTTCGCCGTAGTTGACGAAGCACGCTTCGAGCGACGGCTCGATACGGGTGATGACACCTTTGTAGATATTGCCTTTGCGCTGTTCGCGCCCGGCTGTCTCGATGTCGATGTCGATGAGCTTTTGCCCATCGACGATGGCGACGCGCAGCTCCTCCTGCTGCGTCGCATTGAACAGCATGCGTTTCATGAACGACTCCAGGCGGCTCCGCTGCCGGCGCCTCGCGGTTGTCAGTCGCGAAGGCGGGAACGACGGCAGGCCGCACCTTGTTGTGTTGTCACAAGCACGCTGGAGCGGGAAGGATGGCGGGGAGAATTGCCTGAAGAGGCGCTTGGGCCCGAAAGACGGGGCCGGCGGCCGTTGGGCACCTGCGAATACGGTTTCAAAGCACGGCGTTCACACACCGCACGCTGCACAAGCGCGCTAAGCCTGAGTCCGGGCATCGCCACGGGCGCGCACAATACGTCGCGCGCGCCGACGGGCGGCAGATGCTGCGGCTTGGGCCGCAGCGGGGAGTATCGAATCCAACCCGACTTTCCCGCTTGGGGTGTACTTCCCTGGTTTGACGTCGCCAAGCCCCGCACCTTCGCGGGGCCAAATCAGGCGCAACGCCGTAATTTTCGCAACCGGCAGCCTGCGGACGCACTTCGCGCCGTCGGGCTACCGATCAAATTCTTTTCAACCAACTTTCCGTTACCGCGGCGCCTTGCCGACCGAATCCGCCTGTGGGCGCGATCCTTGCCGACGGGCGGCGCCGTGCGTGCAACTTGCTGCATCTCTTTGATTAGGGGCGAGCAGCGGACCCCCGGCGCAAGTAAAATAGCGGTTTGCGCTTGCGCCTTGCCCGATTCAGCCGGGGCCGGCCTGTCAGGCCACCCTCAACGTCAGGCTGGGCAAAATTATATTCAGTATGAATGAGTTAGGCAAAATATCCCAGAATTCAGTCGCAAGCGGCCAGGTATCGATGCTCGAGATCGACGAAAACTCGGCCGGTCAGCGGATCGACAACTTCCTGTTGCGCGTCTGTAAAGGCGTGCCCAAAAGCCATATTTACCGGATCCTGCGCAGCGGCGAAGTGCGCGTGAATAAGGGTCGGGTCGATGCCCAGTATCGTCTCGCGTTCGGCGACATCGTCCGCGTGCCGCCGGTGCGGGTGGCGGCGGCCGATCTCGCGCGCGCCGACACGCCGATCGTGCCGCCCGCGCAGTTCGAGGTGCTGTACGAAGACGATGCGATGCTCGTCATCAACAAGCCGGCCGGCGTCGCGGTGCACGGCGGCAGCGGCGTCGCGTTCGGCGTGATCGAGCAGATGCGCCAGGCGCGTCCGCGCGCGAAATTCCTCGAGCTCGTGCACCGGCTCGACCGCGAGACGTCCGGGATCCTGATGCTCGCGAAGAAGCGCACGGCGCTCGTCGGCCTGCACGAGCAGATCCGCGAAAACCGGATGGACAAGCGTTACTTCGCATGCGGACACGGGGAGTGGCAGGCCGACTGGGGCCGCCGCCGCGCGGTGAAGGCGCCGCTGTTCAAGTATTCGACCGCGGAAGGGGAGCGGCGCGTGCGCGTGCAGGACGACGGCCTGCCGTCGCACACGGTGTTCAACCTGCTCGAGCGCTGGCCGGATTACGCGCTGGTCGAAGCGGAACTCAAAACGGGCCGGACCCATCAGATCCGGGTGCACCTCGCGCATCTCGGCCTGCCGATCGCCGGCGACGCCAAGTACGGCGATTTCGCACTGAACAAGGCGCTGGCGCGCGCGAACGCGCAGCCGTCGCTGAAACGGATGTTCCTGCATGCGCACCGGCTGAAGCTCGCGCACCCGCTGACCGGCGAGCCGCTGCAGTTCGACGCGCCGCTGCCGGACGAATGCCGCCGCTTCCTCGATCAACTCAGCGCTTTGCGCGATAACGCATGACTCGCATGGCCCGACAGCAATTTGACCTGATCGTCTTCGACTGGGACGGCACGCTGATGGATTCGACTGCGCACATCGCGCACAGCATCCAGGCCGCGTGCCGCGATCTCGGCCTGCCCACGCCGTCGGACGAGGCGTCCCGCTATGTGATCGGCCTCGGGCTGCGCGATGCGCTGCGCATTACTGCTCCGACCCTCGATCCGTCCGACTATCCGCGGCTGGCCGAGCGTTACCGCTTTCACTACCTGCTGGACGATCAGCGCATCGAGTTGTTCGCCGGCGTGCGCGAACTGCTCGCGGAATTGCGCGATACGGGTTACCTCCTGGCGGTCGCGACCGGCAAGGGCCGGGTCGGGCTGAATCGCGTGCTGGACCAGTCGAAGCTGACGAGCCTGTTCGATGCGACGCGCTGCGCGGACGAAACGTTCTCGAAGCCGCACCCGGCGATGCTGCACGAACTGTCCCGCGAATTGGGGCAGGATCTGGCGCGTACCGTGATGATCGGCGACACCACGCACGACCTGCAGATGGCGGCGAGCGCGGGCGCAGCCGGCGTCGGCGTGTCCTACGGCGCGCATACGGCCGAGGCGCTGGCCGCGCTGACGCCGCGCTTCGTCGCGCCGGACGTCGTCGCGCTGGCGGCGTGGCTGCGGGAGCACGCATGAGCGCGGCGCCGGAAGCCGTGCGCGTGTGCGCATCGGACGCCTTGACCGACGGCGGCGCCGGCGTGCGCGTCGACGCGACGCTGCGCGGCGAGCAGGCGGTCGTGTTCTTCGTACGCTACGACGGCCGTGCGTACGGCTACCTGAACCGCTGCGCACACGTGCCGATGGAGCTCGACTGGGCCGAAGGGCAGTTCTTCGAGTCGTCGGGCCTTTACCTGATGTGCGCGACGCACGGTGCGATCTACGCGCCGGACACCGGCAAGTGCGTCGGCGGCCCGTGCCGCGGCGGCCGCCTGCGGCCGGTGGAGGTCGACGAGCGCGACATGCCCGATGGCCGTGCGGTATTCTGGGTGCCCGATGCCGACCTGCGTCCCGCCGCTTCGACTCCTCCAGCCACGACCGACTGACGACACCACTGCATGGCCGACCAACCGAATATCCCTGATTCCTCGTCCCGTCCCGACAGCCGCGAGCCGAACTGGGAGCGCGCGGCGCTCGAGCGGATCGCGCTCGCGGCCGTCAAGGAACAGCGCGCGGCGCGGCGCTGGAAGATCTTCTTCCGCTTCGCGTTCCTCGGCGTGTTCCTGCTGCTCGCGTTCGCGCTGATCGATTTCTCGAACGACGCGAAGTTCGCGTCGACCGGGCGCCACACGGCGCTCGTGACGATCGACGGCGAGATCGCGGCAGGCACCAACGCGAACGGCGAAGACATCAATACGGCGCTCGACGCCGCGTTCGACGACGACGGCGCGGCCGGCGTCGTGCTGCGGATCAACAGCCCGGGCGGCAGCCCGGTGCAGGCCGGGATGGTCTACGACGAGATCCGCCGGCTGCGCACGAAATATCCCAACAAGCCGCTGTACGTCGTCGTGACCGACATGTGCGCATCGGGCGGTTATTACATTGCGTCCGCCGCCGACAAGATCTTCGTCGACAAGGCGAGCATCGTCGGCTCGATCGGCGTGCTGATGGACGGGTTCGGCTTCACGGGCCTGATGGGCAAGCTCGGCGTCGATCGCCGTCTGCACACGTCGGGCGAAAACAAGGGCTTCTACGACCCGTTCTCGCCCGAGACGCCGAAGATGGACGCGCATGCGCAGGCACTGCTCGACCAGGTCCATGCGCAGTTCATCAAGGCCGTGAAGGACGGTCGCGGCAAGCGGCTGCACGAAACGCCCGACATGTTCTCGGGTCTGTTCTGGACGGGCGAGAAGAGCGTCGAGCTTGGCCTCGCCGACGGCTACGGCACGACCGACACGGTCGCGCGCGACGTGCTGAAGGCGCCGGATCTCGTCGACTACACGGTGAAGGAAAGCCTGACGAACCGCGTCGCGCGCAAATTCGGCGCGGCGGTCGGCGGTGCCGCGATGAAGGCGCTCGCCGCCGGCGGCACGTCGTTCAGCCTGCGCTGAGCGCGGGCCCGCGCCGCGGCGAACGAAGCCGGGCGCCCCGTGCCGCAATGCGGCTGCGGGCGCCGGCGCGTCAGTTCGCGAGCAGCAGGAAGATGGCGGGGCGCTTGTGCAGATTCGGCGCCGGCGCTTTTTTCCAGTCCGCCACCGAACGGCTGGCGATCGTCTCGGTTTCGAGGGTCAGGTCGGCCGCGACGCAGATCTGCGTCGACGGCGCGCAGGTCGCGACGAGCGTATCGAGCATCGCTTGGTTCCGGTACGGCGTCTCGATGAAGATCTGCGTCTGGCGGCCCTTGCGCGACAGTTGCTCGAGCTCGCGCAGGCGTTTCGCGCGCGCGGCCGCATCGACCGGCAGGTAGCCGTTGAACGCAAAACTCTGGCCGTTCAGGCCCGACGCCATCAGCGCGAGCAGGATCGAACTCGGCCCGACGAGCGGCACGACCTTCACGCCGCGTTCATGCGCACGGCGCACCAGCAGCGCGCCGGGGTCGGCCACGGCGGGGCAGCCGGCCTCGGACACGAGCCCGGCGTCCGTGCCCGCGAGCACCGGTGCGAGCAGCTTGTCGATCTCGCCGGCCGGCGTGTTGACGTTCAGTTCGCGGATCGCGATTTCCTGGATCGGCCGCGTCGTGCCGATCTTCTTCAGGAACGCGCGGGTCGTTTTCGCGTTTTCGCCGATGTAATAGCCGAGCGTGCCGGCGCGCGCCTGCACGGCCGCGGGCAGCACGGCGGCGAGCATCGATTCGTCGCCTTCGCCGAGCGTGTTCGGGACGAGATAAAGCGTGCCGGCCGTCATGCGCGGTCTCCGTGAGTAGTGAACAGCGGATAGCCCGCGGTGCGCAGCATCCGCGTGAGCGCGATCAGCGGCAGGCCGACGAGCGCCGTCGGGTCGTCGGAGTCGATCGCGTCGAGCAGCGCGATGCCGAGCCCCTCGGACTTCGCGCTGCCGGCGACGTCGTACGGCGTTTCCGCGCGCAGGTACGCATCGAGTTCGGCTTCGGGCAGCGAACGGAAGCGCACGTGCGTGACGACGTCCTCGCTCTGCGTTTCGCCCGTGCGGCTGTCGTACAGGCTGAGCGCACTGTGGAACTCGACGTCGCGGCCCTGCATCGACAGCAGCTGCGCAAGCGCGCGCTCATGCGTGCCGGGCTTGCCGATCTGGAGGCCGTCGAACGTCGCGACCTGGTCCGACCCGATCACGAGCACGCCGTCCGGCGCGTCGATGGTCGCGGCGACCGCGCGCGCCTTCGCGCCGGCGAGACGCAGCGCGGTCGCGGCCGGCGTTTCACCCGCGAGCGGGGTTTCGTCGAGGTCGGGCGATACGACGTCGAACGGCAGGCCGAGGCGCTCGAGAAGCGTGCGGCGGTAGCGGGAACTGGAGGCGAGAATCAGCCGCGGCGGGCGGCAAACGGTATGCGGCATGGTCGATTGGGTCGGTGAATCGTCAGGTGTGGCGGGGCGTTGCGAGGGCGCAAGCATAAGTGATTGACCGCAAAAGGTAAAACAGGTATGCTTTCCCGCTTTTCGTCGGCAGGCTTTCGCTGTGGTGGCGCCTGCCGGGTCTTCGGAAGTAAAGTTACGTAATCGTACGTGGCGTAGATCACGTCCGTGGGCGGCGCCAGATAAGCGGCGCCGGCAAGCCGGATCCCGCAAGTCAGCCTGTAGGCAGGAGCGCAACATGAACACTTCTTCTGGCAAGCCGGCGGCATCGCTTGATCCGCACGCAGTCGACCTGTTCGAATTCGCCCGCAGCGGGCGGCAGGCAGCGGGTGCGGTGCGTCTGTCGCAGCTGCCGCGCATGTTAAACGAAGTGCCGGTGGACGCGCCAGATCGCGACACGGTCTTCACGTGGCAGGCCGAAGGATTCACCCAGAAGGAGTTGCAGGACGACGGCGCCGATGGGCAGCAGCCGTATCTGCGACTCGCGGTGCACGGCCATGCGTGGCTCACGTGCCAGCGCTGCATGACCCCGTACGACCAGACGTTCGACGTCGACATGACGTACCGGGTCGTTGCGACCGAAGAAGAAGCTGAAGAATTTCCGCTCGACGACGATGAAGCCGATGTGATCGTGGGCACACGCCAGTTCGATCTCGTCGACTTGATCGAAGAGGAATTGCTGCTTTCGTTGCCGCTCGTGCCCAAGCACGAGGTTTGCCCGGCAGTTCACGAAAGCCTCGTGTCGGGTGTGAGCGGTCCTTCGGAAGAGGCGGACGACGAGTCCGCCGAAGACGAGGACGAAGGCAAACGGCCGAATCCGTTCGCAGCGCTGCAAGCGTTGAAGAAGGACGGGGACGGCAGCAAGAAACACTAAGCAGTTGTGGCGCGGGAAGGCGTAAAGGCTTTGGGCCAGGGTAGTTAAGCGCCGGATCGGGCTGTGTTAGAATCCGGAAAATCAATTAGGAGTTAGTCATGGCAGTCCAGCAAAACAAGAAGTCGCCGTCGAAGCGCGGCATGCATCGTTCGCACGATTTCCTGACGGCAGCGCCGCTGGCAGTCGAGCCGAGCACGGGTGAAGTGCACCTGCGTCACCACGTCAGCCCGAACGGCTACTATCGCGGCAAGAAAGTCGTCAAGACGAAGAACGACTAAGCGTCAAGTCACGCGTTGCGCGCTACGCTCGCCGTTCGCGTGACAACTGGTTCGCTTGACACTTTCCTGGCTCAACAAAAAGGCGGCATTCAACTGCCGCTTTTTTGTGCCTGAAATTCGTCGCATTCCATGACCGTAAAGCTCACAATCGATTGCATGGGAGGCGACCACGGCCCGTCCGTGACCGTTCCCGCGGCAGTCAAGTTCGTCCGCGCGCATCCTGATGCGCACCTGATGCTCGTCGGCATCGAAAGCGCGATCCGCGCTCAGCTGAAAAAGCTGAAAGCCCTCGACGATCCCGCGCTGACCATCGTGCCCGCCACCGAAGTCGTGGCGATGGACGACCCTGTCGAAGTCGCGCTGCGCAAGAAGAAGGATTCTTCGATGCGTGTCGCGCTCAACCAGGTCAAGGAAGGCGCGGCCCAGGCCTGTATCTCCGCCGGCAACACCGGCGCGCTGATGGCCGTATCCCGTTATGTGCTCAAGACGCTGCCCGGCATCGAGCGGCCCGCGATCGCGTTCGCCCTGCCGAACCCGACCGGCTACACGATGATGCTGGACCTCGGCGCGAACGTCGACTGCGAGCCGCAGCATCTGCTGCAGTTCGCGGAGATGGGGCACGCGCTCGTCGCCGCGCTCGAAGGCAAGGAGCGTCCGACGATCGGCCTGCTGAACATCGGCGAAGAGGTCATCAAGGGCAACGAGACGATCAAGCGCGCGGGTGAACTGCTGCGCGCCAGCACGCTGAATTTCCGCGGCAACGTCGAAGGCAACGACATCTACAAGGGTACGGTCGACGTGATCGTCTGCGACGGCTTCGTCGGCAACGTCGCGCTCAAGACGTCCGAGGGGCTCGCGCAGATGCTGTCCGATATCATCCGCGAGGAGTTCGGCCGTTCGCTGATGTCGAAGCTGATGGCGCTGCTTGCGCTGCCGGTGCTGATGCGCTTCAAGAAGCGCGTCGACCATCGCCAGTACAACGGCGCGGCGCTGCTGGGACTGAAGGGCCTCGTGATCAAAAGCCATGGTTCGGCCGATGCCTACGCGTTTGAGTGGGCGATCAAACGGGGTTATGATGCCGTCAAAAACGGCGTGCTGGAGCGCCTCGCGCGCGCGATGGCGGATAATTCGGTGTCGCTCGGCGACGGCGGACACGACGCGGGCGGCGCGGGCCCGACGAGCCCGGCCCCAGGCCATCACGCTGAACCTTCCGCTGCGCAATCCTCTAAAGCATAAATGGCCCAATCGACTCTCTATTCCCGCGTGCTCGGCACGGGCAGCTACCTGCCGCCCGACCGCGTCACGAACCAGCAGCTCGCCGACCGTCTCGCGAAGGAAGGCATCGAGACGAGCGATGAGTGGATCGTTGCGCGCACGGGCATCCATGCGCGCCATTTCGCCGCACCGGACGTCACGACGAGCGATCTCGCGCTCGAAGCGGCGCGTCGTGCGATCGAGGCGGCCGACATCGATCCGCAATCGATCGATCTGATCATTGTCGCGACTTCGACCCCGGATTTCGTGTTCCCCAGTACGGCGTGCCTGCTGCAGAACAAGCTTGGCATCAGGAACGGCGGCGCGGCATTCGACGTGCAGGCCGTGTGCTCCGGCTTCGCCTATGCGATGGCGACGGCCGACAGCTTCATCCGCAGCGGCCAGCACCGTACGGCGCTCGTGATCGGCGCGGAGACGTTCTCGCGCATTCTCGATTTCAAGGATCGCACCACCTGCGTGCTGTTCGGCGACGGCGCGGGCGCGGTGATCCTGTCCGCATCGGAAGAGCCGGGCGTGCTCGGCAGCGCGCTGCACGCGGACGGCAGCTATTCGCACATCCTCTGCACGCCGGGTAACGTCAATCGCGGCGTGATCGACGGCAGCGCGTTCCTGTACATGGACGGGCAGGCCGTGTTCAAGCTCGCGGTCAACGTGCTCGAAAAGGTCGCGATCGAGGCACTCGCCAAGGCGAATCTCGCACCCGAGCAGGTCGACTGGCTGATTCCTCACCAGGCCAACATCCGCATCATGACCAGCACCTGCCGCAAGCTCGGCCTGCCGCAGGAGCGCATGGTCGTGACGGTCGACCAGCACGGCAACACGTCGGCTGCATCGATCCCGCTGGCGCTCGACACCGCGGTGCGCGACGGTCGTATCAAGCGCGGCCAGCACGTGCTGATCGAGGGCGTCGGCGGCGGCTTCACCTGGGGCGCGTCGGTCTTCCGCTTCTGATCCGCGGCGCGCGACTGCCGCGCGCGGCTCCCAAACCGGCGCGCCGTTCGCGCGCGCCGTTCGAATCGATTCAATTGGGGACGATATGAAATTTGCATTCGTTTTTCCGGGGCAGGGCTCGCAGTCGGTCGGCATGCTCAACGCATTCGCCGATCTGGCCGTCGTGCGCGAGACGCTCCAGGAAGCATCCGATGCACTCAATCAGGATCTCGGCAAGCTGATCGCCGAAGGTCCGGCCGAAGAGCTGAATCTGACCACCAATACGCAGCCCGTGATGCTGACGGCTGCCTACGCGTGCTATCGCGCGTGGCAGCAGGCCGGCGGCCCGGCGCCGTCGATCGTCGCGGGCCACAGCCTCGGCGAATACACGGCGCTCGTCGCGGCGGGCGCGATCGCGTTCAAGGACGCGGTGCCGCTCGTGCGCTTCCGTGCGCAGGCGATGCAGACGGCCGTGCCGGTCGGCCAGGGCGGCATGGCCGCGATCCTGGGCCTCGATGACGATACGGTGCGCGCGGTGTGCGCCGAAGCCGCGGCAGCGGGCGTCGTCGAAGCCGTGAACTTCAACGCGCCGGCGCAGGTCGTGATCGCGGGCGCGAAGGCGGCCGTCGAGAAGGCGTGCGAAATCGCGAAGGCGAAGGGCGCGAAGCGCGCGCTGCCGCTGCCGGTGTCGGCGCCGTTCCATTCGTCGCTGCTCAAGCCGGCGTCGGACCAGTTGCGCGACTATCTCGCGAACGTCGACGTGAAGGCGCCGCAGATTCCGGTCGTCAACAACATCGACGTCGCGGTGGTCAGCGATCCGGCCGCGATCAAGGACGCGCTGGTGCGCCAGGCCGCGGGCCCCGTGCGCTGGGTCGAATGCGTGCAGCACATCGCGGGCACGGGCGTCACGCACGTGATCGAATGCGGTCCGGGCAAGGTGCTCGCGGGCCTGACGAAGCGCATCGACGGCAACCTGGTCGGCGCCTCGGTGTTCGATCCGGCTTCGCTCGACGAAGCACTGAAGCTGGCGACCGCCTGACGCGGCGCCTTTCCTCAAGAGACGGATATTCGATTCATGGAAAAGACTCTCGATAAACAGGTCGCGATCGTGACCGGCGCATCGCGCGGCATCGGCCGGGCGATCGCGCTCGAACTCGCGCGCCTGGGCGCGACGGTGATCGGCACCGCGACGAGCGAATCGGGCGCCGCCGCGATTACCGCCGGGTTCGCGGAAGCGGGCGTGACGGGCCGAGGCGCGGTGCTGAACGTCAACGACGCGGCGGCCGCCGAAGCGCTGATCGACGCGACCGTGAAGGAATTCGGCGCGCTCCACGTGCTCGTGAACAACGCCGGGATCACGCAGGACCAGCTCGCGATGCGCATGAAGGACGAGGACTGGGACGCGGTGATCGACACCAACCTGAAGTCGGTGTTCCGCCTGTCGCGCGCGGTGCTGCGCCCGATGATGAAGGCCCGCGGCGGCCGCATCATCAACATCACGTCGGTGGTCGGTTCGGCCGGCAACCCGGGCCAGGCCAACTACGCGGCCGCGAAGGCCGGCGTCGCGGGCATGACCCGCGCGCTCGCGCGCGAAATCGGCAGCCGTGGCATCACGGTGAACTGCGTCGCGCCGGGCTTCATCGATACCGACATGACGAAGACGCTGCCGGAAGAACAGCAGGCCGCGCTCAAGACCCAGATTCCGCTCGGCCGACTCGGCAGCCCGGAAGACATCGCCCATGCCGTCGCGTTCCTCGCCTCGCCGCAGGCCGGTTACATCACCGGCACGACGCTGCACGTGAACGGCGGCATGTACATGTCGTAACGGTTTTCGTTTACCATCCGCGCCGTATCCCGTTTTTCAGGCGGATCGGTGCTGGATCGACCATCAAGCCAACGCGCGTTTTGGCGTCAGCAAACCTGATAAAATGCGCGCACTTGTAAATCTGAACTTTCCCTCGGAGGGGTAATGGATAACATCGAACAACGTGTCAAGAAGATCGTCGCTGAGCAACTGGGCGTCGCGGAAGCCGAGATCAAGAACGAAGCATCGTTCGTGAACGATCTGGGTGCTGACTCGCTCGACACGGTCGAACTGGTGATGGCGCTCGAAGACGAGTTCGGCATGGAAATCCCGGACGAAGAAGCAGAGAAGATCACGACGGTTCAGCAAGCGATCGACTACGCTCGCGCAAACGTCAAGGCATAAGCGCCTTTCGCGTTTGTCCGCAACGTCGCCGCGATCTTCGCGATTGACGCGCCATCCTGCCGGCATTCGCGCCGGACGGACTAACAGCCGCAGGGCTCGCAGGGCTGGTTCCTGGGGCCACTGTGGCTTTTGTTTTTGTCATCCAATGGAAAAGAGGTTACCGTGAGCCGCCGTCGTGTTGTCGTTACAGGCCTGGGGCTGATTTCGCCCGTTGGCAATAATGTTGCCGACGGCTGGGCCAATCTCGTCGCCGGCAAGTCCGGCATCGCCACCGTCACGAAGTTCGATCCGTCGAACCTCGCCGTGCATTTCGCGGGCGAGGTGAAGGGTTTCAGCGCCGAGGAGTACATCCCGGCGAAGGAAGCCCGCAACATGGATACGTTCATCCATTACGGCATCGCAGCCGGCGTCCAGGCAATCCGGGACAGCGGCCTCGAGGTGAACGAAGCCAATGCGGAACGCATCGGCGTGCTGGTCGGCTCCGGCATCGGCGGCCTGCCGATGATCGAAGACACGCACCAGACCTACGTCGATCGCGGCGCACGCCGTATTTCGCCGTTCTTCGTGCCGGGTTCGATCATCAACATGATCTCGGGTCACCTGAGCATCATGTTCGGCCTGAAGGGCCCGAACCTCGCGGCCGTGACGGCCTGCACGACCGGTCTGCACAGCATCGGCCTCGCGGCACGCCTGATCCAGGCCGGCGACGCCGACGTGATGGTCGCGGGCGGCGCCGAATCGACGGTGTCGCCGCTGGGCATCGGCGGCTTCGCGGCCGCGCGGGCGCTGTCGACCCGCAACGACGATCCGGCTACCGCGTCCCGTCCGTGGGACAAGGACCGCGACGGCTTCGTGCTGGGCGAGGGTTCGGGCGTGATGGTGCTCGAAGAGTACGAGGCGGCGAAGGCGCGCGGCGCGAAGATCTATGCGGAAGTCTCGGGCTTCGGCATGACGGGCGACGCATACCACATGACCGCGCCGAACATGGACGGTCCGCGCCGCTGCATGGTCGCGGCCCTGCGCGACGCCGGCGTGAACCCGGACGAGGTCCAGTACCTGAACGCGCACGGCACGTCGACGCAGCTCGGTGACAAGAACGAGTCCGACGCGGTGAAGGCGGCATTCGGCGAGCACGCGTACAAGCTCGTCGTGAACTCGACGAAGTCGATGACGGGCCACCTGTTGGGTGGCGCGGGTGGTCTGGAGTCGGTGTTCACGGTGCTGGCGCTGCACAACAACGTGTCGCCGCCGACCATCAACATCTTCAACCAGGACCCCGAGTGCGATCTCGATTACTGCGCGAACACCGCGCGGGACATGAAGATCGACGTGGCCGTGAAGAACAACTTCGGCTTCGGTGGTACCAACGGCACGCTGGTGTTCAAGCGCGTCTGACGTCGAAATCGCTTGACGAGTCCAATCGATGCTCCGGCCGGGCGTCCGCAGCGCTTTGCGTTGCGGGCCTCGGCCGTGTCGTATGTCGTGCTGGCCGCGTTCGTCGCGGCGGCTGCCGCGTCCGTGTACCTGTTCTGGGCGCCGCGGGCCGGCGCCGCCGCCGGCGCGTGCGTGTCTGCGGCGACGGCCGCGCTGCTTGCCGTGTGTGCCGCGCGGGCCTGTGCCCGTCGGCTGCCGGCCGAATTGCGGATCGATGCATTCGGGGAGATTGCGGCGTTTGGCCGCACCGGGCGCTTGCTGGCCCGCGGCCGCGTGACCGGCCACGCGCACTGGAGCAGCCTGCTGCTCGTGCTGTCTGTCGGGCAGGGCGCCCGGCGCGCCCGGCCGCTGCTGATTCCGGCCGATGCGCTCGACGCCGCGTCGTTCAGCGCGCTATCCGTGCTGGCGCGTACCGCGGGCACGGCGGCGCGGGCATGACGGCGGCTTGGTTACCTACCGTAACCAGCGGCCGGCGCCGGAACGCTACAATAACGCTCCGCGTTGCATCCCTAGTTAACGGATTTGTCAGGTGAGTGAAAAAGAAATCGATCAGGCTCTGGTCGAGCGCGTACAGAAAGGCGACAAGGCGGCGTTCGAACTCCTGGTCTCCAAATACCACCGCAAGATCATTCGGCTGATCTCGCGCCTCGTGCGGGATCCCGCCGAGGTCGAGGATGTGGCCCAGGATGCGTTCATCAAGGCGTATCGTGCGCTGCCGCAGTTCCGCGGCGAGTCGGCGTTCTACACGTGGTTGTACCGGATTGCCGTCAATACGGCGAAGAACTACCTTGCGACGCAGGGCCGCCGGGCACCGACCTCCACGGAGGCCGATGCCGAGGAAGCGGAAACTTTCTCCGACGCAGACCAACTAAGGGATATCAACACGCCTGAGTCGATGTTGATGAGCAAGCAGATTGCCGAGACGGTCAACGCTGCAATGGCCGTCCTGCCCGAAGAGTTGCGCCAGGCGATTACGCTGCGCGAGATCGAGGGCCTGAGCTACGAAGAGATCGCGGAAATGATGGATTGTCCGATCGGGACGGTCCGCTCGCGGATCTTCCGGGCGCGCGAGGCAATCGCTGCTAAATTGCGTCCGCTGCTCGATACGCCTGAAGGCAAGCGCTGGTAAGCGCGACGGGTGTAACGGCGCGGTCAGGGTCTAGTTACGGATAGAGTCGTGAATTCACGACGGGGTGTGTGCAAGATGGGGAGCATCATGGGGTCGGTCAATAAGCAGTCGCAAGCGTACTCGCGCGGCGAGCGTCTTTCCGCTCTGGTCGACGGTGAGCTGTTCGACGGCCCGGATCACGGGCAGTTTCTGGCTGAGCTCGATCGTGCGGATCGCGCGACGTGGGCCCACTACCACCTGATCGGCGATGCGCTGCGCTCGGACGAGCTCGCGCTGTCGCCCGCGCTGAGCGTCGCGTTCACCGCGCGCATGTCCGCCGCGCTCGAAAGCGAGCCGCACCTGCTTGCACCGGCCGCCGCGCCGGTCGCGCGCAAGCTGCTGTCGCTGCGCCGCCGTGTCGTGCCCGCTTTCGCGGTGGCCGCCGCGGCCGCCACGCTCACGTGGATCGTCGTTCCGCAACTGCAGACGGCCGGTGCGCCCGGCGCCGTCCAGGTCGCGTCGGCAGGCGCGCCGCAGAGCGGCAACCTGCAGCGCGTGACGGTTGCACAGGCATCGGCACAGCCGGGCCTGCAGGACGTCAACATCATCCGCGACGCAAGTCTCGACCAATACCTTGAAGCGCACCAGCAATTCGCGCAGCAGCCCGTCGTCACAGGCTCGATGCCGCTGATCCGCGCTGCCGTGACCACCACGCCAGGCCAATAAACTCGATGCGGACATTGCAGTTGAATCACGCCATCTCCGGATGGAAGCGGCTGCCGGCCCTCCTGCTTTGCGCAGCCGCCCTGTTGTCCGTTCAATCCCTCCCTGCCAGCGCCCAGCAACCGGACGATCCCGTCGCAACCCGCAAGGGTGCGGCGGAGTGGCTCGACCGCATCCAGCAGGCGGCGCAGCAGCAGAGCTACGAGGGCACGTTCGTCTACCAGCGCGGCGCGTATGTCCAGTCGTCGCGCATCGCGCACGTGGCGTCCCGCGACGGCGAGTTCGAGCGGATCGAAACGCTCGACGGCAAGCCGCGCAAGGTGCTGCGGCATAACGACGAGCTGTACACGTTCGTGCCGGAGCGCAAGCTGTGCGTGGTCGAGCGCCGCCAGACGCGCGACTCGTTTCCTTCGCTGCTCGGCGCGGGCGGCGACCACGTGATGTCCGTTTACGACGCGAAGCTGCTCGGCAAGGACCGCGTGGCGGGGCTCGACGCGCAAGTCGTCGAACTCGTGCCGAAGGATGCGTACCGCTTCACGTACAAGTTGTGGGCCGATGCCCGGACGGGCCTGCTGCTGCGTTCGCAGACGCTCGACGCGAGCGATCACGTGCTCGAGCAGATCGCGTTCTCGCAAGTCCAGACGGGCGGCACGTCCGGCGACAAGGCCGCGATCGCGGCCGGCATGCGCAATTTGAGCGGCTGGACGGTCGTCCGCCCGCCGGTCGCGACGGTCGACATGGAAGCGCAGGGCTGGCAGATCGCGCCGAACGTCGCCGGCTTCCGGAAGATTCGCGAGGTGCGCCGCCCGATGGCCGCGCGCGACGCCGGCGATCCGCCGATTCCGGTCGACCAGGCCGTCTTCACCGACGGGCTCGCGACGATCTCCGTCTTCATCGAGCCGGCCGAAAAGAACACGCGCAAGGAAGGCGCGGGCAGCACCGGTGCGACCCACGTTCTCGTGAAGCGTCGCGGCGATTACTGGATCACCGTGCTCGGCGAAGTGCCGCCGGCCACGTTGCAGCAGTTCGCGGCTGCCATAGAATACAAGGCTTCCAAGTAACGCTACGGCTTCCGACATGACGAAACTCACGCTGCGCAACGTGTTCGCGGCGGCGGTGCTGTGTGCCTGCCTGCCCCTCATCCCGCATACCGCGGTGGCGGCCACGCCGCCCGCCGCCAGCCTTCCCGACTTCGCCGATCTGGTCGAAAAGGTCGGGCCGGCCGTCGTGAACATCCGGACTACCGCGAACGTGCCGATTCCCGGCCCGCGCGGTGCGCTCCCGCCGGGCTTCGACAACGGCGACATGTCGGAATTCTTCCGGCGCTTCTTCGGCATTCCGCTGCCGCAGGCGCCGGGCAACGGTGGCGGCAACGGCAATCCGAAGAACGCGCCGGCGCCGGACAATCCGCCCGACGCCGAGCAGAACCGCGGCGTCGGTTCGGGCTTCATCGTGTCGGCGGACGGTTACGTGATGACGAACGCGCACGTCGTCGACGATGCGGACACCATCTACGTGACGCTGACCGACAAGCGCGAATTCAAGGCGAAGCTGATCGGCGTCGACGACCGCACGGACGTCGCGGTGGTCAAGATCCAGGCGTCGAACCTGCCGGTCGTCGCGATCGGCGATTCGAACAAGGTGCGCGTCGGCGAGTGGGTCGTCGCGATCGGTTCGCCGTTCGGCCTCGACAACACCGTGACGGCCGGCATCGTGAGCTCGAAGAGCCGCAACACGGGCGACTACCTGCCGTTCATCCAGACCGACGTCGCGGTGAACCCCGGCAACTCGGGCGGGCCGCTGATCAACATGCAGGGCGAGGTGATCGGCATCAACTCGCAGATCTACAGCCGCACCGGCGGTTTCATGGGCATTTCGTTCGCGATCCCGATCGACGAGGCGATGCGCGTGGCCGACCAACTGAAGGCGACCGGCAAGGTCACGCGCGGCCGCATCGCGGTGGCGATCGGCGAGGTGACGAAGGACGTGGCCGACTCGATCGGGCTGCCGAAGGCGGAGGGCGCGCTCGTCAGCAGCGTCGAGCCGGGCGGTCCGGCCGACAAGGCGGGCATCCAGCCGGGCGACATCATCCTGAAGTTCAATGGCCGGCCGGTCGAGACGGCGTCGGATCTGCCGCGCATGGTCGGCGACACGAAGCCGGGCACGAAGGCGACCGTCAGCGTATGGCGCAAGGGTCAGGCGCGCGATCTGCCGATCACGATCGCCGAGACGCCGGCGGAGACGACGGCGAAGGCCGAGCAGCGCAAGAACACGCCGCAGAAGCCGCGCCAGGCAAATTCGCTCGGCTTGACGGTCAGCGACATTCCGGCGGATCAGATGAAATCGCTGAAGCTGAAGAATGGCGTGCAGATCGACGCCGTCGACGGCCCGGCCGCCCGTGCGGGCCTGCAGCGCGGCGACATCGTGCTGCGCGTCGGCGACACCGACATCACGAGCGCGAAGCAGTTCGCCGAAGTGACCGCGCAGCTCGATTCGCAGAAGGCGGTCGCGGTGCTCGTGCGGCGCGGCGACAACACGCAGTTCGTGCCGGTGCGCCCGCGCCCGACCCAGAAGTAACGCGCCGATGTTCACGCTCTACGGCCGCGGCTGGTGCCATCTGTGCGACGACATGCGCGACGCGCTGGCGCCGGTGGCGGCCGAATCCGGCATCGAGGTCCGTTACGTGGACATCGATGCCGATCCGGCGCTCGTTGCCCGCTACGACGAGGACGTGCCCGTGCTGCTGCTGGACGGCGCGGAAGTGTGTCGCCACCGGTTCGACGAGGCGAGGGTGCGCGGCGCACTCGCGGCGCGGCGCTGAACCGACCCCGGGCGTCGGCCGGCCGCCCCGCGCGCGGGGCTTTCGTCGGCGGGCCCTTACCACAAAGGCTCCAGCGGGGTGCCCCGGGCCGGGGCGTCCCAAATTACCGCCCGGCAAAGGCCTTTTCGGCTAAAATAAGCCGTTTTTTCACCGACTTACACAAGGCGTGCTCCGCAGTCGTCGAGCGCGCCTTTTTCGCTTGATCGGCACTGAATGGATCATATTCGCAATTTCTCGATCATCGCGCACATCGACCATGGCAAGTCGACACTCGCGGATCGCATCATCCAGGTATGCGGCGGTCTCGCCGACCGTGAAATGGAGGCGCAAGTACTCGACTCGATGGATATCGAGCGCGAGCGCGGCATCACGATCAAGGCGCAGACGGCGGCACTGTCCTATCGCGCCCGCGACGGCAAGGTCTACAACCTCAACCTGATCGATACGCCGGGGCACGTCGACTTCTCGTACGAGGTCAGCCGTTCGCTGTCCGCGTGCGAAGGCGCGCTGCTCGTGGTCGACGCGAGCCAGGGTGTCGAGGCGCAGACGGTCGCGAACTGCTACACGGCGATCGAGCTCGGCGTCGAGGTCGTGCCGGTGCTGAACAAGATCGACCTGCCGGCCGCGAACCCCGAAAACGCGATCGAGGAGATCGAGGACGTGATCGGCATCGATGCGACCGACGCGACGCGCTGCAGCGCGAAGACGGGCCTCGGCGTCGAGGACGTGCTCGAGTCGCTGATCGCGAAGGTGCCGCCGCCGAAGGGCGATCCGGCCGCGCCGCTGCAGGCGCTCATCATCGATTCCTGGTTCGACAACTACGTCGGCGTCGTGATGCTCGTGCGCATCGTCAACGGCACGCTGCGCCCGAAGGAAAAGATCAAGATGATGGCGACCGGCGCGCAGTATCCGGTCGAGCACGTCGGCGTGTTCACGCCGAAGTCGCGCAATCTCGAATCGCTGTCGGCCGGGCAGGTGGGCTTCATCATCGCCGGCATCAAGGAGCTGACGGCCGCGAAGGTCGGCGATACGGTCACGCATGTGGCGAAGGCCGCCAGCGAGCCGCTGCCGGGCTTCAAGGAAGTGAAGCCGCAGGTGTTCGCGGGGCTGTATCCGGTCGAGGCTAACCAGTACGATGCGCTGCGCGAATCGCTCGAGAAGCTGAAGCTCAACGACGCATCGCTGCAGTACGAGCCGGAAGTGTCGCAGGCGCTCGGCTTCGGTTTCCGCTGCGGCTTCCTCGGGCTGCTGCACATGGAAATCGTGCAGGAGCGGCTCGAACGCGAGTTCGACATGGATCTCATCACGACCGCGCCGACGGTCGTCTACGAGGTCGTGCAAAGCGACGGCTCGACGATCATGGTCGAGAACCCGGCGAAGATGCCGGAGCCCGGCCGCATCGCCGAAGTTCGCGAGCCGATCGTCACCGTGAACCTGTACATGCCGCAGGATTACGTCGGCTCCGTGATCACGCTGTGCGAGCAGAAGCGCGGCTCGCAGATCAACATGCAGTATCACGGCCGCCAGGTGCAGCTCACGTACGAGATCCCGATGGCCGAGATCGTGCTCGACTTCTTCGATCGCCTGAAGTCGGTGTCGCGCGGCTATGCGTCGATGGACTACGAGTTCAAGGAATACCGTTCGTCGGACGTCGTGAAGGTCGACATGCTGATCAACGGCGACAAGGTCGATGCACTGTCGATCATCGTGCACCGGTCGCAGTCGCAGTATCGCGGTCGCGAAGTCGCCGCGAAGATGCGCGAGATCATTCCGCGCCAGATGTACGACGTGGCGATCCAGGCCGCGATCGGCGCGCACATCGTCGCGCGCGAGAACATCAAGGCGCTCCGCAAGAACGTGCTCGCGAAGTGCTACGGCGGCGACATCACGCGGAAGAAGAAACTGCTCGAGAAGCAGAAAGAAGGCAAGAAGCGCATGAAGCAGGTGGGTTCGGTCGAGATCCCGCAGGAAGCGTTCCTCGCGATCTTGCGCGTCGAAGACAAATAACAGGACTGTTCCTTTTATGAATTTTGCGCTGATTCTTTTTGTGCTCGTCGTCGTGACGGGCGTAGCGTGGGTGCTGGACAAACTGGTGTTCCTGCCGCGGCGACGCAAGGCGGCCGACGTGGCGATCGAAGAGTTCGATCGCCAGCAGTCGCGCATCGACAAGCGTTTCGCGGACGAAAACGCGGTGCAGACGCGTTCGAAGCTGCGCGACGAAAAGCTGCGCCAGCCGTGGTGGCTCGAGTACACCGCGAGCTTCTTCCCGGTGATCCTGGCCGTGTTCGTCGTGCGTTCGTTCATCGTCGAGCCGTTCAAGATTCCTTCGGGCTCGATGGTGCCGACGCTGCTGGTCGGCGACTTCATCCTCGTCAACAAGTTCGAATACGGCCTGCGCCTGCCGATCACGAACACGAAGATCACGCAGGGCAGCCCGCTGTCGCGCGGCGACGTCGTCGTGTTCCGCTATCCGAAGGACGAGTCGGTCGATTACATCAAGCGCGTGATCGGCCTGCCGGGCGACACGGTCGCCTACCAGGACAAGCAGCTGACGATCAACGGCCAAGCGGTGCCTGAAGCGCCGCTGCCGGATTTCTTCGATGACGAGCGCCAGAACTACGCGAAGCAGTTCGAGGAAACGATCGGCACGAAGAAGAATGCGATCCTCAACAATCCCGCCGTGCCGCCGTTCGTGATGGGCGCCTACGACTATCCGTATCGCGACAATTGCACGTACAACAGCCGCGGCGTGATCTGCAAGGTGCCGCCGGGTCACTACTTCATGATGGGCGACAACCGCGACAACAGCGCGGACAGCCGCTACTGGGGTTTCGTGCCGGACAACAACATCGTCGGCCGCGCGTTCTTCATCTGGATGAACTTCGGCGACCTGAAGCGGATCGGTTCCTTCAACTGATCGCGTTCGACTCGCATCCAACATGCAATACGTGACGCACGGGCCGCGTCACGTATTGCCGGACTACTTTAAGAACCGGCGGTAACACCGCTCCGTCACGCCTTTTCGCGTCCGGCCGTGCCGTTTCGGCCCGACCGGCGCCCGCGTTATACTCCTGCACATGCCCCCATCCCAGTTGGAAAGCCGGCTGCGCTACGAATTTCGCAATGCGGAATTGTTGCGCCAGGCTTTGACCCACCGCAGTCACAGTGCCACGCATAACGAACGGCTCGAGTTTCTCGGCGATTCCGTTCTGAATTGCGCGGTGGCCGCCCTTTTGTTCCAGCGTTTCAGCAAGCTGGACGAAGGCGACCTGTCGCGCGTGCGCGCCAATCTCGTCAAGCAGCAGTCGCTGTATGAAATCGCTCAGGCCCTGAATATCTCCGAAGGGTTGCGGCTGGGCGAGGGCGAGCTGCGCAGCGGCGGCTTCCGCCGCCCGTCGATCCTCGCGGACGCGTTCGAAGCCATCATCGGGGCCGTATTCCTCGATGGCGGCTTCGAAGCCGCCCAAGGGGTCATCAAGCGCCTCTATATCCCGATTCTCGATCACATCGATCCGCGCACGCTCGGCAAGGACGCGAAGACGCTGCTGCAGGAATACCTGCAGGGGCACAAGATCGCGCTGCCGACCTACACGGTCGTCGCGACGCATGGTGCGGCGCACAATCAGCAGTTCGAGGTCGAATGCACGGTGCCGAAGCTCGACGTGAAGGTGTCGGGCTCCGGCGCGAGCCGGCGGGCAGCGGAGCAGGCTGCCGCGAAGAAGGCGCTCGACGAGGTGCTGGCGGCCGCGCCGATGCTGGCCGCGAAGCCGAAGCGTTCGAAGAACGCACGCGGATCGAAGCACGTCGAGCCCGAAATCGTGCCGGGCGTGAAGGGCGTGCAGGAAGCGCTCGACCTGCGTTCTCCGGAACGCAAGGAGCGTGCGGCGGCGCGCGATGCGAAGGTGGCCGCGGCTGCGTTTGCAGCGACCGACGCCGACACGCCGCCGAGCGAACGACCGACGCCGACGCCGATGGCCGCGATTCGCGCGGCGCATGTGGAAACGGCCGCGGACAAGGCTGACCGTGCCGCGAAGCCGACGGCCGACAAACCTGCCGAGAAGGCGTCCGACAAGCCGTCGGATCGCGGCGAAACCGGCTCGCGCGCGGCGGACAAGCCGGCCGAGCGTGCCGACAAGCCCGCGGAAAGCGCAGGCGCACCCCGTGCAGCCGACAAGCCGGCGGGCCAGGCGGCCGATCCGGCCGTGTCGTCCGCGGACAAGCCGGCTGCCGGTTCCGATGCCGCCACGCGCGCGACGCTGCGCGCCCGCGACGCCGCGGCGCCCGATGCCGACACGCCGCCGGGCGGCGCGACCCTCGCCGCCGCGCAGGCGCGCGCGGCGGATGCCGACCACTGAATTGCCCACCGATCGTGCCGCGCGCCGCGCGGCCGGTTCAGAACCTGTCTCCCAAACGATATGAACACTCCCGCTCCTACCGGTTTCCGTTGCGGCATGATCGCGATCGTGGGCCGCCCGAACGTCGGCAAGTCGACGTTGATGAACGCACTCGTCGGCCAGAAGATCAGCATCACGTCGCGCAAGGCGCAAACGACCCGCCACCGCATCACCGGCATCAACACGTTCGACGACGCGCAATTCGTGTTCGTCGACACGCCGGGCTTCCAGACCCGTCACAGCACTGCGCTGAACCGCTCGCTGAACCGCGCGGTCACGTCGACGCTCACGTCGGTCGACGTGATCCTGTTCGTGATCGAGGCCGGCCGATTCGGGCCCGACGACCAGAAGGTGCTCGACCTGATCCCGCCCGGCATGCCGACGCTGCTGATCGCGAACAAGATCGACCGCGTGACCGACAAGGCGACGCTGTTCCCGTTCATGCAGCAGATGAGCGGGCTGCGCGAATTCACCGAACTCGTGCCGCTGTCGGCGCAGCGGCCGGAAGACATCAAGCGCCTGCTCGACACGATCAAGCCGTACCTGCCGGAAGGCGAGCCGATCTACGGCGAGGACGAGCTGACCGACCGCAGCTCGCGCTTCCTCGCGGCCGAAATCCTGCGCGAGAAGGTGTTCCGCTGGACCGGCGACGAACTGCCGTACACGAGCACCGTGCTGATCGACAAGTTCGAGGAGGAAGGGCGCCTGAAGCGCATCTTCGCGACAATCCTCGTCGAGCGCGATTCGCACAAGGCGATGGTGATCGGCAAGAAGGGCGAGAAGCTCAAGCAGATCAGCACCGAGGCGCGGATGGACATGGAGAGGCTGTTCGACGGCCCCGTGTATCTCGAGACCTTCGTGAAGGTGAAGAGCGGCTGGGCCGATAACGAGGCGGGGCTGCGCGCCTATGGGTACGAATGACGCGCTGACGTCGACCGAAGACGCGGTGACCGCCGGCGCGAACGACGCGCCGCTGCCGGCACCGCCCGAACCGCCGCGTCGCAAGGCGCGGCGCGCGACGTCTCGCACGTCCGATTTCCGCGTCGCCGAGCAGCCTGGGTTCGTGCTGCACAGCTATCCGTACCGGGAAACGAGCCTGATCATCGACGTGCTCACGCGCGATCACGGCCGCCTCGCGCTCGTCGCGAAGGGCGCGAAGCGCCCGCACTCCGCGCTGCGCGGCGTGCTGCAGACGTTCCAGCCGTTGCTGCTGTCCTGGTCGGGCAAATCCGAAGTGCGCACGCTGACGGGCGCCGAGTGGGTGGGCGGGATGCTGCCGCTCGGCGGCGACGGGCTGTTGTGCGGCTTCTACGTGAACGAGCTGCTCGTGAAATTCTGCGCGCGCGAGGATCCCCAGCCGCCGCTCTTCAATCATTACGTGCTGACGCTCACGCGCCTCGCGCACGGCGAACCCGCGGTGCAGGTGCTGCGCTCGTTCGAACGCGTGCTGCTGCGCGAGACCGGCTATGCGATGGCGCTGAACCGCACGGTCGCGCGCCGCGCGGTCGAGCCCGATCGCCGCTACGTGTTCGATCCCGAGCGCGGCGTGCGCAATGCCGACGACGACGTGCCGTCGCACTGGCCGGTGATTACCGGACAGACGTTGCTCGACATGGAGCAGGACGATTACCATCGAGCCCAGACGGTAGCGCAAAGCAAGACGCTGATGCGCTTCCTGCTGAACACCTATCTCGGCGGTACGCCGCTTGCCACGCGTCAGATCCTGATCGACCTGCAAAACCTATGAGCTTCTTCCTGACAACGCCCACCGCCATCGATCTCGGCGTGAACATCGACCACGTCGCGACGCTGCGCAACGCGCGCGGCACGGCCTATCCCGATCCGATCCGCGCGGCGCTCGCCGCCGAAGAGGCCGGTGCGGACGTGATCACGCTGCACCTGCGCGAGGACCGCCGCCATATCGTCGACGCCGACGTGCGCAAGCTGCGCCCGCTGCTGAAGACGCGTATGAACCTCGAATGCGCGGTGACGGCCGAGATGCTCGATATCGCGTGCGACGTGCGTCCGCACGACGCGTGCCTCGTGCCCGAGAAGCGTGAGGAGCTGACGACCGAAGGCGGCCTCGACGTCGCAGGCCGCTTCGAGGCCGTGCGTGCGGCCTGCAAGCAGCTCGCCGACGCCGGCGTGCGCGTGTCGCTGTTCATCGATCCGGACGAAACGCAGATCCGCGCCGCGCACGAAGCCGGTGCGCCGGTGGTCGAGCTGCATACGGGCCGCTACGCCGATGCGCACGACGAAGCCGAGCAGCAGCGCGAATACGAGCGCATCGTCGCGGGCGTGCAGGCCGGCGCGCGACTGGGCCTGAAGGTCAACGCGGGCCACGGCCTGCATTACACGAACGTGCAGCAGATCGCCGCGATCGACGGCATCGTCGAACTGAACATCGGCCACGCGATCGTCGCGCACGCGATCTTCGCGGGCTGGGACAACGCGGTGCGCGAGATGAAGGCGATCATGGTCGCCGCGCGTGTCGCAGCGCTGCACGGCGGCGCGCGCTGACGATGCATTTCCTCCGCGCGCGCTTCGCTCGCCGCCCGGCATCGTCCGCGCATCACGGCGGGCGCTGACATGGCGATCTACGGCATCGGCACCGACGTCGTCCAGATAAGCCGCATCGCGGCCGTGCTCGAGCGCACGGGCGGCCGGTTTGCCGAGAAGGTGCTGGGCCCCGACGAGCTGCGCGTGTTCCACGCGCGCCGCGCGCGCTCCGAGGCGCGCGGCATCGCGTTCCTCGCGACGCGCTTTTCCGCGAAGGAAGCGTTCTCGAAGGCGATCGGGCTCGGCATGCACTGGCCAATGACCTGGCGCGCACTGCAGACCCTCAACCAGCGCAGTGGCGAACCGTACGTCGTCGCGTCGGGCGAGCTGGCCGACTGGCTCGCCGCGCGTGGCATCACGGCACGCGTGACGGTCAGCGACGAACGCGACTACGCGGTGTCGTTCGTGGTCGCCGAGACCGACGCCGCACCGCCGCCTGCCCCCACATCTGTTTCCCGAACCACTTCCTGACGGACTTCCCGATTCGATGAAAACGACTCCCGGCCCGGTCATGCTCGACGTCGTCGGCACGGCCCTGTCGCGCGACGATGCGCGGCGCCTTGCCCATCCGAACACCGGCGGCGTGATCCTGTTCGCGCGGCATTTCCAGAACCGCGCGCAGCTGACCGCGCTGACCGATTCGATCCGCGCGGTGCGCGAGGACATCCTGATCGCCGTCGATCACGAGGGTGGCCGCGTGCAGCGGTTCCGTACCGACGGCTTCACGGTGCTGCCCGCGATGCGCCGCCTCGGCGAACTGTGGGACCGCGACGTGCTGCTCGCGACCAAGGTCGCCACCGCGGTCGGCTACATCCTGGCCGCCGAACTGCGCGCGTGCGGGATCGACATGAGCTTCACGCCGGTGCTCGACCTCGATTACGGGCACTCGAAGGTGATCGGCGATCGCGCGTTCCATCGCGACCCGCGCGTCGTCACGCTGCTCGCGAAGAGCCTGAACCACGGGCTGTCGCTCGCGGGCATGGCGAACTGCGGCAAGCATTTCCCGGGGCACGGCTTCGCGGAAGCCGATTCGCACGTCGCGCTGCCGACCGACGACCGGCCGCTCGATGCGATCCTCAAGCAGGACGTCGCGCCGTACGACTGGCTCGGATTGTCGCTGTCCGCCGTGATTCCCGCGCACGTGATCTACACGCAGGTCGACAAGCGGCCGGCCGGCTTCTCGCGCGTGTGGCTGCAGGACATCCTGCGCGGGCAGTTGGGCTTCACCGGCGCGATCTTCAGCGACGACCTGTCGATGGAGGCCGCACGCGAAGGCGGCACGCTCACGCAGGCGGCCGACGCGGCGCTCGCCGCCGGTTGCGACATGGTGCTCGTCTGCAACCAGCCGGAGGCGGCCGAGGTCGTGCTGAACGGTCTGAAGGCGCAGGCGTCGACCGAGTCGGTGCGACGCCTGAAGCGGATGCGCGCGCGCGGCAAGTCGCTCAAGTGGGACAAGCTGATCGTGCAGCCCGAGTATCTGCAGGCGCAGGCGCTGTTGAGCAGCGCACTGGCGTAAGCGGGGAAAGGCGGCGCGATGCCGCTCTCCCGTTGCCGAAAACGAAAAGCCGCGCAAATGCGCGGCTTTTTTCATCGGGACGTGAAGCGCGGGGCGCGATACGTCTTTACGCAACTAACCGTCAGCTCCAGCCAGCGCTCCCAACCACGGCGGCCCGGTCAGTTGACCTTCATTCGCTGCAGCTTGTTGTACAGCGTCTTGGGGCTGATGCCGAGCAGCGTCGCGGCGCGATGGCGCGTGCCGCCGACCGCGTCGAGCGTCGCGCGGATCAGCAGATCCTCTACGTCGGACAGCGGGGTGCCGACCTTGATCTGCACGCTGCTGCCGTTCAGCGCGGCGCCGGCCGCGAAGCTCGCTTCGCCGGCGCGCAGCGTCTCGATGAAGTCGCCGGACGCATCATAGGCAAACCGCACGCGCTCCTGCAGTTCGCGCACGTTGCCGGGCCATTCGTAGGACAGGCATTCGCGCACGAAGCCCTGCGCCGCGCGCTTGTCGGTCGTGCCGCGGCCGGTGGCGCGCGCGTCGCGGTTCAGTTCGTCGATCAGGGAATCCGCGATGGCGAGCGCATCGCCGTCGCGCTCGCGCAGCGGCGGCATCGTGATCGATGCCGCATCGAGACGCAGCCACAGATCCTCGCGCAGCAGGCCGTTCGCGACCGCGTCGCGGGCCGAGCGGCGCGTGGTCGCGATCAGCCGGAAGTCGCTCGCGATCGAGCTCGTGCCGCCGATCCGCATGAAGTTCTGCGAATCGAGCGCATGCAGCAGCGCCTCCTGCAGCACGAGCGGCAGCGCGGTGATCTCGTCGAGGCACAGCGTGCCGCCGCCGGCCTGTTCGAACAGGCCCGATTCGCGCCGCTCGGCGCCGTCGAACGCACCGCGCTCATGACCGAACAGGATGCTGTCGAGCGACGCGCCGTGACGGCCGGCTTGCGCGATCGTGCGGCAGTCGAACGACACGAACGGCCCCTTGCGGCGCCGGCTCAGGTCGTGCAGCGTACGCGCGGCCAGCTTCTTGCCGGTGCCGGCCTCGCCCGCGAACAGCACGGCCGTTTCGGTGCCCGCGTTGTGCTCGATCATGTCGTACACGTGCTGCATCGCCTCGCTGCGGCCGACCAGCGCGCCGAAGCGGCCGAGGTGGCGCAGCGACGCACGCAGCGTCCGCACTTCGTCGATCAGTTCGTAGGGCCGCGGAATCCGGGCCAGCAGGCTGCGCAGGCGCGGAATGTTGATCGGCTTGAGCAGGTAGTCCCAGATGCCGTGACGCAGGCCCTCGATTGCGCTCTCCACCGTCGCGTTGCCCGTCAGCACGATCACCGGCAGCGACCCGTTCGGCTGCTGCTGCGGCAGATGCTGGAGCAGGTCGAACCCGCTGCCGTCCGGCAGGTTCAGGTCGACGAGGACGACATCGGGAATCGAGCGGCCGAGCGCCGTGCGTGCCTCGGCGAGCGACGTGGCCGTGTCGACCGAGAAGCCGTCTGCGGCAAGCAGCGCGGTCAGGCCGGACAGACTGTTGGGATCGTCTTCGACAATCAGGGCGTGTGGCATGGTGGACGCGAGTCGAGTCAAGAGAGGCGGGCTGTCGGCCGTCGAGCCAGCCGCAGCCGCATGTCAGATTAAAGACTGATTTTATGCCCCGCTGCACGCCTGACGGGCATTATTTCTCCATCGCTATAAAACAGTTACCGATGATACAAATTGAATACCTTTAGTGCTGGATTTTGTGTTGCCTATGGTGCCGGAGCCTCTGTTGCTGTTGACGGCAGGCAAATAAAAAGCGCCCCGCAGGGCGCTTTGTTCGAGACGGAAATCGCAGGCGATTACGCGCGGCTGCGGTATTCGTTCGTGCGCGTATCGATTTCGATCTTGTCGCCGGTGCTGCAGAAGAGCGGCACTTGCAGTTCGAAGCCCGTTGCGAGCTTGGCGTTCTTCAGCACCTTGCCCGACGACGTGTCGCCCTTGACGGCCGGTTCCGTGTAGGTGATCTCGCGAACCAGGATCGTCGGCAGTTCGACCGAGATCGCCTTCTCGTTGTAGAACACGACTTCGCAAGCCATGCCGTCTTCGAGGTAGTTCAGCGCTTCGCCCATCATTTCCGCTTCGACTTCGTACTGGTTGTAGTCGGCGTCCATGAACACGTACATCGGGTCGGCGAAGTACGAGTACGTCACTTCCTTGCGGTCGAGCATGACGACGTCGAACTTGTCGTCGGCCTTGTAGACCGATTCCTGACCTGCGTTCGTCAGCAGGTTCTTCATCTTCATCTTGACGACGGCGGCGTTACGGCCCGACTTGTTGTATTCCGTCTTTGCGATGACCCATGCGTCGCTGCCGATCTGAACGACGTTGCCTACGCGGAGTTCCTGTGCGGTCTTCATAAAAAACTGTCCTGATCCAATCAAATAAATAGATGCTTGAGCGTTGCGCAACGGCTGACGGCGCAAGCGGGAGGGTTCCGATGGGCGCCAAGCGCGTTGAAAGCGAGCGCTTGCGTGGTCAGCCGTCGGATAACCGCTTATTTTAACTGAGATTTTGCGAATTCCGCCAGCTTTCCGGCGAGATCGCCGACGCTCGCCAACTCATCGGCCCAGCGGGCCGCGTTGGCGTCGAGTGCTGCACGATGTTGGAGCAAATCGCCCCAGTCGGGCGTGCCGACGCCGTTCCACGCATGCCAGAAGCGCTCGAGCGCCGTGCGGGGCGCGTCGGCGAGGCCGGCCGACAGGTGCGCGAGCGCGGCGTCGAGCTTCGGCAGGTGCGCATCGTCGGCCTGCGGGTAGATGTGCCACACGAACGGCT
This sequence comes from Burkholderia sp. SIMBA_051, assembly GCF_046534915.1. NCBI lineage: Bacteria > Pseudomonadati > Pseudomonadota > Betaproteobacteria > Burkholderiales > Burkholderiaceae > Burkholderia > Burkholderia sp. SIMBA_051. The sequence goes on along the minus strand of NZ_JAWRXS010000017.1, from coordinate 4,083 downwards.
TGCGCGCCCATTGCGCGCGGACGAACGAATCCTCGCCGCGCACGAAATTGACGTCGGCCACCCACAGCAGCCGGTCGAAGTCGGCCTGGGGGACGAACGCGAGCCCGTATGCGGTCAGGTTGCCGTTCGTCGCGCGTGCGCCGGCGCCGAACGATTCGACCCCGAAAAAGCGCGCGACGGCGGGAGACACGCGGCCGGCCGGCACCAGCGCGACGATGGGCGACGGGCTGTCGCGCCACTGCGCGAGCAGCGCGTCGACCGCCGGATTTTCATACGCGAACAGGCTGACGACCGTCGTGCCGGGCGCCGGCGGCGCGTCGCCGGTCGCCTGCCGCCACCACGCGGCACGCGCCGCCGCGTCGGCTTCGAAGGCCGTGCGGCGCGCGTCGAGGTCGCCTTCTTTCAGCACGCCGCCCGTGCCGGCCGACAGCCCCGGGAAGAAGAACGTCTTCAGCAACGGGTAGCGCGGATGCGGCGACGGCCGCAAATGGAAATCGGCGACCCAGTCCTCGGCGCTCAGATATTCGAGATTGATCCACACGGGGCGGCGCGTGCGGCTGGCCATCGCCGCGAGATACGCGCCGGGCAGCTCGCACGCGAACGCCTCGATCACGACATCGGCGATCTCGAGCGCATCGCCGACTTCCGCATGCCAGTGTTCGACCACGATGCCGTCGAGCGTCTGCCGGGGCGCCTCGGGATCGACGCCCGCCTGCAGCCGCGCGAACGTGTGCAGGTCGTCGATGAAGAGGCGCACCTGCCAGCCGTGTTCGTGCGCGAGCTGGCGCGCGAGGCGCCAGCACACGCCGACGTCGCCGAAGTTGTCGATCACGGTGCAGAAGAGGTCGCATGCGATCGGCTCGTCGGGCGCGAGCGGTGAAGCGGAAGCGGGGGCAGGGGCGGTGCGGGGCATCGATGCGGGCGGTGAATGCTCTAAACTGGCGATTCTAATGGACCCGTTCCGCGCCACAAGGCCCCCGGATCACGCATGACATCCCCAGAAGCCGTCGACATCCCGTTCGAACCGAAGAAGATCCTCGCCCAGTTGCCGCACATGCCGGGCGTCTACCGCTACTACGACACGGCGGGCGCCGTGCTTTACGTCGGCAAGGCGCGCGACCTGAAGAAGCGCGTGTCGAGCTATTTCACGAAGACGCAGCTGTCGCCGCGCATCGCGATGATGGTCACGCGCATCGCGCGCATCGAGACGACCGTCACGCGCTCCGAGGCCGAGGCGCTGCTGCTCGAGAACAACCTGATCAAGGCGCTCGCGCCGCGCTACAACATCCTGTTTCGCGACGACAAGTCGTACCCGTACCTGAAGCTCACCGCGCACCGCTTTCCGCGCATGGCCTACTACCGCGGCTCGGTCGACAAGCAGAACCAGTATTTCGGACCGTTCCCCAGCGCGTGGGCCGTGCGCGAGAGCATCCAGATCCTGCAGCGCGTCTTCCAGTTGCGCACCTGCGAGGATTCCGTCTTCAACAACCGCACGCGGCCGTGCCTGCTGCATCAGATCGGGCGCTGCACGGCGCCGTGCGTCGGCGCGATTTCCGCGGACGACTACGCGATCGACGTGTCGAACGCCGCGCGCTTCCTGCTCGGCCGGCAGTCGGAAGTGATGAAGGAGCTCGAGCAGAAGATGCACGCGTTCGCGGCCGAGCTGAAGTTCGAGCAGGCGGCGGCCGTGCGCAACCAGATGAGTTCGCTCGCGACGGTGCTGCACCAGCAGGCGATCGAGGTCGGCAGCGACAGCGACGTCGACATCCTCGCGGTGGTCGCGCAGGGCGGACGCGTGTGCGTGAACCTGGCGATGGTGCGCGGCGGCCGGCATCTTGGCGACAAGGCCTATTTCCCCGCGCATGTCGAAAGTGCGCTGACGCTTGCCGAAGGCGGCCTCGGCGACGAAGCCGACGGCGCGGATGGTGCCGACGAAGCCGCCGCGGCGTTGCCCGGCGAGTCCGCGGACGAAGCTGCCGCCGCGCGTGACGCGGCGCCGTCGGCGTCGGGGGCATCGGCGGCCTCGGTCGAGGCCGAGGTGCTCGATGCGTTCATCGCGCAGCACTATCTCGGCAATCGCGTGCCGCCCGTGCTGGTCGTGAGCCATGCGCCCGCAAGCCGCGACCTGCTCGAGCTGCTGTCCGAGCAGGCCGGTCACAAGGTATCGCTGGTGCGGCAGCCGCAGGGGCAGCGGCGCGCATGGCTGTCGATGGCCGAACAGAATGCCCGGCTCGCGCTTGCGCGGCTGCTGTCCGAGCAGGGCTCGCAGCAGGCGCGCACGCGCGCGCTGGCGGAGACGCTCAGCTTCGAATGCGACGATCTCGCGATGCTGCGGATCGAGTGTTTCGACATCAGTCACACGATGGGCGAGGCGACGCAGGCGTCGTGCGTCGTCTACCACCATCACAAGATGCAGTCGGGCGAGTACCGTCGCTACAACATCACCGGCATCACGCCGGGCGACGATTACGCGGCCATGCGGCAGGTGCTGACGCGCCGCTACGAGAAGATGGTCGAGCAGGCCGCGCAGGCGGCGGCCGCCGACGCGGCAGCCGGCATCGACGGCGAATCGACGCGCGAGGCCGAGGCGTCGAGTTTGCTGCCGAACATCGTGCTGATCGACGGCGGCAAGGGACAGGTCGAGATCGCGCGGCAGGTGTTCACCGAGCTCGGGCTCGACACGTCGATGCTGGTCGGCGTCGCGAAGGGCGAGGGGCGCAAGGTCGGCCTCGAGACGCTCGTGTTCGCCGACGGACGCACGCCGCTCGAACTCGGCAAGGAGAGCGCCGCGCTGATGCTCGTCGCGCAGATCCGCGACGAGGCGCACCGTTTTGCGATCACCGGGATGCGCGCGAAGCGGGCGAAGGCACGCCAGACGTCGCGGCTCGAGGAGCTCGAAGGGGTCGGCGCGAAACGCCGTCAGCGGCTGCTCGCGCGATTCGGCGGGCTGCGCGGGGTGGTCGCCGCGAGCGTCGAGGAACTGGCGAGCGTCGAGGGCATCTCGCACGCGCTCGCCGAGCAGATCTACAAGCAGCTTCACTGATCCGGGCCGTGCGACCGGCCGCGCCTGCCCGCGCTCTCGCGGTCTTGCGTCCTTGTAGCAGGCCGGTCGACACGGCACAATTGCGAATCCCTTACTGACCCGCATGCCATGCCGTTCAATTTCCCGATTTTCCTGACGTGGGTCCGGATCGTGCTGATTCCGCTCGTCGTCGGCGTGTTCTATCTGCCGGACACGGTGATGGGCGGCGCGCACCGCAACCTCGCGGCAGCGGCGATCTTCATCCTCGCCGCGCTGACCGACTGGTTCGACGGGTTTCTCGCCCGCAAGTGGAACCAGACGTCGTCGTTCGGCGCGTTCCTCGATCCGGTCGCGGACAAGCTGATGGTGACGGCCGCGCTGCTGATCCTCGTGCAGATTTCGCGGGTCGATGCGGCGATCGCGCTGGTGATCGTCGGTCGCGAGATCGCGATCTCGGCGCTGCGCGAATGGATGGCCCAGATCGGCGCATCGAAGAGCGTCGCGGTGAACCAGCTCGGCAAGTTCAAGACCGCGTGCCAGATGGTCGCGATTCCGATGCTGCTGTACTACGGCCCGCTGCCGCTCGGCATCGCGACGATCGACACGCGCGTGTGGGGCGAGTGGCTGATGTATCTGGCGGCGGTGCTGACGATCTGGTCGATGCTGTACTACATGAAGCTCGCATGGCCGCAGATCCGCGAGCGCGGCGGCGCATGACGTGATCGTCCGATTCGATCGCACCGGTTTTTGTAAAAAGGGCTGGAAAAGCTCTTGACACACGAATGTGCCTTCGCCATAATCTCGCTTCTCCGCTGCACGACGAAGTAAGTGTGTGACGGAAGCAGTAGGCAGCAATACGCGGGAGTAGCTCAGTTGGTAGAGCGCAACCTTGCCAAGGTTGAGGTCGCGAGTTCGAGACTCGTCTCCCGCTCCAGATTTTTCTGGCAGCGTGTTGTACGGCAAAGCGCTGCAGATGCAGGACATATGCGGGAGTAGCTCAGTTGGTAGAGCGCAACCTTGCCAAGGTTGAGGTCGCGAGTTCGAGACTCGTCTCCCGCTCC
>NZ_JAWRXS010000105.1:0-340 GCF_046534915.1 Burkholderia sp. SIMBA_051 | reverse complement strand
CATCCCGAGCTTGTGTGCGACGTTCAGCGAACCGGTGTTGGCCGCCGCGATGTCGGCGATCACACGCGGCAGCCGCACGGTGTCGAATGCGTGCCGCACGACGGCCGCCGCGGCCTCGCTCGCGATGCCGCGCCCCCACGCCGTGCGCACGAGCCGCCAGCCGATCTCGACGTCGCGCGCGCCGCCCGCGTAGTCGGGAATCAGCAGCACCCAGCCGATGAACCGGTCGGGCGCGGCCTTCTCGAAGATCGACCAGTAGCCGAGGCCGGCCGGATAGTCGCGCGTGATCCGGTGCGTGACGAAGCGGCGATGCTCGGCGGGGTCGTGCCACGGGCCGGCG
>NZ_JAWRXS010000813.1:0-240 GCF_046534915.1 Burkholderia sp. SIMBA_051 | reverse complement strand
CGTGTTCGGCGTCACGCGATGCGCGGCGAGCGCGAGCGTGCCGAGCGGCGCGTCGAGATCGGCATCGAGACCCACGCGCGCGGCCAGTTCGCGAGCGCGCGCACGACGCGCGCCACGCGGCGCCCACCAGTTTCGTCCGCCACTCTTAACATCACTTCGAGCACCACTTTGAACGCCGCCCGACACGCCGCCGCACAGTTCATCGAGCAGCAGATTGTCGGCAATCGACGACGTGGGCAC
>NZ_JAWRXS010000812.1:0-240 GCF_046534915.1 Burkholderia sp. SIMBA_051 | reverse complement strand
CGGCGAACCCGCCTGGGACCCGGATTTCAACGCCGCCGACTTCCCGGTGCTGCTGAAGATGGACGGCATGGACGAGCGTTACCGCCGCCATTTCGGCCTGGATCAACCCACGGCCAACGGTCAGCGCTAATCATGCGCCGCTTGTTCCGCCGCATGAAGATCAGACTGATTCGGCGGGCAACGCGGCCATTCCGCCTGGAACTCAAGCAGCTCGAACGCGAGACCGATCTGTCGCCGTTC
>NZ_JAWRXS010000104.1:0-341 GCF_046534915.1 Burkholderia sp. SIMBA_051 | reverse complement strand
GTTTTACTATAGCCATTCGTTCCGCTAACATCACGCATAATCCGCTAATCGGCTTTGCCCGCGGTTTAAGCCGTCTAATTCATTTGGACGTATAAGCCGGCGGCGGAGCAATGGGTCCACAACGAACGACAGTTTGAGGAAACATCATGCCGCATATGCACCTTGATACTGCGAGGGTTACCTGGTTACATACGCCGGCTCCGAATTTGCGGAGTGTGGCGCGGCGAATCGGCGTGTTGCTGTTCGACGGTTTCTGGCTGCTCGGGCCGGGCACCGTCGTCGAGATGTTCCAGACCGCCAACGAACTGGCGGACTCGCATGCCGGCGAGGAACCGCCCTAC
>NZ_JAWRXS010000811.1:0-240 GCF_046534915.1 Burkholderia sp. SIMBA_051 | reverse complement strand
CCAATATTTCTTCAAGTGGGATTCGCTCCTTGAGAATCCTTTCAATGGCAGCTGAATCTTTTGGTGTTAACATCAACCCACCTTTTCGTGATAAGTACTTTTCTTCGATTTGCTGGAAAGGAGTTAGATCATTTTCTACTGAGGCTCTCTTTTCCTCTTCTTCTTTAATTCTTAAATTCTTTAATTCTTGATATAGTTCCGACTTCGTACCGCTTTCGTTCCGTCTTCGTTCTGCGATAG
>NZ_JAWRXS010000810.1:0-240 GCF_046534915.1 Burkholderia sp. SIMBA_051 | reverse complement strand
GACGTCGCCGAACTGCTGGCGCACCTGAACATCGAACGCGCCCACTTCTGCGGCCTGTCGATGGGCGGCCCCACCGGCCTGTGGCTGGCGCTGAACCGGCCCGAGCTGATCGGCAAGCTGATCCTGTGCAATACCGCCGCGCGCATCGGCTCGGCCGAAGGCTGGAGCGCCCGCATCGCCGCCGTGGCCGAACAGACGCTGGAAAAGATGGCCCCGACCCTGGTCGAGCGCTGGCTCACC
>NZ_JAWRXS010000809.1:0-240 GCF_046534915.1 Burkholderia sp. SIMBA_051 | reverse complement strand
CGAAATCGCTCGCCGAGCAGATGAACCGTTCGTCCGCGCCGGTTGCGCCGCATGTCGATGAATTCGAGCTCGCGGGGCTCACGCCTGCGCCGGGGCGTAACGTGCAGGTGCCGCACGTCGCGGAATCGCCGGCCGCGCTCGAATGCAAGCTGCTGCAGGTCGTGCGGCTGCATACGCTCGACGGCAAGCCGATGGACAACTACCTGTCGCTCGGGCAGGTGGTCGGCGTGCACATCAACG
>NZ_JAWRXS010000808.1:0-240 GCF_046534915.1 Burkholderia sp. SIMBA_051 | reverse complement strand
CTGAGTACGAACATGTAAAACTCAATTTTTTAGAGGGGAATAAAGCGGTTATAAGTGTAAAAGCTAAGCTTATGGTTTCGTCTGAAGATAGATATTACGAAACACAAACATTGGAGCCACTTGAGTTCGAATACGCCTATTAAAACAATTTTTTTGAACGATTAAATTACAATATTAACGGACTAATCAACAAGGATGGATTCTTGAAAATACCTCTATTTTATATCTCATTACTAAGCC
>NZ_JAWRXS010000807.1:0-240 GCF_046534915.1 Burkholderia sp. SIMBA_051 | reverse complement strand
CGACGTGCCGCTCGCGCTGGTGCGCGTCGGCACGGTAGTGATCGTGCGGCCCGGCGAGCGCGTGCCGGTCGACGGCGCGGTGCTCGAAGGCCGCACCCACATCGACGAATCGCTGATCACGGGCGAAAGCCTGCCGGTGCCGAAGCAGGCGGACGATCCGGTCACGGCCGGCTCGATCAACGGCGAAGGCGCGATTGCCGTGACGACCACCGCGATCGGCGCGGAAACGACGCTCGCGCG
>NZ_JAWRXS010000806.1:0-240 GCF_046534915.1 Burkholderia sp. SIMBA_051 | reverse complement strand
CTCCGGTCGTCCGCGCAATCAACGAGCGCGATGCGGCGGTGGCGCCGCGGTTCAATGCAAAGAGGGAGGCGTGCCTCCCTTGAGAATTCCGGTCAGGGCGGCGGCGTCGCATCGAGTGCCGATGGCGACGCCGCGGTGCCCGTAGGCGGGCGGGCGTATGGCCCGCCCCGCGTGCTTCTCTATTAACCGAGGAGCTTCAGGACTTGTTGCGGCAGCGAGTTCGCTTGCGCCAGAACCGAG
>NZ_JAWRXS010000805.1:0-240 GCF_046534915.1 Burkholderia sp. SIMBA_051 | reverse complement strand
GCCAGCTCGCCAATGATGAGGCGCTCTCCGGGTTCGTACTGCCCGTTGATCAGGGCGTTACGGATCTCGTTGTAGACCTTGACGGAGAGGTTCTCTTTTTTTACCGGTTTAAGGCTGGGCATGACGGTCGAGGCTTGGGTTCGATGGAATGGCGGAGGCCGTGAAACGGCGCCCGGCTGAATTCTATCCCGCCCTGGCCAATTCAAGCGCGATGGGTATATTATATATCATATATTCTGA
>NZ_JAWRXS010000804.1:0-240 GCF_046534915.1 Burkholderia sp. SIMBA_051 | reverse complement strand
ACGATGACCAGCGCAGCATGCTGCGCCGGCGTAATTCCGCCGCCGTCGTTTCTCAAGCGCGAGCGCTCCGATAAAGGAGCGCGCCGACCGATGAGGCACCCGCAGAGGCGCCACATGCTGGAGACAAACACCATGCAGAACCACGCCTGTCGCACTGCCGGACGCCGTTCCGATTCATCATTCCCGAAACTTATTGCACCAGAAGAAAGGCCTCTGAAACGGTCTTTTTTCGCGGGCTAG
>NZ_JAWRXS010000803.1:0-241 GCF_046534915.1 Burkholderia sp. SIMBA_051 | reverse complement strand
CTGAGCATTCGTACCCCCAAACGTGCCCCGAAAACTTCCTTTGTGGCACTTGGCAGCGCTTCTCGCGCGGGAAACAAAAAAGCCGCTAAGTCATTGACCTAGCGGCTTTTTCTTTGCCGTGCTTGACAGCACTTTGCAGGAATTTGGTAGGCGGTATTGGAATCGAATCAACGACCTCCACGATGTCAACGTGGCGCTCTAACCAGCTGAGCTAACCGCCTGCAAAGAAGAAGAATTATAT
>NZ_JAWRXS010000802.1:0-241 GCF_046534915.1 Burkholderia sp. SIMBA_051 | reverse complement strand
GGCCGTTGTCCTTGACGTCCAGGTAGGTCACCTCGAAGCCCTGGCGCTCCAGTTCACGACAGGTGTCGAGCACGGCCTTGTGCTCGGTCTTGATGGTGATGATGTGCTTGCCGCGCTCGGCATAGAAGTTGGCGGCGCCCTTGATGGCAAGGTTATCCGACTCGGTGGCGCCAGAAGTCCAGACGATTTCACGCGGATCCGCGTTCACCAGCTTGGCGACTTCCTCGCGGGCGCGTTCGAC
>NZ_JAWRXS010000801.1:0-241 GCF_046534915.1 Burkholderia sp. SIMBA_051 | reverse complement strand
GTCGGCCACGCGAATGATGTGCCGCTTGATGAACTCGGCGCCTTCGCGCGCGCCGTCTTCGGGATGCTTCAACGCGCACTCCCATTCGAGCACCGCCCAGCCCGGAAAATCGTATTGCGCCATCTTCGAGAAGATCGCGCCGAAGTCGATCTGCCCGTCGCCCAACGAGCGGAAGCGCCCCGCGCGCTCGACCCAGCCGCTATAGCCGCCATAGACGCCTTGCCGCCCATTCGGACGAAAC
>NZ_JAWRXS010000800.1:0-241 GCF_046534915.1 Burkholderia sp. SIMBA_051 | reverse complement strand
GCGTCGGCGAGCTGACCGACGCCGGTCCGGCGATCAACACCAAACACGTGCAGACGCGCGTCGAGGTCGAGGATGGTGGTACGGTGTCGATCGGCGGAATCTATGCCGTCGACGAGCGGAACGATGTGACGCGGGTGCCGCTCCTGGGCAAAATACCCTTTTTAGGCGCGCTTTTTCGCCATCGGGCTCATCGCGACCAGCGCAGCGAACTGGCTATTTTCATCACGCCGCGCGTCATTCA
>NZ_JAWRXS010000799.1:0-241 GCF_046534915.1 Burkholderia sp. SIMBA_051 | reverse complement strand
GATGTCCCCCGCCATGTTGTAGATGGTAGAGGACACACTGACCGTGGTATCACCGCCGAAGAAGCCCATGACTTACAGTCCGTTGTTGATCTTGACGGCGTTGAGCACTTCATCCACCACCGCATTGGTGAACGAGTTCGGCGCGGTGAGGCCCTCGTCGATCGTCTTCTGCGTGACCCAGGCATCGGCAAAGAGCTTGGCCGCCTTCTGCTCGGAGTCGCGCTTGTAGCTGACGACCTGC
>NZ_JAWRXS010000798.1:0-241 GCF_046534915.1 Burkholderia sp. SIMBA_051 | reverse complement strand
GCAGCACAGCGGTCATGGCTCAAATAATGACCGACGGCCGCCTTCTTCTGTTCAGCCGAATACCTTGGCCTCGAACGGACATAGCCGGCCCGTAGATCATGGCACTGTTCGTATTCGCGATGCCAGGCTTTGAGAGAATTCTTTGTTGGATAGCCCAACTGCCGGATGGTCGCCCCGAGGCGCTTGCCCAGCTTCAAGTAGAGTCGGACCGCTCGAATGCGATCTTCGTATGAGAACATGA
>NZ_JAWRXS010000797.1:0-241 GCF_046534915.1 Burkholderia sp. SIMBA_051 | reverse complement strand
CGGTCGATCAGATACTTCGACATGCTCGCGTTGAGATCCCTGCCGCGAATCAGCATGCGGATGCTGCGCGCGAAGTTGGCGAGGAACACCACCGCTTGGCCCGCCGAATTGCCGCCGCCGATCAGCACGATGTCCTGGCCCTTCACCAGCTTCGCTTCGATCGTCGAGGCCCAGTAATACGTGCCGCGCCCCTCGAAGCGTTCGAAGTCCGGCACCGTCGGCTTGCGATAGGCGGCGCCGC
>NZ_JAWRXS010000103.1:0-343 GCF_046534915.1 Burkholderia sp. SIMBA_051 | reverse complement strand
CAGTCGCCTTCGGGTATTTCGCCGCATAGACCGTCACGAAACGATCGAACGCGACATACGCGTCGGCGCGCGTCGCGGCCATCCAGATTGCCTGCAGATCCGCCTTCGCGCGGCCTTGCTGCGACTTCGGCAGTGCATTGAGCACGTTGCCCATTTTGTGAAACCAGCAGCGCTGGCCGCGTGTCGCAGGAAACACTTCTTCCAGCGCCGCCCAGAAGCCCATTGCGCCGTCCCCAACTGCCAGGAGTGGTCCGGTCTGCAGGCCACGCGATTTCAGATCGAGCAGCAGCTCCTGCCATGACGCCTTCGACTCGCGATACCCGTCCCCGATCGCGACACGCTC
>NZ_JAWRXS010000796.1:0-241 GCF_046534915.1 Burkholderia sp. SIMBA_051 | reverse complement strand
GGAGGAAATGCAGCACGGCCGGGCGCTCAAGACGTATATCGCTTACGTCTGGCCGGAGTTCGATTGGGACACCGCGTTCCGCAATTTCATGGACGAGTATTCGCTCACGTGTTCGGTGGAAGATTTCGAAAAGACGCGTGCGCTCGAAATGGTCGCGCGCTGCGTGGTCGAAACAGGCACGGCAACGCTGTATCGCGCGATCGGCGAATGCTCGGACGAACCCGTGCTCAAGCAGATCACC
>NZ_JAWRXS010000795.1:0-241 GCF_046534915.1 Burkholderia sp. SIMBA_051 | reverse complement strand
CGTTTGATGCCAGGCCGAATCCGGCAACCCCCGCGGCGATCAAAACGGCATCCGACAACGCGCACGTCATGCAGACGGCAAAGACGTGTTCCTGGCGCAGGCCTTGCCGCAGCACGAAGGCATTCTGCGCGCCAATCGCGAGGATCAGGCTGAGGCTGAGGAAAAAACCGGGGAAAAAGGCGCTTGTCACGTCGTACCCTGAAGCAAGGGCGACAGACTAGCGGTTGCAGCCTGATTAGAG
>NZ_JAWRXS010000794.1:0-241 GCF_046534915.1 Burkholderia sp. SIMBA_051 | reverse complement strand
AACCCCACTGACAACCGAATCCGCCACAAGCGGATGGAGCGAGACATCCATGACGCATGGCATACAGGGCAGGCAACGCTGGTGGGCACTGATCGTGCTATGCCTGGGCGTCTTGATGATCGTGCTGGACACCACCATCGTCAACGTCGCCCTGCCCTCGATCCGCGAAGACCTGCATTTCACCGAAACCTCGCTGGTGTGGGTGGTGAACGCCTACATGCTGACCTTCGGCGGCTTCCTG
>NZ_JAWRXS010000793.1:0-241 GCF_046534915.1 Burkholderia sp. SIMBA_051 | reverse complement strand
CAGGTCGCCCACCACGCTGAATGCCACCAGCAAGGTCAGTGCGAGCAGCGTGCGTACGGCGCCCAGTTGCGCCAGCAGCGCAGAATACAGCGTCGGCTCGAACGCCTGCAAAAAGACCGCCGCCGCCGCGACGATCATCACCACCAGCCAGCCGCCGATCGCGCCCTCCCAGGTCTTGCCCGGCCTGATGGCTGGCGCCAGCTTGTGTTTTCCGAACGCTTTTCCCGAGAAGTATGCGCCG
>NZ_JAWRXS010000792.1:0-241 GCF_046534915.1 Burkholderia sp. SIMBA_051 | reverse complement strand
CGCCTATGCGCGGCTGGTCGACTACAACCTCGGCCGTGAACTGCTGATGCAGACGCCCGAAGGTACGCCACTGCAACCGGCCGAGCGTGTCGCGTCCGCGCAGGCTGACGCACGCCGCATGGTCGAAGCCGGCGAACACGAGCTGGCCGGCGAAGCGGCGCTGCACTGGCTGTCACGCTTCGGCTTGCATGGCGAGCCGGACGAGCCGTCGGCCGGCGCGAAGGTCGTCGACGTGACGATC
>NZ_JAWRXS010000791.1:0-241 GCF_046534915.1 Burkholderia sp. SIMBA_051 | reverse complement strand
CCGTCTCGTTTCATCCGGACGGCGGGCTCGCCTACGTCGCGTTCAACGATAACAGCGTAGGCGTGCTGGATCTCGCCACGCTGACGCTGCGTCATGGTTTCGCGGTCGGCAAGGAACCGGACGGACTCGCGATACTCGCGCTGTAAAAACCCTAACCAGCGCCGCGGATATCAAATCACGACGGCGCGCAGGAGGAGACAACATGGACGCTTTCAGCAGCGCTGTACCGATGGAACACGCG
>NZ_JAWRXS010000790.1:0-241 GCF_046534915.1 Burkholderia sp. SIMBA_051 | reverse complement strand
GTCTCCCGTTCTGCATACATATCTGTCCGACCGAACAGGGCAGCTCGAACAACGAGCCTGCATGACGTTTGCTGAACAGATGCGTTCGCTTTTGCAACGAATGTGAGAAAAAGTCTGAAAACGACCTGCAAGGTGCGTGCGTACTCCGCCGTGATCATTCACGTCGGGACGGCCTGCATACAAGCTTCGGTCTATGAGTTCGCGCATTGCGTGATGACGGCCTTCTCCAAAACAGTTGCCA
>NZ_JAWRXS010000789.1:0-241 GCF_046534915.1 Burkholderia sp. SIMBA_051 | reverse complement strand
CGTGCTCGTATGGCCTGACGTACCGCGCGAGACGTGGGAGAACGTCGATTGCTGGCCGGACGCCGAGGCGAAGCATGCCGCGCACGCGGTATTCAAGCGGCTCATTGACGCTGACCCGGTCGAGACGTGGCAGGCGGAGATCCCTGTCGGGCCTGACGGCGAGCCCGACGGCAACCCGCCATTCCTGCGACTCTCTCCCGAAGGTATGGAGATCTTCGTCGAGTGGCGGACGGAGCACGAG
>NZ_JAWRXS010000102.1:0-344 GCF_046534915.1 Burkholderia sp. SIMBA_051 | reverse complement strand
TTCGCCCGACTGTCTTGCCCCATCCGAACACCTGTTCAATGCGTTTACGTTTTTGCTGGCTGACCGCGTAGCCCGGCCAGCGCGTAGTTCGCTCGTCAATTGCTGAACCTCCTGGACGCCCATCGTTTTGCGCCACATGCGGCGTCACACGGTTCGCTCGACAACTGGCCACGAAACCGGCGGTGTCGTAGTTCTTGTCCGCGCCGACTGTGATGCCGAGCGGCGCAACACTTGCGGCATCGGCAAGCATCAGCTCGGCCGCGTCGCGCTCGGCGGTGCCCGTCGCCAGCGTCACCTGCGCGTTGACCACCAGGCCATGCCGGTTGTCTGTTAGCACGTGGCCC
>NZ_JAWRXS010000788.1:0-241 GCF_046534915.1 Burkholderia sp. SIMBA_051 | reverse complement strand
ATGAGCGTGATCGCAGTGCCCGATCCGGCCATGGCCGATAGCAAGTTTGCCCATGCAGATGCGATCCTGCGATCGTTGAAGGCCTTTCAGCCCGCAGCGTGTGGCTTGCCCAGGCTGGATTGGCCAGCATAAACCCGTGCCTGCCCAGGCGCTGCGCTGGGGCTCCTGGGCCGTTCTACCTTAATGGCTGCGTGCTGCAGACAGGTCGATTTCCAGGGCCATGATGCTCAGCCCCTCACTG
>NZ_JAWRXS010000787.1:0-242 GCF_046534915.1 Burkholderia sp. SIMBA_051 | reverse complement strand
GATAATAGGTGACATCGGGCAAAAAATGCTAAACAGCAACAATGCGGCAAGAAAATATGCAAACGCCGTAACAGTCGCTCTTGGTCTTTTAGTTTCCTTTTTTCTTGCGATCGCACTAATATCGCTAGCTCTCCCTATATTGAGAAGAACCAGCCACCCTGTAATACCCGGCCAACAATTGAGTCTGACCGATGCACTATTACCGTTAATTCTATTTTCGCTCTTGTGCAATATCTTTGGAG
>NZ_JAWRXS010000786.1:0-242 GCF_046534915.1 Burkholderia sp. SIMBA_051 | reverse complement strand
AACCACTCCGCAGTCAGACGCGAGAGACGCGTGGTCGCGTCATTGAGAATAAGAGGGTGGCTGGCGAGCCATTCAGGCGTGACGCGGGCCGGACACCGCCAATGCGCCGGCACAAACGCCATCACGGGGTCGCGGCGCCAAGGCTTTATCACGAGTCCAGCCACCGGGGGCTGAGGCAGCGCAACCAGCCCAACATCCAGCGTTCCATCCGCCAGTCGGGACAGCGTTTCATGTGACGTGAG
>NZ_JAWRXS010000785.1:0-242 GCF_046534915.1 Burkholderia sp. SIMBA_051 | reverse complement strand
AGACGCGCGATGCGTTCCTCGGTGGCCGGGTGCGTGGAGAACAGATTCGCGATGCTGCCCCCCGATAGCGGATTCATGATCATCATCTGCGCGGTAGCGGGATGCTGCTCGACCGTGGGAAACGGAATGCCGCTCGCGTAGCGGTGGATCTTGTCGAGCGCCGAGGCAAGCGCCTGCGGGTCGCCGGAAATCTGCGCGCCGCCACGGTCCGCTTCGAATTCCCGCGCGCGCGAAATCGCCAT
>NZ_JAWRXS010000784.1:0-242 GCF_046534915.1 Burkholderia sp. SIMBA_051 | reverse complement strand
CGCGCAGGAACGCCGAGTTGTGCACGAGCGGGTAGTTGCCGTACAGCGCGTCGTACAGCAGGTAGTTCAGGCCGTTTTCCCAGTGGTGCGACACGACGATGTCGGTATGATGCGCGGCCCACGCGACGAACGGCGCGCGCACGTCCGCCGTCGCCTTGCCGTCGCGCACCATCTCGAGCCCGAGCGCGAGGTGCTTGAAGGCGACGTTTTCCTTCTTGTCGAACGTGTTGGTCATGTACACG
>NZ_JAWRXS010000783.1:0-242 GCF_046534915.1 Burkholderia sp. SIMBA_051 | reverse complement strand
CGGCGCCACCACGGGCCGGCCTCGTTGCGTCCGCGCGGCGCGCGATCGAGCCACTGGTACATCCCCCACAGCCCGTCGAGCCCGCGCGCATAGGTGGAGTACGTGTGATAAACGACGCCGTCCTCGCGCACGAACGCGCTCATCCCCGGCCGGTCGAGCGAATACGTGAGCGCATCGGTGCCGCACGTCGCAGCGAACTGCACGACGGGTGCCGGCGGCGGATCCATGTCCATCGCGTGACC
>NZ_JAWRXS010000782.1:0-242 GCF_046534915.1 Burkholderia sp. SIMBA_051 | reverse complement strand
CCGGCGACTGGGATACGGCGATGGCCCACGGGCAGCAATACTGCGAGCTGGTCGAACGCCTGCGGATCGCGGAGCCGACCGCGCCGCTGGACGAAGCCGGCCGCGCCATGAAGTACGACCTGCTGGTGCGTATCCTCGAAAACGACGCGCTCACGCGGGACCTGGCGCTCCCGCAACTGGCCCGGCTGGGCGAACTGCTGGGCCGCATGAAGCGCCAGCAGACGCTGTTGTCGGCCTACGGC
>NZ_JAWRXS010000781.1:0-242 GCF_046534915.1 Burkholderia sp. SIMBA_051 | reverse complement strand
CCTGGCAGAGAGTCCAGTCATCGCGAAGCGACGTTTCTGGTGCGTGAGAAACCGGTTTGATATCTGGTAGTGCAGTCTTGACCGACGCGCTGGCGGTGATCAGCGCTCGCGGTCTGTGGCGGTTGAAGCGGTAGCGAATCTGGCGAGCGAACAATGGTGGACACAATACGCGCCGACGATGTTATCGATGAAACCATCGGCGAAGATGCAATGCCACTCCACTTCCTTCGCAACTGCCAGCA
>NZ_JAWRXS010000780.1:0-242 GCF_046534915.1 Burkholderia sp. SIMBA_051 | reverse complement strand
GCTGCCGCCCGCATAGAGGAATTCGACACCGAGCTGGCCGCCGCGCGCCGCGCTGAGGCCGCGCAGGATCGCGTCGCCGCCGAGCGCGCCGCAGCCTTGGCTGATCCCGTGACTGGCGCTCTGACTGCCTTCGAAGTGACCGCGCCGCGCGCGGAACTCGTGACCGGACTCGCCTTCGCGGGCGTACTTGAGGCAGTCGCGTGCTTCGCCTGGCTGCTCGCGCTCCGCCCGTCTGACGTGAC
>NZ_JAWRXS010000779.1:0-242 GCF_046534915.1 Burkholderia sp. SIMBA_051 | reverse complement strand
CGACCACGGCTTGGGCGGCGGAGCGGACCTCCGGTGACATGTGCCCGTCGTGATCGACCAAAGTGCCGTCCACGTCCAGTGCGATCATGAGTGCGTTGTTGGTGTTGTTGTCGTTGTTCGGCTGGTCCTCGATGCCAGCAACTGCAATATCAGTCAAAGTAGTCATGTTTCAAGTAGAACAGACACCTCCGACGCTGAACTAGGACGGGCGCCACAGCGCTTCGTTAACTGTGGGTGAACAC
>NZ_JAWRXS010000778.1:0-242 GCF_046534915.1 Burkholderia sp. SIMBA_051 | reverse complement strand
AGGTAGTTGGCGAAGGTCGACCACGCGGCGATCGGCGCGGTCGCGAACAGCAGCGTCGACACGGCCGCGATCGCGACGAAGAACAGCGCCCACGCGAGCGTGATGCGCCGCGTGTAGCGCGCGACGGCCGGCGTGATCTCGCCGTGAATCATCGCCGCGAAGCGCGTGCACAGCGGCACCTGGCCGGCCATCAGCGTGCGGCCGAACAGCAGCGCCATCGCGACGTTGAAGCTCGCGTGCTC
>NZ_JAWRXS010000777.1:0-242 GCF_046534915.1 Burkholderia sp. SIMBA_051 | reverse complement strand
CGTCTTCGGGTCGTTGTAGCCGAACATGCGCCAGGTGAGCGGGTTGTACCAACGCGTTTTAGCCATTAGCCGATCAGCCCAAAAAATCCGTTTTCAAGGTAGTCATCCAAGCCCGCGCTTTCTTCCACCACGGCGTTTGCCGCCCCCAGCGCCATAGCAAGCGCGACGGCGGCGTCGATCTTGTTGACCGATCGCACCTTGGATAACCAGTGATTGCCCCATTTGTCCTCTTCCGCAACGGC
>NZ_JAWRXS010000776.1:0-242 GCF_046534915.1 Burkholderia sp. SIMBA_051 | reverse complement strand
CTGCTCGAAACGGCCGTGCGACATCAGCACCGGCTCACGATTGATGAAGCCCATCGACGTTTGCATCGGATCCGGCTGCTTGCGCTCCGGCGCCGCGCCGCGACCGCCCTTTTCTTCCGTCGGCGCCTTCAGGCCGACCGACGCCATCAGCGCGCGAACCTGATTGTCCTCGAGCTCTTCCCAGCGCCCGCGCTTCAAACCCTTCGGCAGCGAAATCGGGCCGTGACGGGTACGGATCAGAC
>NZ_JAWRXS010000775.1:0-242 GCF_046534915.1 Burkholderia sp. SIMBA_051 | reverse complement strand
CTGCTCGATCAGCGACGAGCGTAAGGAGATCCTGCTGGAAATCGAACGCGACGATGGCCGCATCGAATTGCGCGAGCGCCCTTATAAGGGCGACAACGGCCAGCCCGTTGCCCTTTATACGATGAACCTGATCAATACTGACTGGGTCACATCGATCGTTCTGCCAACCCGTGAGCTGGCCAGTTGGCGCCTGGAATACCGCCTGGTGAACGGGCTGTTGTGCGTGAGCAAGGTCGAGCCAC
>NZ_JAWRXS010000774.1:0-242 GCF_046534915.1 Burkholderia sp. SIMBA_051 | reverse complement strand
CGCTTCTGGCCAATATGACAATATGAGCAATTTAAAAAGTTTGGAATTAAGACATATTTTAGATTTTGAATTGATAGAGAGAGAGTCGAGCTATATCAAATAAAGTTTCAACCAGCTTTTATTCAAAATTTCTATAAGAAGAACAACAACACACAATATGGATACTTATGAACAATAAAGAGAATGTACTTTTAATTGTCATGGTTTGCTTTGCTGCAACGATTGGCGGGTTTTTGTTTGGC
>NZ_JAWRXS010000773.1:0-242 GCF_046534915.1 Burkholderia sp. SIMBA_051 | reverse complement strand
AGCTCAAGGAGTTTGCGATGGCCTTCATAGCACTGCGGCAACTACTGGACCACGCGGCCGAGCACGGCTACGGCGTGCCGGCGTTCAACGTCAACAACATGGAGCAGATTCACGCGATCATGCAGGCCGCCGAGGCCACCGCGAGCCCGGTGATCCTGCAGGCGTCGGCGGGGGCGCGCAAATATGCGGGCGAACCGTATTTGCGGCATCTCGTCCTGGCTGCATTGGAGGCGCACCCCGAT
>NZ_JAWRXS010000772.1:0-242 GCF_046534915.1 Burkholderia sp. SIMBA_051 | reverse complement strand
AAAGCGAAGTCCGTCCACGTTCCGTTTCGTCTCCTGCTAAGCCGTTGTTCCCCCACTGCTTCATGGAGAGAGAGACGCATGAACGCGAATCCCAAATTCATTTCCGCCAACGCGCACGTCGACGAAGCCGCGATCGCGCCGCTGCCCAATTCCCGCAAGATCTACGTCACCGGCTCGCAGCCCGACATCCGCGTGCCGATGCGCGAGATCACGCAAGCCGACACGCCCACGGGCTTCGGCGG